>JAZPYJ010000122.1:0-6994 GCA_045544075.1 Thermoanaerobacteraceae bacterium
TCATGGATTCTATTGAAGACAAATCGATGCGAATCATTCCATCATAATAGGCAATTGATCCGGGACTCATTTTACAGTAAGCTTCTGATCTGCCGTGCAGTTGGAAAAATTCCTTTGTTTTTTCATCAGTACACCAAATCGAACTGAGACAGGTCGTTTCGGTAGTCATTACGTCGATTCCGTTGCGGAAATCCATTGGTAAATTAGCAATACCAGGACCGACAAATTCAAGAATCTTATTGTTGACAAATCGATTTGCGAATACTTCTTTGATCAGAGCGATAGCCACATCATGAGGACCTATGCCCGGCTTCGGTTTGCCTTCCAGATAAACCATAATAACTTCAGGTAAGTCGATGTCGTAAGTATGATTAAGCAGCTGTTTGACCAGCTCAGGACCACCTTCCCCCATGGCTATCGTACCTAAAGCACCGTAACGGGTATGACTGTCCGAGCCTAAAACCATGCTTCCGCAGGCAGCTATTGCCTCACGGGCATACATATGGATAACGCTTTGGTTAGCAGGAACATATATTCCTCCGTATTTGCGGGCTGCTGAAAGACCGAAAACATGATCATCTTCGTTGATTGTACCTCCGACAGCACATAAACTATTATGACAGTTAGTCAGTACATAAGGGATGGGAAACTGCTTAAGTCCGGAATACCTTGCTGACTGAATAATACCCACATAAGTAATATCATGGGAAAGCATAGCGTCAAACTTAATATGAAGCTTATCTGTATCTTCAGGCCGGCAATGAGCGCGTAATATTTTATAGGCCATAGTGTTTTCACGGGCATTTGCCTGATCAGGCACAGACCCGTTTCCTTTAGACGGTTTACCATCTATCAGATACACACCGCCTTTGGTTAATTCTATCATCAGTGATCTCCCCTTTAAATCCCCGAAAAATTTCGCGTATATAAAACACTTATATTGATATATTATCACTGCTGCAATTTTTTTTCAATAATATTCAGTCCAAATAAAATAAAACTTGGTATTTTTCATATTCTGCTCAGCATAAAAAGAAAGCCGCTGCAAAGAGCGGCCATAGTAAATAAGAAAACTGTTTAGGAGTTGACTAAACTATCCTTCGATATTCATTAAAATTATTTAGTTGATTATTGAAATTAATTTGCTGATTTTATTTCCTTCCATAGACGACTATATAAATCGTAAGTAGAGTCATCCAGACTAATATATGCTTCACAGCGATTCATTACTTCTTTTGGAGTGAATAATGCTTCATTATTACGAAATTCAGAATCAAGCTGATCTATAACTGCCTGATTAGGTGTTTCAGTTAAGGCAAACATAAAATTAGTCATAGCGACATCTTCTCGGCACAGGAAATCAATAAACTCCTGTGCGCCGTCTTTATTTTGGCAGGAATCCGGAATAACCCAGGAATCAATCCAAAAGTTGGAGCCTTCTTCCGGCACATAATAAGCCAATTTATCATTATACTCAAAAGCATAATAAGCTTCACTGGAAAAAACCATTGCCAGATCGGCATTGCCTGCAATCATTTCATCTCTTGTTTCATCCACCAGGTAAGCCTGCACAATCGGTTTCTGATCGATAAGCATCTGCTGTGCTTCCCTGAGTTCTGACTCACTGGAAGTATTCAGCGAATAACCCTTCAGTTTCAGCGCCGGCAGAAAACAATCCCGAATACTGTTGGACATGATTATCCTTTCAGAGTAATCCTTATCCCAAAGCGCTTCCCAGCTCTTAACTTTTTCAGGATCTACACTTGTTTTGTCATATAGAATGCCTACCGTGCCGCAAAAATAAGGAACCGAATATTTATTACCGAGATCAAATGCCTCACTGAAATCCCAAAAGTCTTTTCCGATATTGCTCTCATACTGCATTTGATCAAAATCTATCGGCAATAAATGTCCTTCGTTGAGAAGTTTCTGGATCATATAATCGGAACAGCAAATAACGTCGTAACTGGCTGTGTTAGCGGAAAACTTGCTGTACATATCCTCGTTGGTCTGAAATTCTTCATACAAAACTTCATATCCTGTCTCTTTTTCAAATTGTTGGATCAAATCCATATCCAGATATTCACCATAATTAAAAACCATAACTTGTTTGCTCCGATCATCTTTCCCGCAGCCTGTGAACAGCAGTGCAAGACATCCCAGCATAAGCACGAAAACAGTAAAATTAATAGCTTTTTTCTTTGACATAATCTTATTCCCCCTTATTATATTATCTGTATTTTCAAGTATTATTTTATTTAACTGAAGCATTATTCCTTATATAACGGCGCTGTTTCTTCACCGGTTTTTCATTATCTGAGTATTTGTTGATAAGCAAGAGTATAATAAGCACCGTCAGAAACATGATCGTTGATAAAGCATAAAGCTCAGGTTTGATTCCCTTGCGCAATTCACCGTAAATAAGTGTTGATAATGTATCAATACCGGGACCCTTAGTGAAATAAGTAATGACAAAATCATCAAGGGACATAGTAAATGCAAGAAGAAATCCTGTCAGCACACCAGGGAAAATATCAGGCAGCACGACCTTGAACAATGCCTGCAGAGGTGAAGCTCCCAGATCACGAGCAGCATCGTAGATTGAATTATCCAATGTCTTTATTTTTGGCATAACACTCAAAACAACATAAGGAACACAGAAAACTATATGCGCTATAAGAATGCTGCCGAAGCCTAACGTGACAAAACGTACAAGCAGGAGCATCAAAGCAATCCCTGTAACTATATCGGCGTTCAATAAAGGAATATTTGTAACTCCGAGCATAAGCGAACGACTGCTGCCGCGCGATGAATTAATGCAAAAAGCTGCGATCACTCCTATAACAGTTGCTGCTAAAGCAGCCGCAAAACCAATCAAAAGCGTATTATAAAGAGCTTGCATGATCTGATTATTGGTAAAAAGCTGAGCATACCAGTTGACGGTAAATCCACCCCAAACAACGCGTGACTTGGAGGCGTTGAAGGATAAAATAATAAGTACGGCGATCGGTGCATATAAAAAGATGAGACAGAGAACAACATAAAACTTTTGCACTAACTTTTTCATCACAGTATGCTCCCGCTCCCTTCTTTATCGTATTTACCTGCTATAAACATACTGATCAGGATAAATACCATAAGCACCAGAGAAAGGCCCGAGCCTAAATACCAGTTATTGACGGTGGTGAACTCCTGTTCGATAACATTGCCAATCAGCAAAATCTTACCGCCGCCCAGAATATTGGCAATAACAAATTCTGAAATAGCCGGAATAAATACCATAGTAATACCGCTTATGATTCCGGGCGAAGAAAGAGGAATAATAATCCTGCGTAAAACTGTAAAATAGCTTCCTCCCAGATCCTGTGCTGCTTCTATCATACTATGATCGATCTTGCTTACTGCATTATAAATAGGCAGGATCATAAAAGGCAGATAAATATATACCATACCTAGCATAATTGCCTGTGGAGTATTGATCAGATTAAGGGCAGGCAGATGCATAAAGCGCAGGATTCCATTAATTATTCCGTTGTTAGTCAGTAACTGCTGAAGCGCCATTGTGCGCAGCATATAATTCATCCACATGGGAAGAATGAACACAAAAATGATAAAGCTGGTCTTAGCAATACGGCTGTTGACCAGAATAAGAACCAAGGGATATGATATAAGCAAACAAATAACCGTGCAGCCTAACGCGATTCCTAGTGCTAAGAAAAGCGACTTAAAATGAAGAGGATCAGCAATAGCTGCAATATTATCCCAGGTGAAATCACCCTGCCTATTGGTAAAACCATAATAGGCAATGGTACAAAGTGGTATTATAGTGAATGCTATCATCCACAAAACATATGGACCGTTGATCAGCCTTCTTTTTATCATAATTCACTGACAGCCTCCTCATCACTTGAAACAGGCTTATGCATGATCTGGATATTGAACGGGTCTACACTAAGTCCGACAACACTTCCGACTGATTTGCAGTAAGTACTGTGCGCCAGCCACTCATATCCTCTGGTTAATACTTTCATTTCATAATGAACACCCTTGAAAGTCACCTCGGATACCAGACCTATCAAATCATGTCCTATAGGATCCGATAAAATCAGATCCTCAGGTCTGATCACGACATCCACAGGATTATTCTCCCCAAAGCCAGTATCGACACAGGAAAAATCAACACCCAGTATATTTACCAGGCAATCTCTGATCATAATACCATCGATGATATTGCTTGCCCCTATAAAATCTGCGACAAATGCGTTAACAGGTTCATTATAAACATCTTCAGGCTTTCCTATCTGCTGAATAATACCCTCATTCATAACAACCACAGTATCAGACATAGTCAATGCTTCTTCCTGGTCGTGGGTAACAAAAATAAAAGTAATTCCTATCTCAGCCTGAATACGCTTTAACTCATGCTGCATCTCTTTTCGGAATTTATTATCAAGCGCACTTAATGGCTCATCCAGCAGAAGGATATCCGGCTCGTTTATCAAGGCTCTGGCAACCGCCACTCTCTGCTGCTGGCCTCCAGATAATGTACTGATATCTCGCTTGTTGAACCCTTTCAAATTAACGAGTTCCAACATTTCATTAACACGATGGCTGATTTTTGCCTTATCCCATTTTTTAATAGTAGGACCAAATGCTATGTTTTCTTCAACATTCATATTCGGAAAAAGTGCATATTTTTGAAAAACAGTATTTATGTTGCGTTTATGCACGGGAATATCATCTATACAACGGCCATCATAATAGATATGGCCCTGATCAGGTTTGATGAATCCGCCGATCAAACGCAATAAAGTAGTTTTCCCACAGCCTGAAGGTCCAAGTAAAGTCAGAAACTCATTTTTATCAATATAGAAATCAATGTCATTAAGAACGAGTTCCCCGTCAAAACTTTTATATACATGATCGATTTGAATCAGATGCTCGTCAGCAGCCATGATTGTTACCTCCCGCGTTTATATAATTAAAATGAGGGCGGCGATGATACCCAAATAATAACTGCTTTGGATTTGCCGGTATTGATTATGGCATGCTCCTTCTCAGCTTTATAGTAAAATGCATCACCTTTTTTCAGTTTATGCTGATGTATACCCAGCTTAAGGGTTATGCTTCCTGACAGTATATAGCCGAATTCTTCTCCTGTATGAGGGGAATCGGTGTGGGTTTCCTGGCCGGGATCAATTTCCAGTAAAACAGGCTCCATAGAATTCTTTTGAGCATTGGAAATAAGCCATGTCAGTTTGCTGCCTTCCGACTCTTTTGTGAACATATCTGTTTTTCGGAATACAGGCGATCCCGTGTTTTCATCAGCGAAAAATTCTTCAAAGGTGACACCTAGCACTTCAACAATATCAGCCAAAGTCGGCAGACTTGGTAAAGTTTGATTGCTTTCCAGCTGTGAAATAAACCCTTTGGTCAGATCGCAGCGATCTCCCAACTCTTGTTGAGTAAGTCCGAGCAGCAAACGCAGTCTCTTGATTCTGCTTCCAATGTCAATCATTTTTTTACCCTCTTTTTAGATTCCAACGTAATCCGATAAAATCTACATGTTTAATAATTTTAAACACCAAGTTATTTTTTAAAACAGGTTAAGCAATTATAAACAATATGTCGGAAATAGCTGGATTTCAGAATTCTAAACATTTTGTTTAGATCATTTACAAAGCAAGGATACCACAGCCTATTATCAAAGTCAACACAAATTAATGAAAAACAGCTATCACTTGAATAATAGCTGTTTTACTCCGTATATTCTATTGATAAAACATATGACGAATCATTATGCTTCATTGAGAGATACTGCATTCAACAAATTTCATTAATTATTGTCTGTTATATAAATCTTATTTATCAGATTTTTTATGTGCATCGGAATCATTTAAAGTATCTGATGAAGCACTATCCGATATTATTAATTTATTTCGGCTCCGTTCCCGCATTATCAGCCAGATCAACGGTGAAGCGCCAAAAATCATCATAGTAGCAGCAGCAACAACTCCCGAATCATTGAATAATAATGCAGCAACACTGGCAGCAATCAGAGCGTAAAAGCCGTAATATAGATATGTATAATTGCTGCGGATCTTTTTCAATAATCCAACGGGAGCATAGAAAAGTAAGGCTAAAGTAAGCAAACTGGCTACGAATAGTTTGCT
The DNA here is from genome assembly GCA_045544075.1 of Thermoanaerobacteraceae bacterium. Lineage (GTDB taxonomy): Bacteria > Bacillota > JAZPYJ01 > JAZPYJ01 > JAZPYJ01 > JAZPYJ01. The sequence continues at coordinate 6,174 of JAZPYJ010000122.1, forward strand.
CCAAATAGAATAATGGATCAATTTAATATTAGTTGCCATTTTACGACTGATTATATCCCAAACTTCTGCCAGACCTCCAGAAGTAATAGCACTTACTGTACGGCCTATGTGTGACTGCTGTGAAGCATCACGCATTGAATCAAATATCATCATTACCGCCAGTACAGTGAATACAGCTGCGCCTATTATCAGTAAATTTTTAAAATTCAGCTTGTAATTGGCAAATAGCAGCATAATACTCAAAAAGCCTACTACTGCAGCTATTGATCCTCCCACGTTGGTCCCCAGATTTGGAGCAGCAATCGCAAACAAAGTAAGAAGATAAACAATACATGCCATTATAAAAGGCAGCTTTCCGTTGTGATGGTCGTTGATCAAAGCAGCGGAAGCGATCAGAACGGCTCCTATCAAAACACCCATATACTCGTTTCCTATACCATAAAATCGTGCCCCGACCACAGGATCGTAGCCCAGGAAGGAATTTTTGATAAGATTCTGACCTGTAAAAATATCCAGCAGCAATAATAAAGCGGTCAAAGCTGATATAATTGTAAATGCAGCGACTTCCCTGCGGCGTGCAATTATGCTGCAGAGAACTGTCAGTATTGCAACTATAGATAAAACTATAAATCCATATAGCCATACATTGTCAACGGGGAAAAATGCCACAAGCAGAAAAGCCAGTGGAAAACACATATTGGCGACTAAAAGAGGCATCAAGTATCTTGATTTATCTGCTAAACGTTTCCAGAATACAAAAAGAAGAGATAAGAGCAATAGAATGATCTGTACCGTAACGTAAGTTTTAATAAATGCATTGC
>JAZPYJ010000123.1:0-10009 GCA_045544075.1 Thermoanaerobacteraceae bacterium
TACCAGTGCAAAAACGGTGAACGGGTACTGATGGATATTTGCGATACAAGGGGAATTGCAGAATCCATTAAGTTGGATGAAGAACAAACAGCAGAGGAAATGTTGGCCAGACAGATCAATGTATTTATGCCTGATGTTGCGATTTTCATGCTCAACTGCACTCACCGCGATGACGTAGCTGCTGATGCTGATTTCCTTAAAAAGCTGACCAAACGATATGAGAAGAGCCATAAATTGAGATTACCGGTTATTGTGGTCGTTAATAAATGTGATGAGATGGCACCATCCCGGCACAAGACTCCAGCGGAATATCCGCCTAATAAGGTAGAAAAAATAAATGAAGTAGTTAGTTATTATAAGGAGATCATTATCAGCCGCGGTTTGAAGATAGATGATATAATTGCAGTTTCTTCTCTGATCGATTGGCAAACGGCGGACGGTATGGAAATAGGTACTGAGAATATTGCTGCTTTGCCGCTGGATGAAAAACAGAATCTGCAAATCGCTTTTGACGGACGATATAATATTGATAAGCTCCTTGATTTATTGGAAAAATCTATTATAGATTTTGAAGCGCAAATGGGATTGAGGATGGCTGCCCGCCTGGATGATACAATCCATCGGCTGGTTAATCATCTTATTATTGCTTTTTCAGGCATTGCCTCAACAGTGGCCTTGACGCCTATCCCCGTGTCTGATATTTATATCCTTCTGCTTTTGCAGTCTTTGCTGGTTTCCATGATTGCAGCTTTAAGCGGGCGTGAGATATCGCTGGAGACAAGTCGTGAGTTTATTTTCAGTATGGGCGGTGTTGCTACAGCTGGCTATGTATTCAGATTCATCGCTCAGCAGTCAACCAAATTATTAAACGGATTATTGCCCGGATCAGGATCGGTTATCAGTTCAGGAATTGCTGCAATGGGAACTAAAGCTATCGGCAAAGCGGCTTCTGCATATTATATAGACGGACATGGCCTGTCTGATGCACGGCTGATCTTCGAACAAGCAAAAGCGGAAGCTGCCAGGAAGAGTAAAAGTACTAATTAATTTCCTGTTAAAAAGAATGTATCAGTATATAATTCATTACTCTTCAAAAGAATCATTTTAAAACCAATAGTCTGTTTTATTTAAAAGGAGCACCATGTTTTTGATGCTCCTTATATTTTTGCTTATTATGGTATTGTCCCTATCATTTTATTATATAAAAAGTCTGCCATACATAAAGTATGACAGACTGTAAAAATATACTTCAGATTGATCTGAATTACATTCCCATACTGTGTTTAGCAGCTGAATAACCCTGACCGTCATCATATTTAGATCCTTTGGTATCCGGATCATCACCTACCAAAGCCTCGGTTGTCAAAACCATTGCGGCGATACTGGAAGCATTCTGCAGTGCGCTCCTCGTCACTTTTGCAGGATCTACTATACCGGCCTGGATCATATCAACATAAACGTCGCTTGCAGCATTATAGCCTTGGTTGAAATCCATGCTGCGAACCTTCTCCACAATTACCGATCCTTCCTGACCGGCATTGTCAGCAATTCGGCGTAAGGGTTCTTCAAGAGCTCTGACTACGATATTAATTCCGGTTTGTTCATCGACTTCTTCCGCTGACAGTTGAGCCACAGTATCGATAGCTCTGATATAAGCAGTTCCGCCGCCGGGAACGATTCCTTCCTCCACAGCCGCTTTAGTTGCATTCAGAGCATCTTCCAGACGCAGTTTCTTTTCTTTCATTTCTGTTTCAGTAGCTGCACCGATTCCGATAACCGCAACTCCCCCGATCATTTTAGCCAAGCGTTTTGCCAGTTGTTCTTTGTCATAATCAGAAGTGGATTGTTCGATATCGAGCTTGATCTGAGCAGCACGTTCATTAATTTTGCCCGCATCACCTTTACCGCCAACGATGACAGTCTCTTCCTTACCTACTTTAACCTGTTTGGCAGAACCAAGCATATCCAGTGTAGCATTTTCCAATTTAATTCCCAGGTCTTCCGAAATTAACTGAGCTCCGGTAAGAATAGCTATATCTTCCAACATAGCTTTGCGGCGATCACCGAAAGAAGGAGCTTTAACTGCAACACAATTTAAGATGCCGCGCAATTTATTTAATACGATCGTGGATAAAGCTTCGCCGTCAACATCTTCCGCGATCAATAACAATTGTTTTCCGGTATTGAGGATCTGCTCAAGTATCGGCAGAAGTTCCTGAATGGAAGAGATAGTTTTATCACAGACAAGGATAAGAGGATCTTTAAGTACTGCTTCCATCTTATCAGAATCAGTTACCATATAAGCAGATAAGTAACCTTTATCAAAAGACAGGCCTTCAACGATATTGAGTTCGGTGAGAAGACTCTGTGATTCTTCGACAGTAATAACTCCGTCCTGACCGACCTTTTCCATAGCTTCAGCGATCAGATTGCCGATTTCCTCGTCACCTGCGGAAATAGAACCGACCTGAGCTATTGCAGATTTGCCTTCAACAGGAATAGCTGATTTTTTGATAAAATCAGCAGCACAATCAACAGCGCTCTGGATACCTCTTTTGACACTCATTGGATTAGCACCGGCTGCAACGTTTTTTAATCCTTCTTTGATTATAGCCTGAGCCAATACAGTTGCTGTTGTCGTACCATCGCCGGCTACATCATTAGTCTTGATGGCAACTTCCTTCATCAACTGAGCACCCATATCCTCAAATTTATCAGGTAATTCTACGTCCTTAGCAATGGTAACGCCATCGTTTGTAATCAGAGGGCTGCCATATTTCTTTTCCAATACAACATTGCGGCCTTTAGGACCCAATGTAACTTTTACCGCATCAGCGATCTGATTAACGCCGCGTTCCAGAGAACGGCGGGCTTCTTCACCAAAAATAATTTTTTTACCTTTAATCATCGGGTCAACCTCCTGCAGTTTTGCTTTCCAGTTATTCGATCACGCCGAGAATATCATCCTGATTGATGATGATATATTTTTCACCGTCAACTTTGGCTTCATTTTCTGCATATCTTTTATAAATGATTTTATCGCCTACTGCAACTTCCGGTTCAGATACCTTGCCGTTATCAAAAACCTTGCCGCTGCCTACAGCTACTACGATAGCCTGCTGAGGCATTTCTTTTGCAGTATCAGGAAGAACAATGCCGCTTCTGGTCTTTTCTTCACTGGCTAGCTGTTTAGCTACTACTCTGTTGCCTACCGGTCTGATTGTCATAATAAAATAACCTCCTCACACTAACCGAACTATTGTTTTATGGTGAAAAATATTAGAGCTGATTAATCCTGATCTTTCAGGAGCCGAGAGTTGTTAGCACTCTTCCTTGATGAGTGCTAACTCACAAGTACTATAATAATTAACCTATTACGGAAAATCAAACGTTTAACAGATTAATTATCGGGATTTTAAATGTTATTTTATTTAAATCATCATCATTATCTTTGATAATCTCTTAGTATCAGATGTTTTTTTAATATTTCATCAGATTATTACGATTTTATGTTACAAATTAACATTTATTATTTCAGACGGAGTGATTAAATAGTCTAATCTCACATCATGATCCTCAGCCGGAACATTGTCAAGTAATTGAAAGTAATAAAGCAAAGCCGTTTTTTCACAATCAGAAGAACACTGAGACAGAAACTTATCATAATAGCCGCCGCCGTAGCCCAAACGATCTCCCTCTTTACTGCAAGCCAGACAAGGAACGATAATAAGATCGATCTGTTGCGGATCATAAAGATGTGATGATTTTATATCAGGCTCGGGAATACCAAAGTTTCCGCTGCTAAGTTCATCCAAAGAATGCAATTCAGCTGCAAACATTCTGCCTTCTTCCGGCTGACAAACTGGTACAAGCAGTTTTTTTCTTCGATCAAGAACATCAGCAGCAATAAAAGAGGTTTCGGCCTCACCTCGTACAGCAATATAAATCATAACGGTCCCGGCTTGTAAATACACCGGCCATCGTTCTAATCGTTTCAAAAAACATTGTCCGCATAATCGAATCGTTTCTTTTGACAATCGGAGCCGTTTTTCTTTTATTTGATCCCGCAGCATTCTTTTGTTTGTTTTACAATCACTAACAATTATACTCAATTCAGAACACGATCCTCTTCAATGTCAAAAATATCAGATATCGCGTCTCCCATAATGCGCTGAATATCATCCCAAAGCTGCATGAAATTATACTGAGCACCAAGAAACTGTACAAGATCCGGCATCTGCTGTACCTCTTCATACAGTCTGCCGCATTCCTCCATCAGTTCATCACTGACTTCATTGCCCAGCATCTGACAGGTTTCCAACTCCATCTGCTTTTTAAGATAGCGCTTCATCAGATCAGCCATATACTGGTCACCATCTACCTTTTGTTTGTAAAAACGCAGATCTTCCAGTTCGGGTGATCGCTTGAGAACATCTACCAGTTCATTGACCTTCTGGTATATATCTTCCATAATGATACCTCTGCGAAATTATATCCCTATAATGTTGCCAAATAATTTTCGCTGATCATATTGATACCGTTTGCCCGCAGAACTTGTTCAGCTTCTTCCAGTTTGCTGCTCTGCAGCACAACCAGTGCTGCTTTAGCTGATTTCTGAACGAAAGCATATGAATATTCAATATTAATTCCGCTATTATCCAATACTTGCATTACTTCATTTAATCCGCCCGGCCGATCGGGCATCTCCACAGCAAGCACATCCGTATTGTTGACCAGATAGCCGTTCTGACTGAGCAATTCGGCCGCCTGTTCGGGATTGTTTACGATAAGCCGCAGGATACCGAAATCAGCGGTGTCTGCAAGGCACAGCGCACGAATGTTGAAATTATTATCTGCTAGCAATTGTGTAAGACCTGCAAGTTTTCCTGATTGATTGGCCAGCATTACCGATACCTGTTTTATTGTCGTCATATCTATTACCTCCTTTTTTATACTATTTCTCTTTACTTGATTTGTTTCCTGCCAATATTTTAATTAAATAAAATAATTGCAAACTGTTCGGATATACTATCATTTCAATTCAACTATTGTGACTCCGATGCTGCCTTCACCATGCACTCCTAAACGATAGCTTTTAACATTTTTGTTATTTTTAAGATAATTCTGTACAGCAGATCTCAATACACCGGTGCCGATACCATGAATAACGGTAAAACGGCTGATATTGCCAAGCAGGGCACTGTCAATATACTTATCCAATGTCATAATGGCTTCTTCCGAATTCATCCCGCGCAGATCGACCTCCATGCTGATATTGCGATCCTGCAGTTTGCTGACGGCTTTATTACTTGGTTTTCGGGATGATTGTTCAATCAACCTTATATCATCAAGCGGTATAGACATTTTAATAATGCCTGCCTGAACCTGCACCGTTCTCTGTTCGTTAGGTCCATTTATAATAATCGCTTTCTGATTTAGTTTTGGCAGATAGACTTCCTGCCCTTTCTGTACTGTTTTAGGTGCTTGTCCCGACCGGTCGGTATTATCACCAAAGAGATCACGCTGATATTTGGCAGTTAATTGATTGGTTTTCCTTTTCATTTCATCAGCTGCGCGGTGCAGCTCGGCAGAATCAGCAAGTTTTATTTTTTCTTTTAGTTCGTCCAGTAATGCACGCGCCTCGCTCCGTGCATCTCTTACCAACTGCCATGCCTGTTCCTGTGCCTTATTGAGAAGCTCAGCATTTTTATTCTCCATTAAAGTGCTGCGCAGATTATATTGATCTTCCAATTCCCGGAGATGATTATGCAGTTCTTCTACTTCCCGCTTTTCCCGATCAAGCTGCTGCTGTCTTAAATCCAGTGTATTCATCATATCAGAAATATTAAGCTGCTCTTCAGTCATGAATGAACGGGCTCTAGCGGTAACTATCGGAGACAGGCCCAAACGCTCGCTGATTTCAAAGGCGTTGCTTCTTCCGGGTTTGCCTATAAGAAGTTGATATGTCGGGCGCAATGTAGATATGTCAAATTCTACACTGGCGTTTTCCACCTGTTCATGAGAATAAGCAAAGTTTTTCAATTCACTGTAGTGAGTGGTAGCTATAACACTTGTTCCACGATCGTACAATTCCTCCAAAATCGCCATCGCCAGCGCAGCACCTTCCGTAGGATCAGTGCCGGCACCCAATTCATCTAACAGTACAAAGCTATTGCTGTCAGCATTCCGCAGAATGGCTACAATATTTTGCATATGAGATGAAAAAGTGCTTAGTGATTGCTCGATGCTTTGTTCATCACCTATGTCTGCATAGATGTCGGCAAAAACAGTTGCTTCACTTTCATCACGTACCGGGATGTGCAATCCGGATTGCACCATCAACTGCAAAAGCCCGGCAGTTTTTAGGGCTACTGTTTTTCCTCCTGTATTCGGACCTGTAATGACCATAATATAGAAACTTTGACCTAGTGCCAGATCTATAGGCACAATATCATTACTAAGCAGCGGATGACGGGCTGACTTAAACAAAAGACATCTGTTCTGATTGAGATGAGGCTCAACCGCTTTCATTTGGTCGCTTAAGCGAGCACGCGCAAGAATAAAATCAATTTGAGTAAGAGCCTGCAGATTTAATCGAATAATTGAAGAATTTTCTTCTACACGATCGCTGAGACGTTGGAGTATTTTTTCTACTTCGTTTTTTTCCGCTAAGGAAGCTTTTTTAAGCTCATTATTACTCTCTACTACAGCCATCGGTTCAATAAACAATGTGGCGCCGCTGGCGGATTGATCATGAATCAACCCAGGCATCAAAGATCGATATTCCTGTTTTACCGGTACGACATAACGATTATTGCGGATCGTAACCAACGATTCCTGTAAATATTTCTGATACTCCGGTGACCTGATTATTTGATCCAGCTGACTGCGAATGCGATGCCGGCATTGTTCGATCTGACGGCGAAGGCGGGCAAGTTCAACAGAAGCCTGATCAGCTACTTCCCCTCCGGGTATAACACAGTTATTGATATCTTTTTCAAGATCAGGCAACGGAAATATTGCTTCCGCTTTTCCGCGAAGCAGAGGATAATTATCGGCTTTTTCAACGAAAAATCTGCGAACGCGGCGGGAAGTTCCTAATGTTTCAGCTATAGATAACAATTCACCACCATCAAGCATTGCATTTTTACTGGCTTTATTGATCGAATGACTGATATCTTTCCATCCGCCAAAACTAAAAGAAGGATCAAGCCGAAACAGATTTTTTGCTTCACTTGTTTCCTGAAGTAATCTGTGAACCGTGTGATAGTCATTCTGCGGCTGCATAGCCTGTATAAGCGGTTTGGTTGCCTCGCTGCTCACACAAGAGGACAGCATTTCGATTATTTTATCGTATTCCAGTCTTCGCAGCGCATCTTTATTCATAATTCCTCCTCTTGCTTATTGTTGGTTCGCCCAGTACCCCACGATAATAATGTCCTTTTGTCAGCCCCTGAGGGCTGAGAGCGGCAAGCTGTTCGCCAGCTGAAATATTATCAGGCAATTCACCTGTTCTTTCAAATGCATGGCGTGCCTGATTATATAATTTCACTGTTTTGCGTACATAATCAGCGTCTCTGGTTTCTGCTTCTATGCGGAGGCATTGGATTCCGGGCAAACTGAGAAGCGTATGCATCTCGTTGATCATACATAGATCCTGTGCATTGAATATATGCATCTGACAATTCTGATCACAGGCAAGCGGAAAAATCAGATTCAGGCGATCTTTAAGACCAAACATTTTTCCAAAGCACGGCTTGCTGCAGGAATTATCATAAGATTTGCCGCCCAAAACGCTTCCCGGGACACAGTGTCGTGAAACCATAAGCGGCAGCGCTCCCTGAACAATGATTTCAAGGCCGGCAAACTGACAACTGTTTTTTGATATGGCAGAGTCTGCAGCAGAAGCAGAGGAAATTTTTTTTATTTGCTGCATAGTCAGTTCAGGTGATAAAGTTATTTGCTTCCATCCTTCATTGCGCAGCTGACGTACAGATGAAAGATTAAAGACATTCATGGAATAATCAGCCATCAGATTTTTCAGCCTCAGCTCGTTACGATTCTTTTGCAAAACGAGCCCAATACCGCTATTTCCTGCAAGTACACCGTCCGGCATGAATTCCCTCCCTTTTTCGATCAAAGATCTCAGAACGCTCATAAAAGCAGCTGTTTCTTTATTATCTGCTGTTCCCGGAGAGCTTAGAATCGGCTGTGCCCCTTTTTCTATACAATAACGGCAAGCTTCTGTAATACTATCTATATTCCACACAGGTTTAAAGTTAAAACTTATACCGCCGAAATAAACGATATCAGCACCTTCCTGTACTGCTGCTCTGACACTATACAGGTCTGATACCTTGGCACTGATCAATGGAAGCTTCTTTTCCGAACCAGTTTTTTTCAGAGATTGGCGATATAAAAAAGTCGCCGACTGCTGCTGATATTCTGCGGCAGGGATCAGATTACGGTTTTGCTGAAAATGTATTTTACGAAGTTCCATCAGTTTCATAACAGCTTCACGACGGCATTGGTTTATTTCACTTACAGGAACTATTACATCTCCATCTATGTGACATAACATTTTTTTAACATAAAACGGTGTATTGCCGAAACGGTCAAGTTGATGGGCTAAATATTCTTCAGTCAGCGGACGTTTTATTGCTTTCCGGGCAGACGAAGATGTTTCGCAGGATACAGATAATCCTTCAGCATCTGTCAAAGTAAGACGCATCGGTTTGCCTGCAGCGGCTTCCACCTGCAGGATAAGAGGAAGCCTGTCAGCTTCTTTTTCTGAGCTGAATGAACGACGTGCTCTTTCCAACAGTGCGGCATCTGATGTTTTGAATACACGATCACCGGCATGGATATGTCCTGACAATTCGAGAACGACAGTCTGACCCCGGTGAGCACTTTCACATTTGCCGGGACTATTCTCGATCTGCATATGTTTAACAATGGAGCCTGCCCGTCCGCCTCTTGAAACCCATACTTCCAGACCGTCTCCCAAATGCAGATCATCCTCTAATTTAACAGAAGCTTTTCCAGATGACTGATCATATGCTGTAACTCGTCCCAACAGTAAACCGCGATTATTTGGTCTTTTGCTGCTCATCAGTTCCCTGCCCTGATCTCCAAAGAAATATCCTTGAGTAAAATCACGGTTGAATATCTGAGCCAAATCTTTTCTTTCCTGATCACTAGGCAATATTTTTTCATCAGGCAAATGGCCTTCAGCTGTTCCGGCTGCCAGACAACGATCGATTATTGAGCGATAAATCCGGACAACAGTTGCAACATATTCAGGCCGTTTCATGCGCCCTTCTATTTTGAAAGAAGATATACCGGCTGAGATCAGCTCTGCCATGTAGGCACTCATATTCAGATCGCGCGGTGAAAGAAGAAATCGGCCGCACTGATCAGAAGAAGCCAGGGAATTGCCCTGCATGTCAGTCAATGTGTATGCCATACGGCAGGGCTGCGCACATCGTCCGCGATTGCCTGAACGCCCACCGATCATGCTTGACATCAAACATTGGCCCGAAAAACAAATGCACAGAGCACCATGAACAAATACTTCCAGTTCACTGCCGGTTTCCTTGCGCATCTGTTCTATATCCTTCAGTTCTGTCTCACGAGCGAGAATGATCCTGCTAAAGCCAAGGCGCTGCAGATATTGAACATTGGCAGTATTATGACAAGTCATTTGCGTGCTTGCATGCAGCGGCATTTCAGGAAGAAGCTTATGCAGCAATGAAGTTAGACCGATATCCTGCAAAATAACGGCATCAACACCTGTCTCCGCCAAAAAATATACATAATCCAAAGCAGATGGAAGTTCGTTGTCTGCCAGCAATGTATTGATTGTCACATGGATTTTAACGTCCCTGCCGTGAGCAAAATTCACAGCGTCAGCTAACTGATCACGGTCAAAATTTTTTGCTGACTGACGGGCGTTGAAATCTTTGCCGCCCAAATATACAGCATCGGCCCCGTTTTGTACTGCTGCTAT
>JAZPYJ010000124.1:0-2310 GCA_045544075.1 Thermoanaerobacteraceae bacterium
TTGGCCTCCGACTTTAAAGAACTGACAGATGCCGATTTAAAAGCAGATGAAGATGAGAAGCTTCAGCAGGATATCCGTTTGCTGAACAATGCGGAAAGAATAAATAAGATCTGTGAGCAGATATATCTTCTGTTATCCGGCGGATCAGACAGAGCAGATTCAGTCAATGATCTCTTGAAAAATGCGGATGTCCGTATTCAGGAACTGCTGCGGCTGGATCAACGGGCTGAGAGTTGGCTGGAAACAATGGAAGACTGTATGTATCGTCTTGAAGATATAGCAGGTGAAATAGAAGCATACCGTTCCGGACTGGAATATGATGAATTGCGGCTGAAAACTTTGCAGGACAGATTGCATGAGATCAATAAGCTCAAACAAAAGTATCGCGTCAGTGAAGTGGCGGAATTGCTCTATCAGCAGCAGCAGGCAGAAATACAATTAGCAGCCTGGCAGAAAAAACAGAATAGCAAGAGTCATTTGCAGAAGCAGCGTCTGCAGGTGATCGATGAGTATAAGAGACTGGCTGAGATATTACACCGGAAGCGAACTGAGACAGCGAAAAATCTTCAGGAGCAGCTTTTGTCGGAGCTTCATCAGCTGGATATAAAAGACGCTGATTTTCGTGTAGAGCTGAATAAAAGTACGGCCTCAGTTACGGGATTGGATCAGGTTTGTTTTTTAGTTTCATTCAATAAAGGTGAAGAGCTTAAGCCGATTGAAAAAGTTGCCTCAGGCGGGGAAATGTCGCGTTTTATGCTTTCGGTCAAAGCGATATTGACAGAGACGGAGCAGTATAGTACCATGGTTTTCGATGAGATAGACAGCGGAGTCGGCGGCAATGCTTTGCAGACGGTCATTGTCAAGCTTCAGCAGCTCAGCCGAAGCAAGCAGGTCATTTGCATCACTCATGCTCCGCAGATAGCTGCCTGTGCATTTAACCATATATATGTGTATAAAACAAAAGATGCTGATCGCGTTACCAGCAAGGCGAGAATTCTTAGCAAAGAAGAAAGAGTGTCAGAGATCGCCCGCATGCTGGATGGCGATAATATAACTGAACTGTCAGAACAGCATGCTCGTCAAATGATGGGAATAATCTGATAAAATGCTTATTAAATATAAAACGCGGAGTTTTGTTGATAATCAACGGGACTTATGGTCTACTGATAAACACAATCAAAGCCGGAAGGTTGAAGCAGAAGAATGAACGAGTATGATACTAAAAACTATATTAGAATATCTTCAGCGCTTATGAATTTTAAAATATTGAGAAATCTGAAGGGGCATGCCTATCTGTGTGATGCGATTGCTATTGCACTCGATGACTTTAATTCGGTATATAATTTGAGCAATAATATCTATGCTGTCTTGGCAAAAAAATATAATACCAGTCCGGGAGCGATATATTCTTCTGTGCGGTATGCCATTCAAAAAAGCTGGACGCTCATTGATACGAACAAAAAAAATAAATATTATGTCAAGATGATGGGTGCTAAAAATGCAGCGCCTTCAAACAGTGTTTTTATTAATCATATATCTTATCAATTGATGTCCCATATCAATAGGCAATGATCCGGATAGTTTGCTTTCTGAAGCAGCAGGAAGTGATCTGCTGATAAATTGCGGCGTGAGGTTGACGGATGATCATAAAAGGGAAAGTTAAAAAAGACAAAAAAACAAAAATGCTGGTAAAACGGCTGGAAGCAGGGGATATTGCACTGATCGATCATAAAGATCTGGATGAGATAGCGGTGCATGCTTTACTGGAGAAAAAAATAAAAGCGGTGATAAATATCGATCAGTCCATCAGCGGAGCCTATCCCAACAATGGACCGGCGGTACTGGTTAAGGAGGCTTTGTTGATTGACCGGGCTGATCGTTCAATATGGGATCTGATAAATGAAGGAGACGAGATCGAGCTCAGAGACGGAAAAGTATATCGTCAGGGGCGATTATTGGGCAAGGGAACGTTGCTGACGAGCCGGATGATAGAAGATCAGATGGCGGCGATCAATGAGAGACTGCCCGAAATCTTATCGGCATTCGTGGATAATACACTGGATTATGCCAAAAACGAGACAAGTCTGATTACTGATGAAAGCGGCATCCCTGATGTTGCCACCAAGCTCGCCGGACGGCAGGTCCTTATCGTAGTCAGGGGACATAATTACAAAGAAGATTTACAGGCCATTCATTCATATATCAGAGATATACATCCGGTGATAATCGGTGTGGACGGCGGAGCGGATGCGATCATGGAATTCGGCTTCAAACCGGACATGATAATAGGCGATATGGACAGCGTATCGG
>JAZPYJ010000125.1:0-2363 GCA_045544075.1 Thermoanaerobacteraceae bacterium
TGGACTGCAAAAAAGCATTGGTCGAAACCGATGGCGATCTTGAAAAAGCAGTTGAATATCTGCGGGAAAAAGGTTTGGCATCAGCTGCTAAAAAAGCCAGCAGAATCACTGCTGAAGGAGTAGTAGGTTCCTATATTCATGCCGGCGGTAAAATAGGCGTATTACTTGAAGTTAATTGCGAAACAGACTTTGTTGCTAAAACTGATGAGTTCAAAGCATTCGTTAAAGATGTGGCAATGCATATCGCAGCCTCAAATCCTGAATTTGTCAGAAGAGAAGATGTTCCGGCAGAAAGAGTTGAAAAAGAAAAAGAAATTCTCAAAGTTCAGGCAATGAATGAAGGAAAACCTGAAAATATTGCTGAGAAGATGGTTATCGGCCGCCTGGATAAATTTTTCAAAGAATTATGTCTGTATGAACAGCCGTTCGTTAAAGATACAGACAAATCAGTTGAAACAGTCATCAAAGAAATGATCGCTAAAATTGGTGAAAATATTTCTGTCAGAAGATTTACCAGATACGCTTTGGGCGAAGGCCTGCAAAAAAGATCAGATAATTTCGCTGAAGAAGTTGCTGCGGCAACCAAGCAGAACTAGTCATCTCTTGCGAAAGTATTAAAATCACTGTATTAGCAGGAATTAGATTATGATCTGTTGAATATCCTAGATGGTGATTGCTTATGGTTCCAAAATACAAAAGAGTTTTGCTGAAACTCAGCGGCGAAGCATTATCCGGTGATAAAGGATTCGGATTGGATAACGATGTATTAAATGATATCGCCGAAGATATCGCTGATATTTTGAATGAGTGTGATGTTGAGATAGCGCTGGTAGTTGGCGGTGGAAATTTCTGGCGCGGACTTTCAGGAGCCCGCAAGGGAATGGATCGTGTTCAGGCTGACTATATGGGAATGCTGGCGACGGTAATGAATTCTCTTGCTTTACAGGATGCGCTGGAGGCGAAGGGTGTCGTTACCAGAGTACAGACTGCGTTTGAGATCAAACAGTTAGCTGAGCCGTATATAAGGAGAAGAGCGATCAGGCATCTGGCCAAAGGCAGAGTCGTGATCTTTGCCGGTGGCACCGGAAATCCATATTTCTCTACTGATACTGCAGCTGCTTTGCGTTCGGCTGAAATTGAAGCGGATGTTTTGTTGATGGCCAAGCGTCATGTAGACGGAGTATATGACAGCGATCCGCGTACGAATCCGGATGCTCGTTTATTCGATCATATTGAATACATGGATGTGTTGGAAAAACAGCTGAAAGTTATGGATTCAACTGCGGCTACGGTGTGTATGGATAACGATATTCCGATTATTGTTTTTAATCTTGATGTTAAAGGAAACATCAAAAAGGCTATTTATGGTGAAAAGATCGGTACGATTGTAAAAGGAGGCAAGGCTGATGATAACAGAGATTTATAATGATGCAGAAGCTAGCATGCAAAAAACTGTTGAAGCACTGAAAAAAGACTATGCCTCACTGAGAGCAGGCCGTGCTGCTCCGGCTTTATTGGATAAGATTACTGTTGATTATTACGGCACTGTTACTCCATTAAATCAGTTAGGAAACATTACGGCTCCCGAACCAAGACTGCTCGTGATCCAGCCTTGGGATAAAAGTGCGATAGGAGCAATTGAAAAAGCAATTATGAAATCTGATCTCGGTTTGATGCCGGCTAATGACGGCAATGTTATTCGTTTGCCTATTCCTGTTTTAACTGAAGACAGAAGAAAAGAATTGGTGAAAGTTGTCAAGAAAAAAGCTGAAGACAGCAAGGTAGCTTGCCGCAATGTACGTCGTGACGCCAACGAATTGCTGAAAAAGTTTCAGAAAAACAGTGATATTACCGAGGATGAGCAGCATAAAGGACAGGATGATGTCCAGAAGCTTACCGATAAGATGATTAAAGAAATCGACAGTATTATGGCCCAAAAGGAAGAAGAAATAATGCAGGTATAGTTTCTATGAATGATCAGTATTGTTCTGATGATCGTCTCATTGAAAATGCTGTTGCAGGCTATTATTTGCGGGATGCACTTGATATATTTCGCAAATTCGGCCTGAAAAGGATTGACTTAGTTGTTGCCTACCCTGGAAAATCGTCAATCCCGCTTGATGAGCCGAGGATCATACGATTTTCCCGGATTGACTCAGTAACAGGGGTAGTTACTATCGTATATGAAAAATATCTGAGAGGAGGTGTAAATTAATGGCTTTCAAAATCACTGATGAATGCATTTCCTGTGGCGCTTGCGTCGCCAACTGCCCAGCAGGTGCAATCGAAGAAAACGGCGCTGCTTTCGTTATCACTGATGCTTGCATCGAATGCGGAGCTTGCCAGGCTGGCTGCCCAGCAGG
>JAZPYJ010000126.1:0-2018 GCA_045544075.1 Thermoanaerobacteraceae bacterium
GTGGCAACTGCTATCTCCGGTCCTGCCCAGGTGTATATGGTATGGTCTGCCAGTTTGGCGATGGTGCTTCCGACAACGTTGACTATCGATATAGTTTTAGCGCCGCGGTTTTTGCATTCTTTCATGGCGGCGATGGTGTCGGCGGTTTCACCGGACTGTGAAAGCACTATTAAAAGAGTATGTTCATCGATCAGCGGATCACTGTAACGAAGTTCACTGGCCAACTCGTTCCGGACTGGGATATGACAAAGGCTTTCTATCGCATATTTTCCGGCACAGCCTGCATAGTAGGCAGATCCGCAGGCGGTTATGATTATCTGACGAACACTGCTGAGATACTCTGCGCTGAGATCGGTATCATCAAGGATAATATCATTGTCCTTCAGCCGGGGAGCAAAGGTCGCTTTGACAGCTCCAGGCTGCTCCATTATCTCTTTAAGCATAAAATGCTCATAGCCGTTTTTTTCGGCTGCCTGTATATCCCAGCTTATCCGGCCGGTCGGTTTGGCAACAGAACGTCCCGTGCCGTCGAAAACCGATACGGTATCGGGCGTTATTTCAGCGAATTCACCATCGTCAAGATAGATAACATTTCTGGTGTGACTAACTAATGCAGTGACATCAGAAGCGAAATAATTCTCACTGATGCCCATGCCTATGATCAGAGGACTGTATTCCCGGACTACTACGATCTTCTCCGGCTCATCTGAGCAGATAACACCTAAGGCATATGATCCCTGCAGCCGGGAAGCGGTCCTGATCACTGCTTTTTTCAGATCGCCGGAGTAATATTTTTCGATCAGATGTACGATTACTTCGGTATCGGTCTCACTGGCGAAATGATATCCGCTGCGTATCAGTTCTTCCCGCAGCTGAATATAGTTCTCGATGATTCCGTTATGTACTACGGCAAATCTTCCGTCGTTGCTCAGGTGCGGATGAGCGTTAAGATCGGTGGGAGCACCGTGGGTCGCCCATCGGGTATGTCCGATCCCTGCAAAGCCGGGCACTTTTTCTCCGTCATCGGTCAGCTGCACCAGATTATCGATACGTCCTGAAACTTTGCTGACCGAGATCGTACTGCCGTTGATGACAGCGATACCGGCTGAGTCATAGCCTCTGTATTCGAGCTTTTTCAATCCGTCCAGCAGAACAGGAGCTGCTTTCTGGTTTCCGGTAAATCCAACTATGCCGCACATATATCATTTCTCCTTTTATTCCCATTCGACCGTGGCCGGCGGCTTGGAAGTAATATCATACACAACTCGTGAAATGCCGTGCACTTCATTAGTGATGCGGCTGCTGGCCCGTTCCAGCAGATCGTAAGGCAGATCAGTCCATTTGGCGGTCATAAAATCATCAGTGGTTACTGCTCTGAGAGCGATAACGTAGCCATAGGTCCTGCTGTCCCCCATGACGCCGACGGAACGCTGATCCAAAAGCACGGCAAAATACTGATTCGCTGCTTTTTCCATTCCTGCGCGGATGACCTCTTCCCGGAAGATAGCATCAGCATCTCTCAGCAGCTCCAGCTTATCTTCAGTGATCTCTCCCAGTATACGGACCGCCAGACCCGGGCCGGGGAAGGGCTGACGCCAGACAAGATCGCGGGGAATACCCAGCTTTTCACCGACTTCGCGCACTTCATCCTTGAAAAGATCGCGTAAAGGTTCAACTATTTCGGTAAATTTCATAACGCTGGGCAGACCTCCCACGTTATGATGACTTTTGATCACCGAGGCATCTCCTCTGCCGCTTTCCACAACGTCGGGATAGATGGTCCCCTGCGCGAGGATGCTGATCTGTCCTGATTTTGCGGCCTCTTCCTCAAAGGTACGGATAAAAGCCTCGCCGATTATCCTGCGTTTCTGTTCAGGATCGGTGACCCCGGCAAGAAGACGCAGAAATTTTTCCGCTGCGTTGACCCGGATGAGATTCAGACCGAAGTCCTTTCTGAATACCTGTTCGACAAGATCTCCCTCGCCTTTTCGCAGCAGTCCGTGATCCACGAACACGCA
>JAZPYJ010000127.1:0-5512 GCA_045544075.1 Thermoanaerobacteraceae bacterium
TTACCAGATACGGCTGAAAAAAGCTTTGAATTCGTATACTTTGATCCTATGTTTCGGTCCGGCATAGACAAATCTATGGCGATAAATCCATTGAGAATGTTTGCATGCAGCGACAGGTTGGAAACTGACTCATTAAAGCAAGCGGAACGTGTTGCGTCTCGCAGGGTTATAATGAAGTCGAGACGTCAAAGCAGAGAATTTGCCCGCTTGGGTTTCAGTCAACTGATCGGCGGCAGTTATGCAGCGGTACAGTATGGAATCATTGATTGTCAGCAGTGAGGCTGATTTTAAAAATGCACAAGTTTGATAATACGGGAAATATTACAATGATAAAAGATCAAAATGGAAGCGGATCAATATCCTCTGCTGAAAAGCAGCCTTTGCTGGTTATCGTTGGTCCCACGGCGGTAGGGAAAACAGCTGCAGCGATTGAAGTTGCAAAACGTCTGCAGGGTGAGATTATATCCGGTGATTCTGCACAAATATACAAGTATATGGACATCGGAACAGCCAAGCCTTCTTTGTCTGAACAGCAAGGCATACCGCATTATCTTCTGGATTTGCTGATGCCTGATGATGAATACAGTGTTGCTTTATTTCAGAAATGGGCTAGACGACTGATCACAGAAATCGATAACCGTGACCGACTCCCGATGATAGTTGGCGGTACGGGATTATATGTCAATGCTGTAATATATGATTATCATTTGAGCGATCAGCCCAACGATCCGGAATATCGTGCGGAATTACAGAAGCAGGCAGAGCTGAAAGGGAAAGTATACCTGCATGAACAGCTGAAGAAAATCGATCCATTGGCAGCAGATCGCATACATCCTAATGATTTGCGCAGAATAATCAGGGCTTTGGAGGTGTATCATATTTCCGGCATAACCATCACTGAACAGGAAAGGAGCGGGGTTCAGCCGGCTTCTTCTGAAGCACAGGATAATCAGCCAAGAAGATCATTATATGATCTGTTCATGGCGGGGCTGAGCATGGACCGCCGCTTATTGTATAAGCGAATCGAACAGCGTGTTGATATAATGATGGAACAGGGGCTGGTGGAAGAGGTAAATGAGCTGATTAAACGCGGATATAGCCGCAGTTTGGTTTCCATGCAGGCTTTAGGATATAAAGAGATAGCTGCTTATTTGGCGGGTGAGTGTTCATTGGATGATGCCGTAACGATGATCAAAAGGGATACAAGGCGTTTTGCCAAAAGACAGTTTACCTGGTTTAATCGGGATAAAAACATACGTTGGTATGATGTAACGCAGTATGACAGTCAGCAGGATCTGGCTGAAAAAATATGTGATGATTATCGCTGCCTGTGTTGAAAAATAAAAGAAGTCCCTGCTGCACATGATAACAGCAGGGACCTTTTTTTATATCTATAATTATTTTAAATAACCGGATCCCATGAGCAGCAGCAGGTCTACTACCCGGCAGGAGTATCCCCATTCATTATCATACCAGATAATTATTTTTGCCATGTTTTTTCCCATAGTCATTGTCGAAAGAGCATCTACGACACCGGAAATCTCACATCCGCAGTAATCGATGGAAACGAGCGGTTCTTCGCTATAGCCGATATAGCCTTTCATATAGCTTTCGCTTGCTTCTTTCAAAGTAGCATTGATGCTTTCTACGGTTACTTCCTTTTCGAATTCACAAACCAGATCCACCAGCGATACGTCGGGAGTAGGAACGCGCAGCGCAAAGCCATTTAATTTTCCCTGCAATTCAGGAATCAATAATCCGATGGATTTAGCAGCCCCGGTAGTGGTCGGGATTATAGACTGCATACAGCCGCGTGCCCTGCGAAGATCTTTTTTGTGCGGATTATCAAGATTTTTCTGGTCATTGGTAAATGCGTGGACAGTAGTCATAAGACCATTCACGATGCCGAATTTGTCGTTTAAGACTTTGGCAACAGGGGCAAGACAGTTTGTGGTGCAGGAAGCATTGGAAACAATATGATGTTTATCAAAATCATATATTTCATCATTTACTCCCATGACGATAGTAGCATCAGGATTTTTGCCCGGTGAGGTAATCAAGACTTTTTTTGCGCCGCTCTGTAAATGCATGGAAGCTTGTTCGTGTGATTTAAACTTTCCGGTTGCTTCAACAACTATATCCACGTTCAGCTCAGCCCACGGGATATTAAGCGGATCGCGTTCAGCGGTGCATATTATTTTATGACCATTGACAGTGATAGAGTTTTCATCATAGCTGATATCAGCATTGAATTTGCCGTGAACAGAATCATACTTCAGCATATGCGCCAGAGTGGAGGGCGGATAAGAAGCGTTGACGGAGACGATATCGACTTCAGGTTTATCGATGGCAATCCTGCAAACCATTCTGCCGATGCGGCCAAAGCCGTTGATACCAATTTTAAATGCCATTATGGAAACCTCCTGGAGTTTGATAATAAAAATGTGAATTGAATAATCATAAAATTATTCAAACCTTAGTTCGACATTTCAGTAATAATTCCTGCCTTGATTACGAACCGTAATATAATTATATTTCATCGTATTGTAGAATTTTTAAATAGATTTTTTAATAAATCATAATTATTAACCGGAAAAACGGCAATGTAGTAAAAATAATATCAAAACAATAAAGATAACCGGCAAAATGATTAGACAATAATCCAATATCATTAATTATAGATTTGACACAGCACATTAAATAAGATACAATAAAAACATATAAATTATTAGATTCTGCTTTAGCAGGATCTTATGGACTAATCACTTTTATAATTTATCACCCCAAGGATCGGATCTTCCGGTCCTTTATAATTCTATAAGGCAAAACAGAAAAAAATTTCTTTTTATCAGCATCAATAATGATGTTGACAATATAATGGATTTGTATTATGATTAAAATGTTAATAATATTTTTTGTTTCTTCCATTTTTTAAGGGTAAACTGATTTTTGCGGAATAATAATTCCGAAATTTGTTTTCCCAATGATACTATAAGACGCGGACGCTTGTATTAATCACCTATTATTAAGCTTTTTATATTATAGGGGGATCATCTTTGAAAAGAGTTATAATAGCGTTCGACGGCAGCAATTTTTACCATGCATTGCTCCATCATATCGGCCGTACCAATGTCGACTATAAGCTGTTTATGGATGCCCTTGTCACATATAAACCTGACCGCGAATTAGTAAGAGGGTATTTCTACACAGTAGAAACTCCGGATGATTATGGCAAGAAGGATCATCATAATCGATTTGTTTATACTATGCAGAAGACTCCGTATCTTGATCTGGTTTACGGCAAACTGGAAAAACGCGGTGATTCATGGGTAGAAAAAGGGACAGACGTTAACATAGCAGTTGATTTGCTGACAGGTGCTTTTCTTGATGTTTATGATGTAGCGATCCTGGTTAGTGCCGATGCAGATTATATCAAAGCCATTGAAGAAGTGAAACGTTTGGGAAAACATGTCGAAGTAACTTCTTTTATCAAAGACGGCGAGTTCAACATCCCGCAGAGCCTTATGAAAGTGGCTGATGATATTATTCCGGTCACTAAAGAGTTTTTGAGTAGCTGCTGGTATCAGAACAGATAAAAAAAATACTGATTTTTAAGGCTGCAAAACATCTTGTTTTTGCAGCCTTTTTATTTATTGGGATTATGCTTGACATTATTTACATATAGTGATATTCTAAAATGTGCAATGAAGGGAAGAGTAGTCATTGCGGTCTGATTGCAGAGAGAAAGCGAAATGGTGAAAGCTTTTGAGGACCGGATGAACGAAGACCGCCCCGGAGCAGTCTGTGATGAGCAGACCGTATTTCTGCGTTAAAGATCAACGAAGTTAAATTCAAGGTGGGACCGTGTGATTATTTGCACCCTTGGAACACTGTATTTCAGTGCTGCCAGGGGTGCTTTTTATTGAGGAATTAAGTGAAAAAAGGAGGATTGCATTTATTATGAAAATTATTCTGCATGACGGAACGATTGAAGAACATGTGTTTGATGAAGAAATTGGACGTGATTCGCTGAGACATACTGCTTCCCATATTCTTGCGCAAGCAGTTAAACGTTTGTATCCCGAGACTAAATTAGCTATAGGGCCTTCTATAAAAGATGGATTCTACTATGATTTTGACAGGGAACAGCCTTTTAGTTCTGAAGAATTAACTGCTCTGGAAGCTGAAATGAAAAAAATCGTCAAAGAAAATCTGAAGCTTGAACGTTTCGTTCTGCCCAGAGCTGAAGCGATTTCATTGATGGAAGAGCGCAACGAACCTTATAAAATCGAGCTGATCAATGATCTGCCTGAGGATGAAGAGCTTTCTTTTTTCAAGCAGGGCGAATTTGTTGATCTGTGCGCGGGACCGCATGTAACTTATACTTCAGCTGTAAAAGCTTTCAAACTTACTTCTGTAGCAGGTGCATACTGGCGCGGCAGTGAAAAGAATAAAATGCTGACCCGTATTTACGGAACGGCTTTTACTAATAAAACCGATCTGGCAGATTATTTAAACAAAATAGAAGAAGCTAAAAAACGGGATCATCGCAAGCTGGGACGTGAGCTTGGATTGTTTGCTTTAATGGATGAGGGCTTAGGATTTCCTTTCATTCTGCCTAACGGAATGATAGTGCGCAATGAATTAATAAATTATTGGCGTGAGGTCCATACCCGTGACGGATATAAAGAAATATGCACGCCGGTAATTCTCAACCGGGAACTGTGGGAAACTTCAGGCCATTGGTTCCATTATAAAGATAATATGTATACGACGATGATCGATGAAACAGATTATGCGGTCAAACCGATGAACTGCCCGGGCTGTCTGCTGGTTTATAAAATTGAGCCCCGTTCCTATCGTGATCTGCCGCTGAAACTCAGTGAGCTTGGTCTTGTTCATAGACATGAAAAATCCGGAGAACTTCATGGGCTGATGCGCGTTCGCTGTTTTACGCAGGATGATGCGCATATTTATATGACCCGCGAACAAATAACCGATCAGATAAAAGGAGTTATCCGGCTGATCGATGAAATATACAGTAAATTCGGATTTAAATATAATATTGAGCTGTCTACTATGCCTGAGGAACATATGGGAGCTGAAGAAGACTGGGAAATGGCGACCGAAGCTTTGCAGCGTGCATTGGATGAAATGAAGCTGGAATATGTGATCAATGAAGGTGACGGTGCTTTCTACGGACCTAAGATCGATTTTCATCTGGAAGACTCTTTGGGACGTACATGGCAGTGCGGCACCATTCAATTGGATTTCCAGCTGCCTGTTCGTTTTGATATTGAATACGTCGGTTCTGATTCACAAAAACATCGTCCTATTATGATCCACCGAGCTATTTACGGGTCGATCGAGCGTTTCATGGGAATCCTCATCGAGCATTATGCAGGTAAATTCCCGGTCTGGCTGGCACCTGTTCAGGTGAAATTACTGCCTATCACTGACCGCAACAGTGAGTATACTGATAAAGTCCAGGCAGCGTTGCTGGCTCGTGGTA
>JAZPYJ010000128.1:0-6727 GCA_045544075.1 Thermoanaerobacteraceae bacterium
TTCATGCTTTCATCTCCTTACTTCATAAATTTTTTTGCGCTTTAGATCATGATCCTCCGCGCCATGTCGTTGTTTAAGGCAACACGGGATTCTTTTACTTTTACGATCACGTTTTCACCAAGCTTATTGGTAACGGTTACGGTTTCACCTACAGTAAAGCCGAGATCCTCAAGATGCTTTTTGATCTCAGATGACCCGCCGATTTTCCTGATCGTCACCTCTTCTCCCGAATTAGCCAGGCTCAGAGGCATCATGCCTTCATCCCCTTTCCTGCCGTGCCGCACACGGCCACATATGGTTAGAACAGCCTAACCTTTTACTTAAAAAATTATAATACCAGCAATTATATTTGTCAATGATTTTTCAGAAAAAATGTGCTTCCCCTGAAAGATTTCATCAGATACTGATTATACCCCTACCAGAACAGATCTATCTCTTATGAAGAAGATTTATTCCATTTTTAAGCCTGCTCATAAACATCAGCGAAGACTCTGCGGTCCAAAACTATCAGCCAGCAATTCGCCCAACCTGTAAATTTTTCTGTCAAGTATAGTACTGTCCGCCGCAGATTTGATCAGTATCACCTTAAAATCCTCTCCGCAGAATTCACGCATAAACTGACGGCACATACCGCAGGGAGAACAGAAATCACTTCCTTGCTGAGCATCAGACCTGCCTGCTATAGCGATCGCACTGAATTCGCGGCTGCCAGCGCTTATAGCCCGGGCGAAGGCTGCACGTTCAGCACACAGGCCAACGGGGTAAGCAGAGTTCTCGATATTGCACCCTGTATATATTTGCCCGTCCCTCGTCAGTAAAGCTGCTCCTACCGAAAACCGTGAATAAGGCGCATAGGCGTGGTTTCGTGCCTGCATAGCCAGATCGGCCAGCTGATCATATTCAGCAAGCCATTGGTATATATCACTGCTGCTCATTTTATATCACGTCCTTCTTAAAGCTGATTATTCTTATCTGCATTGTACCAGTCACATGCTGTTCCCGCAAGATTTTTTTCAGTACATAGACAGAAGCATGTTTATTTTTTGACATTATGGTCGGAACATGATAAAATAATTATATCGATTTTGTAATGATTACTCACTTTTGAAAAATTTAGTTTTTTTTTGATCATTATTTTACGATCACTTCTATAACAAGGAACAGCTTATGAATCAGGAAGATCTTATTCTTCGGGAAAATGAAATATGGCGTTATCTGGGCTATCGTCCGAACAGTCATGAAATTACGCCTCAGCTGCAAACGATACTGCAGGAACAATTGCGGGAAGCAAAAAAATTTATAAAACCGCAGGCTTCTTACCGCCGCTGGCGGCTGGCAGATCTGCCGGCTGATCTATGGCAGGGGGAGAGCATACGGCGATATCTTGGCACCGCTGAGGAGATCATAATTTTTACTGTGACTATCAGCTCCGCACTGGAAGAAAAAGTGCGCTGTCTGTTTGGAGAACAACAAAGCACGGAAGCCGTGATCCTGGATGCGATCGGCACCGAAGCTGTCGAGTCAGCAGCTGATCAGCTGGAAACAGATCTGCAGCAAAAGATCATGCTTCAGGCTCAGGCGAAAGGTACTGATGTTCTCCGGCTCGGCCGTCGTTACAGCCCCGGATATGGTGATTGGTCTCTGCGCCATCAGCAGCAGCTTTTGTTCTGGTCGGAAGGAGAATCGCTGGGCGTGCGTGTGAATCAGGCATTCATGCTTCTGCCTCAGAAAAGCATTACAGCTATTATAAAACTGCAGCCGTAAATCTCTGATACATATATCAGCATAGGAGACAGTTTATGTCCAACACTGACTTTCTTTGGTCTAAAAAGAATATTGTCGTTTGGGACGGCGGCACCGGCACTCTGCTTCAGCAGCAGGGACTGCAGAACCGCGAATGTCCCGAATCATGGAATCTCATTCATCCGGATAAGATCCAGATGCTTCATGCTGCCTATATCGAAGCCGGAGCACAGGTCATAACCACCAATACATTCGGGGCAGGCAGTTATAAGCTGGCCCAGTTCGGTCTGGCCGAACAACAGGAACAGATTATCCGTCAGGGCGTCGATCTGGCCAGAGCAGCGGTGCGAAAAGCTGCAGATGATCATGACACCGCCGTATCTGTGCTTGTAGCCTATAGTCTTGGTCCTTCCGGCTGTATGCTGCAGCCTTTCGGCAATCTTAGTTTTGACGACGCGTATGAACTGTTTCGGCAGCAAGTCGTTATCGCCGAACAGGCGGGAGCCGATCTGGTTATCTGTGAAACTCACAGCGATATGGCTGAGATACGCGCAGCCCTGCTTGCGGTTAAAGAAAATACGTCCCTGCCTGCGGTCTGCTCGCTGACTTTTCAGGAAGACGGCCGTACCCTTATGGGCACAGACGCTGTCACGGCAGTCAATGTTCTGCAGAACATGGGAGCGGACGCTGTTGGTTCCAATTGTTCGGGCGGACCCGAACAGCTATTGTCCGTCATGCAGACCATGGCGGAATTTGCCCGTATTCCTCTGATCGTCATGCCTAACGCCGGCCTCCCCTTTTTGGAGAACGGCAGAACAGTTTTTCCTCTGCAGCCTGAGGAGTTCGCTTCATGGGCCAGACATTTTGCGGACTGCGGCGTAACTATTATCGGAGGGTGCTGCGGTACAACGCCTGAACATATCCGGCAGCTCAAGGAAGAAATCTGTCGTCTTCAGTCTGCCGAACATTCCGATCCGCTGCAGCCTTCTGTCGATGAGGAATCTGCGGCAGAACGCTGCAGCTATGTCACTGCTCTTTCCTCCGCCACCCGTACAGTTCTGGTGGGCGGTGAGCAGCCAGTCAGAGTCGTCGGGGAACGCATAAATCCTACAGGCAAAAAAAAGCTCAGTCAGCATCTGCGGGAAGGAAATCTGAATTATATAACCGAAGAAGCCATCAAGCAAGTCAAAAACGGCGCTCAGCTTCTTGATATCAATGTCGGTATTCCCGAAGCAGATGAAGCAGTCCTGATGCGTCAGGTTGTCCAGGAGGTCCAGAACGTTGTCAATGTACCTTTGGTCCTGGACAGCGGCGACGTTAAAGCATTGGAGCAAGGCCTGCGCTATTGTCAGGGACGTCCGCTTATAAATTCCGTCAATGGAAGGCGGGAAACGATGGACAATATTCTCCCGTTGGCCAAAAAATACGGGGCATGTGTGCTGGGACTGGCCATGGACGAAAACGGCATTCCCGCATTAGCTGAAGAACGTCTGGCGATCGCGGAACGGATCGTGCGTACAGCAGAGGAATTCGGTCTGCGGCGTCAGGATATTCTGATAGATTGTCTGACTTTGACCGTCAGCGCTCAGCAGAAGGAAGCTATACAGACAGTCAAGGCACTGCGTATGGTGAAGGAAAAGCTCGGATGCGCCACCGTGCTGGGCGTGAGCAATATTTCATTCGGATTGCCGCAGCGCGGTCTTCTGAATTCGACTTTTCTGGCAATGGCTATCTCATCCGGACTGGATCTTCCGATCATCAACCCTAATCTGCCCCTTATGATGGATACAGTAATGGCCGCTGAAGTCCTGACCGCCCGTGATCCTTTGTCACAGCGCTACATTGCTGCTATGACTGACCGGCAGGATGTCCAACCTATCCCAGCGGTCCGGCCTGCAGAAAAACCTGCTGCCGCAGCAAAGGAAGAAACGTCGCCCGCTTCAGAGACAACCATCAAAACGATCGCCGGCAGCACAGCAGCCGCCAGCCTTTATCAGCAGATCATCGACGGTGATCGTCTTCAGGCGAAACAGACCAGCAAACTGCTGCTGCAGGAGCAAATGCCGCTACTGGAAATCGTCAATAAAGTGATCGTGCCTGCCCTTGAAGAAGTCGGCATACGTTACGAACAGGGACGCTATTTTCTGCCTCAGCTTTTATTGGCAGCTGATACTGTGCAGAATGTTTTTGCTCTGCTTAAACAGCAGCTCGGCACTGCCGTCGAATCTTCAGGCCAAAAGATAATTCTGGCTACTGTTTACGGTGATGTGCACGACATCGGCAAGAATATCGTTCGTGTTTTACTGGAAAACTACGGCTATGAAGTGATAGACTTAGGCAAGGATGTCCCCCCGCAGGTAATTGTCGATCGTGCTGTAGCGGACAACATCCGTCTGGTCGGTCTTAGTGCTCTTATGACCACGACCCTTCCTGCCATGCAGGAAACCATCCGCCTGCTGCGTGAACAAGCGCCTGATTGTCTGATCATGGTCGGAGGTGCAGTGCTTACTCCTGAATACGCGAAAAAGATCGGCGCTGATTTTTATTCATCAGACGCCAGAGGCAGCGTCCGCATCGCACAGGAAGTATGGAAATGATATGTTTCTATAAATTTTATACCAAAACAAGAGAGACTGAGCAATTCAGTCTCTCTTGTTTCTTCTGATATGTTTTCCTGCTCTTTCATAAAGAATAGCTTTGCTTTTTTCCGTTATGTTGTTCAGTTTTTCTGTTTGCTTTCATACTGACTTAATCAGCTGTTATGCTGCCCAGCTCAGTACCACCGCTGCAGGTGTTTGCTTCACAGATGCCGTCGGTTATTTCACCGGAACATTCAGCCCCGCTGTACAGAACGTAACTTTCCCCGCTCTCGATCTCAGGAGATGTGAAGACGATGGAATTATAGGCCTTTGGTGCTGCAATGGCAGCGATTTCCTCACCGTCAGCGCTGCAGATCTGCAGCACTTCATCAGCGCTCATCTCAACGCTGCAGAAGATAACACCCTGCTCTGAATCGTTTACGCTCTCTGCCATTCCGCTGTCTCCGACGGCAAGCAGCCAACCGCCCGTTAAGGTAAATCCGCCTACACAATCCAGCGCTCCGTTGCCGCCTCTGGTCGGGCCGTATACTATGACCGTTCCGTCACTCATGTCAATCGTTCCGTTGGAATCCAGTCCGTCTCCTTCAGCGTTTATTACTATGCGTCCGCCGCTGATTGTCAATGAACCTTCTCCCTCGCCGAAGGAGTTCGCTCCCATGCGGTCCAAAGATGATCCGTCACTGCCGCCGGCCGCATTGATCCCGTCATCGCTCGCCAGAACATCTATATCACCGCCGCTGATCTGTATATCGAGTGCTTCCAGTCCTTCATAGCTCTGGATTATTTTGATTTCACCGCCGCTGATCTGAAGCACTTCATCAGCATGCATACCGTCATCGCCTGAAGCTATATAAAGATCGCCTCCGCTGATCTCTGCTGTATCATTGCTGTGCACAGCATCGTCCGACGAATCTATGTTGATGCTTCCGCCGCTTATGCTGAGTACATCGCCGGCCTTTAATGCCTTGGCGCTTGTACTCTCATCCGTACCGCTCTCGTTCTCTGTGCTTTCAGCAGTATTGCCCTCTGCTGCGTATGCTGTGTTTATAGCTGAATCCGCAGTGGCCGAGGCACCGGATGCACTTCCCGGACCCGCACCAGACATTCCGCCATTCGGAGCCATACCGCCGCCGGGAATATCTTCAGGCAATGCTTCAGTTCCCCAACTGCCCCAGTTTTCGTTGGAGCTGGAACTGTTGCTGCTTCCGCCGCCGCTGTTGATCGCAAAAATACCGCCGCTGATATTCAGATCGGTAATCGCCTGAATACCATCCTGCCCGGACGTGATGTATAATTCCCCGCCGCTGATATCGATCCAGCCTTTATCATCTTCTTCCTCATTGCTGGTTCTCAGACCATCGCCGCCTGCCACGATATAAAGCAATCCGCCGGTCATGGTAACGGAATCTTTGCCGCGCACACCATCATCCACAGCACTTATATAGATACTGCCGCCTTCGATTTCCAGATCGTCTTTGCTGACTATACCTTTGTTATAATTAGCGGTAACATAAAGTTCTCCGCTGCCGTCCAGTTTCAGATCTTCCTTGCTATACACTGCTGCAGTCGGCGCATCTTCATCATCCGAGGAGTATTCCTCTCCATCGCTGATCAGATTGACCGACCCCTCGGTCAGGTATATCACAACTTTTTTTGAAGCATTGACTACATTTACCGGTGCGCTATCGCTGCAGTAAATATCAACACCGTCAAAATAAAGCTTAACTTTTTCCTCGTCGTCTGTATCCACGATCAGCTGACCGTCGCTCAATCGACCGCTGATCAAATAGGAACCTGCTTTTGTAATAGTCACTGTTGAACCATCTATGCTTACCGCATCATCCGTTTGATCACAACTGATCGATGTATCATTAAAAGTGATCGTATAATCAGCATCTATCTGCTCACTGCCCTGCACCGCTTCCTCAGCCCAGGTCACCTCGGGAACACTGATCTCAGATGCCGCTGTAAGTTCTGTTGAGTTTACTGTTTCCGTCTGCCCGGCAGAAGTTTTTTCTTCACTGGTGCCGTCAGTTTTATTTTCCGCTGTTCCGCAGGCCGAGATCACCATGGTCATACTTAACAATATGCCGAATAATCCCATCAATCGTCTCCGTGTAAATTTTTTTCCCCTGCTCATTTGTTTGTTCCTCCTCAAAAAATATTTCCTGTCCGTTCAACAGACACGGCATATTATGTTCGTTATAAAATCACAGTTCATTATATCCCGCGTTTACACGAGCACAAGTGATCTCCAGATTGCCGTTGCGGCAGCGGATCGCATCGATCAGTTCCCGTTCCTTGTTATTATCTTTCATTATTATCTGATAGGTCAGTTTAAATAAACTGCCCATATTGGTCGTTTTGACCTCTGTCAGTTCATG
>JAZPYJ010000129.1:0-19547 GCA_045544075.1 Thermoanaerobacteraceae bacterium
CCTAAGGCAGATATAGCCTCTTACATTAGCAAAATCATTGCTGTAATCCCAATAACGCATTTTAAAAATTTTATTCAGCAATGCTCCCGTTATATATTCCAGCACTGTGGCGGCACACATACCCAGGATAAATATCAAACACCAATTATCAATCACCGGCAGGACCGTAAATAAAATGATTATTGCTCCAAAACCATATATAGGTAAAACGGGCCCGTGTAAAAATCCTCTGTTGACTAATTTATGCTGCCGCAGCGAAACATAAATCTCTTCCCACAGATACCCGGCAAAAGCATATGCAAAAAAAAGCAATATCCATTGAGTTGAACTGTAGAAATACATTTTTATTCCTCCGCTCAGACTAATGTTCGTCTATTCTTCCGGGTTCTTCAGATAAACCGGCCATAAATATTTCACAAAGTGCGTTTTTTATTTCCGGCTGGCTGGCATCGACAGTTCCGTCCCAGCATTCATCGATCGAAGCCATAAACTGATTGTATTTAATGCTGATAGTCAGATTGTACAGCAATTCATCAGTCAGCGGCCCACGGCCGGCATATTCCCTGCCCCCCGAATAACATATTTCCGTCAAATGATAATAATAGTTTTCAGGATCATTTCCCCATTCATCGATATATCTTTGTTCAGATAATTGCCTGGCAACGAATCTGCTGGCTGCTTTTTCAGGAGTTATAACTCTCTTCTTTATCCAGTTCAACATTTATTCTCAGCTCCATTTTGCATGATTTTAAAAGCTTTACATATATTTTTTTCTGCCGTATAATTCATATATTAAGTATTAAGGAGAATGATCATGCAGCAGCTATTACAGAAAATATTTTTTTCCCATACAGTCAGCAGTACAGATCTTCTTTCAATAATACAAACCTGGACTGATGAAAAAACTATAAACTTTGCTCATCCTTCCGATCAGATCCTGTTCAGTATGGCCAGAGAAACATCTCAAAAACATTTCGGATTTAAAATATACTGCCGGGCATTGATCGAATTCAGCAATTACTGCCGTAATGATTGTTTTTACTGCGGATTGCGCCGCAGCAACTCTTCTCTCCAACGTTTCCGTTTAACTGAAGATCAGATCCTGGACTGCTGTCAAAACGGTTATGATCATAAAATGAGAACTTTCGTTTTGCAAAGCGGAGAAGATCAATGGTATAATACCGAAATACTCTCTTCCATCGTTCACAGAATAAAAAAATGTTTCCCGGATTGCGCAATAACATTATCAGTCGGTGAACGTTCATCTGACGATTACAGACAATTCTTTCAGAGCGGAGCAGACAGATATTTGCTGCGCCATGAGACAATAGATCCCCGGCATTATCAACTGTTGCACCCGCCAGATCAATCAATCGAGCATCGTCTGACTTGTCTGAATGCACTTAAATCATGCGGTTACCAGATAGGATCAGGATTTATGGTAGCTTCTCCCGGCCAAACAGCATCATCTTTAACTGCTGATATTGTTTTCCTGCAGCAGCTGCAGCCTCAAATGATCGGGATCGGACCTTTTATTCCTCATAGCGATACTCCTTTTGCTTATTATCCGGCAGGCAGCACTTTACTTACTTTGCGTTTGATCTCTTTGCTGCGTCTTTTATTTCCTGATGCATTGATTCCTGCAACGACCGCCTTGGGTTCTCTTGATCCTTCCGGTATCGAGAAAGGAATACTTGCCGGTGCAAATGTAATTATGCCAAATTTCACGCCTGTTGCGCAAAAAGATTATTACAGTTTATATGACCATAAACAGGAAAGTCTGACAGAGTCAGCTGAAGGTCTGTTTCATTTAAGTGATAATCTTCGCAAATTCGGTTACAGATTGACGAGCGAACGAGGAGATCATCCCCGATGGTCAGCAGATTTAAGGAGGATAATCTGATGGATATTAACTCAACTCCCAGGGCGGAACGATTGAATATCGGAATATTCGGACGACGAAACAGCGGTAAATCTTCCTTATTGAATTTTATTACCAACCAGGCAACTTCCATAGTATCCTCAATAGCCGGTACTACTACTGATCCTGTTTACAAAGCAATGGAATTACCTTCTATCGGACCCGTTGTCTGGATCGACACAGCCGGATTCGATGACCGGCAAAATCTGATCGGAGATCTTCGCCGTGCCAAAACTTCCGATGTTTTGAAAAAATGTGACATCGCTCTGCTGTTGATAAGCTGTGAACTATTATCATCGTTTCAAAGCATCGATCATTCTATTCCGGAACCAGAATATAGTTTTATCAAACAATGCCGCTCTCATTCCGTACCTCTTATCTGCGTTATCAGCAAAGCAGATATTTGTCAGGAGCACGAACTGATCGAATTAAATGACAGTTTGCAGCAGAAATATCAGCTGCCTTTTGTCATTATAAGCAGCAATACTAAACATGGATTATCCGATCTTTTTGCACAGATCCTGCGTATCATTCCTGAAAGCCACAGTTCCCGCACTATCACCGGCAATCTGGCTGAACATGGTGATACTGTGCTTCTTATAATGCCTCAGGATACAGAAGCTCCAAAAGGCCGGCTCATTCTGCCGCAGGTGCAAACTATCAGGGAGCTTCTGGATAAACATTGTGTGCCTGTTTGCTGTACGGCAGAAAATATTCAGGATGCATTGGCATCATTGAACGCTCCGCCGGATCTGATTATAACCGATTCGCAGGTTTTCCCGCTGGCTGCAAAATACTGTCCTGAGCAAAGCAAACTAACTTCTTTTTCTATCCTTTTTGCAGCATATAAGGGTGATATAGCATATTTTAAGCAAAGTGCGGAGATCGTCGAATCATTGACTGAAGAATCCCGTATTTTAATTGCAGAAGCATGTACACATGCCGCTTTAAATGAAGATATAGGCAAAGTAAAGATCCCTGCCTTATTACGAAAAAGATTGGGCAATGGTCTCCGCATCGATTTTGTCAGCGGAACAGACTTCCCTGAAGATTTAAGTCAATATGATCTGATAATCCACTGCGGCGCCTGCATGTTTAATCAGCGCTATGTTCAGTCTCGTCTGGATTCTGCCAAAAATCAGAATATACCTTTGACGAACTACGGGATCATTCTTGCGTACCTCAACGGTATTCTGAATAAGGTCAGCCTTCCCTCAACTGAGTAATATATTTAATATGCAACTTAATAAAAGCTCCGGTTTCTGAAAACAGATACCAGAGCTTTTATTATGTTTATTATCGGTCTCGAATAATACTTAGTTATTTCTAAGGAAAGCAGGAATATCCAGATCATTATCACTGGTGAAAACTGAGGCTTTAGAGTCTGCTTTTTTGGATGATGACTGTTTTTTCACCGACTCGTTATTTTTTTTTTCGTCCTGTTTGGTTTCACGATCAAAGCCGGTAGCGATTACTGTTACCCTGATATCTTCGCCCATAGATTCGTCAATAACCGCGCCGAAAATAATATCAGCTACCGGATCGGCTGCCTGAGCAATAATTTCAGCCGCTTCATTGGCTTCCAGCAATCCGAGAGAATCACTGCCGGTAATATTCAACAGTACGCCGCGTGCTCCGTCGATAGAAGTTTCAAGCAGCGGACTGGAAATTGCCATTTTTGCTGCGGTAGCAGCGCGGTTCTCTCCGCTGCTGTAACCAATTCCCATTAAAGCTGAACCGGCATCTTTCATTATCGTTTTTACGTCTGCAAAATCCAGATTTATCAGTCCCGGTACAGAAATCAGATCAGATATACCTTGGATACCCTGACGCAGAACATCGTCGGCAACTTTAAAAGCTTCGACCACTGTAGTATGTTTTTCTATGACCTGAAGCAGGCGATCATTAGGTATTGTGATAAGAGTATCTACTTTATCCTTAAGTTTTTCGATACCTATTTCAGCCTGTCTCTGACGTTTTTTCCCTTCAAAAACAAAAGGCTTGGTTACTACACCAACTGTCAGAGCGCCGGCTTCTCTTGCTAATTCAGCAACTACAGGAGCTGCTCCTGTTCCGGTTCCGCCGCCCATGCCCGCAGTAACGAATACCATATCAGCGCCGCTTAATATTGCAGCGATTTCCTCTCTGTTCTCATCAGCCGCTCTTTCACCGATCTCCGGATTAGCACCTGCTCCCAATCCTTTGGTCAGTTTGCTTCCGATCTGAATCATCTGATTTGCTTCTGACATACGCAATGCCTGAGCGTCAGTGTTTACCACAATAAACTCAACATTTTTTAAACCTGAATCGACCATTCTGTTGACTGCATTGCTGCCGCCGCCGCCAACACCGACAACTTTGATATTAGCACGATTGCTTAAATCCTCCATGTCAAAGTCTATCATCTGTAAGACCTCCTTTGAATTATCTATTTGAAATGAGAAATATTATAGATTTATTTATAATCTAATATATCATTTGCAATAATAAAACACAATTATTCTTTATAATACACCATTTTAAGAATATACGCAAGATGTTTTTTTTAAAAACTAAAAGCAAATGAATAAATTTTTTTATATTTCTCATTTTTTTATCAATAATCTGCGGATAATAGCCAGATTCTGAAACAATCTTACTCCGAATACGAATACTGCTGCAGTATATAATTCTACCCCCAGCAAATCACCGAGATATGCTAATCCACTGGCCAGTAAAATATTGCTGAAAAATCCGGTCAGGAAAATTTTATTATCAAAATTATGTTCTATTCCCGCTCTGATCCCGCCAAATATAGAATCCAAAGCCGCCAGTATGGCAATCGATAAATACTGACTGTATGCAGCGGTCAAAACTATTGGGATCTTAATCCCGATCAGTATACCAATAATCAGCCCTATTATCGGAATCAGCCACATATCAATTCACCTTTTAAGCTTTATATTTTATTACAGGACTCTTATAATAACTAATATCAAAATACTCTAAAGTATCTTTCTTCTGCAGAAGCTGTTCCCACATGCCGTTCAGGGCATCAATTTTCTCGTCTATATCACTCAGATCCCCAAATCTGATTTTCCAGCCGCCAATTCCAGTAGTAGTATATAAAACAACCTGACCGTCTTTTGTATAAACGATTTCATCAATATAATCTTTATAGATATCAGGAGTCTGATTCATTATTTCAATAATGCTGGTCAATTCCTTTGATGAACACTTTGCACCGGCTTCAAGACCATCCGGCACATTAAAGCCTGTCAATACAGGGATCCCATAATCAGCGTATACATAGCTTTTATTCAGCAGAATACCATCGGCATCAAATATATAACTGGCAGAATCAACATCCAGTACAGACAAAACAGCAGCACGTTCTTTAATGTTTATTATAATAGTGGAAGGCAATTTCCGGTCAATTGAAACATCATCAATAAACGGTATCTTTTTGATGTTTTCAGCTGCATCGTTCAGATTTTCACGGAAAATATTGTTGCCGATAACAATTCCGGATGTTTCGATTATTTCTTCTTCATCAGTCATATTATTATCAGCAACATTTATATCAGTTATATTAAACATCTGCAAATGCAAAAATATAAACGCTATAACACCGATTAGTATCAGGAAAAAAAACGTCTGCAGGATGTTGGATTTTTTTCTGTTTCTTTTTATAGTTTTTATCGCCATAAAACCCAGCCTCGATCATATTGATGCTTCACCTAAAAACTTGATCTCAGTTTTCAATTCAATGCCAAATTGTTCATAAACTTTTCGCCTTGCTAGATCTATCAGGGAACAGATCTGCTCCTGAGTAGCCCTGCCGCGGTTAATAATAAAATTAGCATGCTTCTCAGATATAACAGCATCACCTATTTGCAATCCCTTACATCCGGATTGCTCAAGCAGCCACCCTGCAGGCCGGCCATTTTCCGGGTTGCGAAAAATACAGCCGGCATTAGGCCACTGAAGCGGCTGACTGTTCATACGATTTTTTTGTATTTCGTTCATCCTTTTGGTTATCTCTTTATTATCATCATATTCACATCGCCACGCCGCCCTGATAATAATACCATTTTCGTGGGAGAATAAACTGCTGCGATAAGCAAATTGCAGATTTTCTTTTCTTTCTCTTATTAATTCACCGTTTGCAGCAAGATATTCGACCCAAATCAAGCTATCTGAAACAGATTGCTGATAGGCACCGGCATTCATATAGATCGCTCCGCCGATCGAAGCCGGGATTCCTATGCCAAATTCCCAGCCGGAAATACCGCGCCTTGCTGCTTCCTTAGCCAGCCCCGGAAGCATAACACCTGCCTCGGCTATAATACACTGATCACCGAATTGCAAATGATCGATGCCCTTTACCAGCTTGATAACAAGTCCGCGAATTCCTTTATCGGATATCAGAACATTTGAACCATTTCCCAATATTGTTACAGGCAGACCCTCAGAATCACAGATCTGCACGGCCTCTGCAATATCAGCCGCTGATGAAGGAATTAACATCAGTTCCGCTGCTCCGCCCACTTTAAAGGTATTGGAATCACGCAGAGATTTATGAATATATATACGGCCGTTTATGACAGATTGTAATCTTTCAGCTGCTTTTTCAACAGACACTGTGGTTGCTCCTTTGATTTAAGCTACATATTATTATATTTTTGGTTTTCCAGCTCATACAGCAGTTCCTTGCCGGCTCTCCAGACATCACCTGCTCCAAGAGTAATGATAAGATCTCCGTGCCGGACGATCTGCTTAAGATATTTAACCGCATCATCTATAGCAGGAATATAATTGATATCCGTCTTTCCTGACTGCTTAATTCTGGATACCAGGATTTGTGAACTGATATCGTCAATAGGTTTTTCTCCGGCGCTGTAGATATCACAGATAATAACCTGATCAGCATCTGTAAAGGCTTCTGCGAAATCATCCAGCAAGAAAAAAGTCCTGGTATACCTATGCGGCTGAAACACTGCGATCACTCTATTCATCCTTTTTTGTCTGGCTGCTTTCAGAGTTGCTTTGATTTCAGTCGGGTGATGAGCATAATCATCCACGATCATAATGCCGTCTATTCTGCCGGTTTCCTGGAAACGTCTGCCCACTCCATGAAATAACCGCAAAGCTTTCTGGGCGGCAGAAAAGTCCAGATTCAAAAAACCTGCTACGCATATAGCCGCCAGAGCATTGGACATATTATGCTCTCCGGGAACATATAAGCATATTTCACCCAAATCCCTGCCAAAAAAGATCACCCTGCCGCGTGAGACATTTTCCTGATAAACCAGTTCACTGAAATAAACATCCGCCTCTTTGCAGTTATTTAAACTGTACTTGATACATGGACCATCATATCGATCAAGCAATCGTCTTACCCCGGGGCTGTCAATGCAAACTACTGCCATCCCATCTTCCGGGATCTTATTTAAAAATGCGGCAAAAGCGTCATCGATTTTTTCCTGACTGCCATAATGGTCAAGATGATCAGCTTCTATATTGGTTATCACAGCAATTTCAGGATTGAGATTCAGAAATGATCCGTCGCTTTCATCTGCCTCAGCTATCAGGTATCGTCCTTTTCCCAGGCGTGAGTTACCGGTAAACTCGCTGACCATTCCGCCTACGATAACAGACGGATCCTGCCCCGCACTATCAAGTATATTGGCAATCATGGATGTAGTCGTTGTTTTACCGTGAGTACCTGAAACTGCAATACCGGAACGCATATCCATCAAGGCAGCCAGAACATCGCTGCGATGTACGATCGGAATTCCTTGTTTTTCCGCAGCTGCGCGTTCAACATTATCCTTAGGTATAGCTGTAGAAACAACGACGACATCAGCACCCTGCAATTGTTCCGCAGCATGACCTATATAGCAGCATACTCCTATCGATTTCAGCTTTTGGATCGTATCAGAATCTTTCTGATCAGAACCGCTTACCTGATATCCCATCTCAGCAAGTATTTTGGCGATACCGCTCATTCCGGATCCACCTACACCAATAAAAAATATCTTCTTGATATTATTTAATGAAAACACAGTAAGCCTCCCGTGTACAAAATGATTTTATCCAAAAATACTTTTTATATTCAATCTTTATTGTCTATTATATCACATCTATTTGATTTAATAAGCAATTCATCAATATAAGTTAATATATCATCCAGTGCATGTATTTTGCCTGATTTTTTGCTGTTGATACACATCTGAAGCAAACGATCTCTATCATTGAGCAGTTGACTGATCTCAGAATATAATCTTTCAGCGTTTATTTCATTATCCCTGATCATTACAGCTGCTCCCTTATCTGCAAGAGATTCAGCATTGAATTCCTGATGGTTTTCCGTTGCAAGCGGATAAGGAACAATAATTGCCGGAATTCCCACAGCAGTTATTTCTGCCAATGTTGCTGCTCCGGCCCGGCAAATAATCAAATCAGTCTGTTTAAAAACATTGACCATATCAAAAATAAAAGGATCGATCAATATATTGTGCCCGCTTCCATACGAGCCATCTTCATTATGCCATTTTTTGAAGCGATCATTTATCGAAGGATATGCATTTCGTCCTGTTGCCAGATGGATACATATTCGCGGTGCCAGTAGTTCCCGCTCTATTATTTCACACATCGCTGAATTCAGGCTTTCCGCTCCTAAGCTGCCGCCAACGCATAAAACATTCGGCAACGCTTTATCATCGTTGTCAATAATTTTATCATTTTGAAAACGGGAAATATTATCATTTAGAGCCAGTTGTTTTATTTGCTGACGAATAGGTAAGCCTGTTACCCGAATATTATCCTTTTTCGGAAAACGATCTATGCTGTCTTCAAATGTGACCAGCACTAAATCAACAAAACGGGAAAGTATCTTATTGGTAATTCCGGGAAATGCATTTTGCTCATGAATAACCGAAGGAACATGAAGACAGACCGCCGCCATGATAATCGGTCCGCATACATATCCGCCAGTTCCGACTATAAGATCAGGCTTAAATTTCCTGATAATACCAAGAGCTGAGAAAAAGCCTTTTATAGCCTGAAAAATGGTTTTTATGTTTTGCGGGCTGAATTTATTGCGTCTGAATCCATTCAAAGGTATTGATATAAGCGGAATATCAGTTTTACTTACAATATCCGCTTCCATGCCTTCAGAATCGCCTATATAAAGCAAATCAACTTTTTTATAACGATCTTTCAGACCTTCGGCAATGGCCAGTGCGGGATAAATATGTCCGCCTGTTCCGCCTCCTGTAATTATTACTTTCATCATAAAATCTGCTTTCTATCATATTTTTAAGCAGCAATCAAAATACGTCAGGATTTCGTATATCGTGAAATATTAAGCAATATTCCTATTGTAGTCATGGTCAGCAACAAAGAAGTGCCGCCGTAACTGATAAGAGGTAAAGCGATTCCGGTGACGGGAAGGGATCCAGTTACAACTCCGATATTAATCAGAGCTTGCAGACCGATCAACGTAGTCAGTCCGGTCGCCAGCAATCGTCCGAAACTGTCCTGAGCGGAAACTGCAATTTTATATCCTCTCCAGATCAATGCAACAAAGAGAAGAATCACAACCGTTGTTCCTACAAACCCCGTTTCTTCTCCCAGAACAGCAAAAATAAAATCCGTATGTTCTTCCGGCAGATACAAAAACTTTTGTTTGCTTTGTCCGATTCCGG
This sequence comes from Thermoanaerobacteraceae bacterium, assembly GCA_045544075.1. Classification (GTDB taxonomy): domain Bacteria; phylum Bacillota; class JAZPYJ01; order JAZPYJ01; family JAZPYJ01; genus JAZPYJ01. The sequence continues at coordinate 9,613 of JAZPYJ010000129.1, forward strand.
CACCGAATAAACCGCCGGAACCAAGAGCATACAAAGATTGAATTACCTGAAAACCGGAGTCGAGCGGATCTGCCCACGGATCCATAAATGACAATAATCGTTCCAGGCGATAAGGTGCTTTGGCTATTAATACTGCTACTATACCGATACATGCAGTGATCAACGCAGCCATATGAGTCTTTTTTGCACCGGCAACAAACAGCATTATCATTACTGTTCCGGCTATTACCACAGCTGTTCCGAGGTCAGGCTCAAGCATTATCAAGCCGCATATCAAAATCATGATAAGAAGGCTGGGCAGCAGCTGAGTAAATTTTTTCCCGACAACATTTTTTTTCAAAGACAAATGATAAGCCATAAATATCACTATACATATCTTACTTACCTCAGACGGCTGGAAACCGATCGGGCCAAGATCGATCCAACGGGTTGATCCGTTCACTTCCGTACCGATTCCCGGGATCAGAACAAGAACTAAAAGAAAGATACTTATCCCCAGGATCAGCATACTCCAGTGTTTAAATCGTTTATAATTGAAATGTGAAGCAAATATCAAGGCAGCTACGGATATGATCATCCACAGAAACTGCTTCTTAAAATAATAAAGGCTGTCTCCTTCTTCCAGATACGCACTGACTTCACTTGCGCTGAACACCATAATCAATCCTATACCCAAAAGTATGGCAACAATCAATGACAAGGCGAAATCAGGTTTATTTTTTTCATGCTTCAATATATTCACACCCTTTTTAACCGGGATTAATTTTTCAACACCTGGGTCTTAAATAATTCTCCGCGTTCTTCATAATTTTTGAACATATCCCAACTGGCACAGGCGGGGGATAACAGAACGACATCACCGGCATGTGCAGCATATTTGGCCCGCTGTACAGCCTCGATCAAATCTTTTGTCATAATAACGCAATTATATCCTATTTCCAGTAAATCATTGCGGATCTCTTCAGCAGTTTCACCAAACAAAACAACACATCTGCATTTTTTTTGGATCATTTGAGCAAATTGTTTGAAATCATTTCCTTTGTTCTGACCGCCGGCAATCAATACTATCGGCTGCTGATAGGAATCCAGAGCTTTGATCGCAGCATCCGGATTAGTGCCTTTGGAATCATTTACGTAGGTTACTTCATCAATTTTTGCAACGAACTCCAGACGATGAGCAACTCCTTTGAATGTTGACAGTACATGTCTTATATTATCAGGACTTATGCCCATAATCAAAGCTGCTGCTACCGCAGCCAGTATATTTTCCAGATTATGATTGCCGGGCAATGTCAATTCAGGCAAAGAACAAATGATCCCATTGCGTTCTGCCAATATATATTCGATGTTATTATTTTTGACAAAAACTCCTTCCTGCAAATAACATCTGTGGCTGAAAAAGACAACTCTGCCCGGGCAAATATCAGCCAAAGCCCTGACTGTTTCATCATCATAGTTCATAATCGTATAATCTTCCGAAGTTTGCCGTCTGAATATATTGCTTTTTGCCTGCCTGTAATTTTCCATACTGCCGTGTCTATTAAGATGATCCGGTGTGAGATTGAGAAACACAGCAACCTTAGGACGAAAGTCTGCGACTGTTTCCAGTTGAAAACTGCTTACCTCAACCGTTAAAACATCACCGGCATTATAATTATCTATTTCACCGATCAATGCATTGCCTATATTTCCGGCGACACATCCATTATACTCTGTCTGCATTATCTCACCGATCAGAGTAGTCGTTGTAGTTTTTCCATTTGTTCCGGTTACAGCTATTATATCCGCCTTATTAAAATGCCAGGCGAGCTCTATCTCGCTTATTACAGGAATATGCAGTTTACGGGCATCTTTGACCAGATCTATCGTCAGCGGTACTCCGGGACTGATAACGATCAAAGTAAAATCCTGCAGTTCAGTATTTTCTTTTCCAAGCAGAAGATCAGCTCCATTGTCAGCAAGTTCTGTAAGTTCTGCAGGCAATTCTTCTGATTTCTTTCTATCATATACAGATACTTTGTAATTCTTTTTTAATAAATATCTGCAGGCTGCAATCCCGCTCCTGACAGCACCGACAACCAAAACATTGCTCAGATCTAATTCCATAATGTCACCTTCAAATCAAATCGAATCACATATTATAAAAGCCGATCATACCGATCAAACAGCAAATGAAAGTACATATCCAGAACACCGTAACAACTTTCACTTCTGACCAACCGCATTTTTCAAAATGATGATGCAGCGGTGCCATTTTAAAAACGCGTTTTCCTTCACCGGTCTTCTTCTTGGTTATTTTAAAAACTGTTACCTGAATTATATCGGAAAGAGTTTCTATTACAAATACTGCTCCCAGAATCACCAGAAATAATTCTGTTCCGCTCATGACCGAAATCGCTGCAAATGCACCGCCTAAAGCTAACGAACCCATGTCACCCATAAAAACCTTTGCCGGAAATCGATTAAAAAACAAAAAGCCCAGACATCCCCCGGCAAGAGCAGCCAGATATAAACTTAGTCCAGTAAGTCCGGCCACGTTTGTCATGAATAAAAATGACAGCGCAACCATGAAAGAAATTCCGATAGCCAGACCATCCAGCCCGTCAGTCAGATTAACTGCATTGGCCGATCCAAGCGCCACGAATAACGCAGCCAAGACAAATACCGGTACAGGCAATTGCCAGACTATACCTCCCTGAACAAAAAATCCGGAAAAAGGAATAATCATTCCCGTTCCTTTGTCAAAAATCAGCAGCGCGCCGGCAATCAGTACCGAAGAAGCAAATATTAAACCCAGCATTTTCTGTTTCGGAGTCAAGCCTTCTGACTGATGTTTGATAATTTTTTTAGAATCGTCCAGCATTCCCACGGCAGCAAATAACCAGGTGACCAACAGCACAAACAGAGCTTCATGTTCTCTCCAGGCCAAAGCAAGAACGGGAACAGAGGTTCCGATCAGAAAAATAATTCCGCCCATAGTTGGGGTCCCTGATTTTTTCAGATGACTACTCGGCCCGTCCGAGCGAATATTCTGTCCGAACTTAAATCTTTTTAACAACGGAATTATCAACGGAGAAAACAATAATGTTATCAACAGTGCTGCAACAAAACTCAATATTATAATCTTCATCTATTATTACCTCATTGTTTAAACAAATACTTCCTTCAGAAAATTTACTATGTATTCCATTCCCATTCCCCGCGATCCTTTTACCAGGATCACATCATCACGAGAGATTATCTGTTTCAGCCAGGCTGCTGCTTGTTTTTTATCCGGAAAATATGCTATCTTTTCCGGCAGCATGCCATTGGAGATCGCTCCTTCGGCTATATTTTTACTAATTTTCCCTACAGCTATCAATCGGTCGATTTTTAATTCGGCAGCCTTATGCCCAACCTGTAAGTGTCCATTCTTTTCCTGATCTCCTAATTCATACATATCTGCAAGTACTGCAATTTTCCGCTGTCCTTGAACATCAGTCAGCTGTTCCAGAGCCGCACATACCGAAACCGGATTCGCGTTATATGTATCATTGATAATTTTGATCTTTCCGGTATTGATAATTTCCAGTCTGTCCGAAGTCAGAATGCATTTTTTTAACCCCCGGCGAATTTCATCCATACTAAGTCCCAAATATCGTGCAACAGCAATCGCAGCCAATGCATTGATAACATTATGTTTTCCGGGAATATTGATCTCTATATCCTCGGATAATTCTCCATTGCAAACAAGATCGAAAGATGAACCGTTCTCATCCGTTTGAATATTTTGAGCCTGAAAATCATTATTTTCATTCAGGCCGAAACATATCACCTGCCCGCGGCAGCGCCATGCCTGTTCCCGCAAAAGATCAATATCGCCATTGATTACAGCTAATCCCTCTGAGTCGATATGATCTAGTATTTCTCCCTTTGCTTTTGCTATATTTTCTACCGTATGAAGCAATTCCAGATGTACTCCATATACATTGGTTATAACAGCAATATCCGGCCGTGCGATCCTGCACAGGAAATCGATTTGTCCCATACCACGCATACCCATCTCCAAAACCATGATCTGATGATCAGGGGATGCTTTTAAAACAGACAAAGGAAGACCTAGCTCATTATTATTATTTGCTCGACTGCATAAAACATTCCAGCGCTCTGACAATAATGCCGTCAAAATATCTTTTGTTGATGTTTTGCCATTGCTGCCTGTGATTCCTATACAGGGAATATCGAGCTGTCTGCGCACATATGCAGCCAGCTCCTGAAGGGCCTGCAAAGTATTTTTCACAAGAATGCAAACAGAAGAAGCGGATAATTGACTTAATATTTCATCGCTGTTGTTTTCAACTATTACGCCGATCGCTCCGGCTGCAATAGCTGAAGCAATAAATTTATGACCATCGGTTTTGTTTCCCTTGATAGCAGCAAAAAGTGACTTGTCTTCAATATATCGTGAGTCAATGCTTATATTAGAAAAGACTGCATTTCTATCGCCTTGCAGCAACACTCCGTCTATTGCTTCACAAATCGTTCCTGCTGATATGTTAAGCATTTTGCAAAACGCTCCGTTTCATAATATATTCCCTGGCGATCAACCGGTCATCACAGTCAATAGTTCTGTCATTCAATATCTGATATGTTTCGTGACCTTTACCGGCGATAATAACGACATCATCAGCTTTGGCAGAATTAACAGCTAATTCAATGGCTCTGTGTCGATCAGGTTCGATCAGTACTTTTTTCTGTGTTATTTTCCCTGCGGCAACCGACTCATTGATGCCGGCAGCGATATCTTCAATGATCTGCATAGGATCCTCACCGCGCGGGTTGTCAGAAGTAACAATTACCAGATCACTGTATTCAGCTGCAAGTTTTCCCATTTTGGGACGTTTCCCTTTGTCACGTTCACCGCCGCATCCGAATACCGTAATTATATCTCCCGCAGCAAATTCCTTTACTGTTTCCAAAACATTTTTCAGACCATCAGGAGTATGTGCATAATCAACAACGACTGTATAATCCTGACCGCAATTGATTTTTTCAAATCGACCCGGGATAGCTTCTATGGATTCCATAGCAGCCTTAATATCTGACAGATCTATTTTTTCAGATATCCCTACACCAATAGCCGCTAAACAATTATAAACGTTAAATAATCCCGATAACTGCAAACGGAATCCTATACTTTGTCTATCACATACAACATCAAAGCTTACACCATCTGCAGCAACATGCACATTGTTTGCTTTAATATCAGCCTGATTATCCACAGCATAAGTAATGGTAGTTATTTGCCTAGGAAATTGTTGGAGATACTCCGCTATTCTTTTTCCATACGGATCATCAACATTGATCACTGCTTTTTTTCGGCCGTTTTCGTCTGAATGCTCTGCAATCTGTTTAAAAATCTTTAATTTAGTCAAATAATAATCTTCCATATCTTTATGGAAATCCAGATGATCCTGAGTCAGATTGGTAAATACAGCTGTGTCAAAGTCCACAGACAAACAGCGATCCAGGGCAAGAGCATGAGAAGATACTTCCATAACCGCATAATCAAGATTTTTTTCATACATTGCCGCCAAATATGCCTGCAGATCAAGCGATTCAGGAGTTGTATTTTTGGATGGAATGACCTGATCACCTATTTTTATGCTGATGGTTCCGATTCTGCCGCTGGATAAGCCAACCTGCTGAAACAGTCTTTCCAGCAAAAAAGTTAACGTGGTTTTACCATTAGTTCCAGTTATTCCAATCACTTTCATATTTGCAGAAGGATTACCGTAAAAGTTAGCTCCGATAAACGCCAAAGATTTCCGACTGTCTTCAACGATTATCCAGGTAACGCCCTTATCATATTCAACAAATGATTTATCTTCCAAAACAATTGCAGACGCTCCTTTGACAATAGCGTCATTTATGAACTTATGACCATCACTCTTGAATCCTCTTACAGCAACAAACAAACTGCCATCTTTTACTGATCTGGAATCATAAGAGATGCTGTCAATCTCGCGATTACGATCACCGATCAGCTCTTTAACGGCGATATCGTTTAATATGATGTTTAATTTCATCGTAATGCCTGCTTTCCTCATCATTTTTACAAGAAAAGCTCAGAGAAAACCGCATAAATCTCTGAGCTGATTTTTTAATTACTGCGTCTTGAAGGTAACTGTTATAGCCGTACCGCTCTCAACAGTTTTTCCGGCCGCGATGCTTTGAGCCACCGCTACCCCGGATCCCTGCGGAATCATATCCAGGCCCATCGCTTCAAGCAACTCTCCGGCTTCTTTGATCCTGTACCCGGAAAGATTAGGTACCGTAGTTTTGTTATCTGCGTCATCTGATTTTCCTATTGTAAGCATTACGGTAGATCCTTCAGCAACACTAGAACCGGCTTCAGGTGTTTGATCAGTTACGATCGTACCCTCTCCGGAATAGCTGGCAATCAGTCCCTCACTGACAATTTCATCACGGGCATCTTCAATATATTCATCAATAACATCCGGTACCTCGATCGTATTGTCTGTCGTTTCATCTGATTCTGCCTGCTGCGGTACTTTCATATAACGCAGCACATTCCAGGCAACATTTTTAAATATAGGAGCGGCAACTTCACTGCCATAATAACCGTTTTTTGTAGGTTTATTGACAACTACCAAAATAACGACCTGAGGATCATTGACCGGTGCAATCCCCACAAAAGAAGACACATATTCTCCTTCAATATATACCCCGTTTTCAGCAACTTCGGCAGTACCGGTTTTGCCGCCGACTCTGTAGCCGTCAATATAAGCAGCAGTACCCGATCCGTATAAAACAACATTCTCCAAATACTCACATAATTTATTGGCTGTATCTTTTGAAACGACCTGTTTAACGATCGTCGGATCTATTTCCTGAATAACTTTTCCCTTATCATCTGTTATAGCCTTTACTATACGCGGCTTCATCAAGAATCCGTCATTAGCAACACATGATGCGGCAGTTATCAGTTGTATAGGAGTAACGGCAATAGATTGCCCGATAGACATTGCAGCCAGATTTATATCAGTAACAGAATCCTGACTGTACAAAATACCGGTTTCTTCTCCAGGCAAGTCTACATCAGTTAATTGTCCGAAACCAAATGCATTAAAGTATTTATACAGCCTGTCCACACCCAGATAATTCAATCCCAATTGTATAAAACCTGTATTGCAGGAATTCTGAACGATCTCTGCAAATGATTGTTTTCCATGCCCGCTGGTAAGCCAGCAGTTTATAACGGTATCTCCAATTACGGTGTAACCGGGATCATCGAAAACAGTTTTATCGTCAACAACATTTTCCTCCATTGCTGCAGATGCCACAACAATTTTAAATGTCGAACCCGGTTCATAGTTGAAACTTACTGCTGGATTGGAATTCCAGATCTCACTATCATACTCCTGCCAATTATTGGGGTCATAGGTGGGCCTTATTCCCAGACCAAGAATATCCCCATTATCCGGATCCATAACTATAATCGTAGCACTTTCAGGTTTATATGTCTCAACGATATTGTCCATTTCCTGTTCGACATAGTACTGAATATTCTGATCGATAGTCAAGACCAAATTATTGCCGCTTTCCGCTTCGTAATAATGATGCGTGGCCTGAGGAATTTCTCTGCCCGCAGCATCTGATTCTATCACTATGCGGCCTTCAGTACCCTTCAGCGTTCTGTTGTACTCCGCTTCGACTCCGGCCAGTCCCTGATTATCAGTCCCGACGAACCCTAATACATGGGACGCCAGAGTACTATGGACATAGTTTCTGGTACTTTCTTCAACCCACTCGATACCATCTAAAACCGGTTCATCGATAGTTCCGTTTTCTACATTCAACTCATCCTGCTCTATTGCCTTTTTTAATGCTTCAGCAGCGGAAAAATCAGCCTTTCTCTGAAGCCATACAAAATCTGAATCCTGGCTTACCTTCGCTAATACTTCTTCGTATTTCAGGGAGAGATTATCAGCAATAACGCGGGCTGCAGCCTGCTTATCCTTGATCTGGGAAGGAATAGCATAAAAAGAGTCGGCAGAAACGCTTGTCACCAACTCATTATTATTGCAATCATAAATTGTTCCTCTTTTGGCTTCAACAAGAACATCACTGGTTCTGTTTTCCAATGCCATCTGCTGCAGCCAATCACCTTTGATCAATTGAATGTAAGCCAGACGGCAAATCAGAAGCAGAAAAAGAACTGCGGTCACAATCATAACGATGGAAACTCTTTTTCTTGATTGCTGACCATCTGTTCTGATATTGTTCATTTTCCCCTCCGCCAAAACTTACTATCCATCAATTAATCCGGCTAATATCTGAATGATACTCGTATGGTCATTCCCGGCAACTACGGGATCAGAGTCTGAAGTATCCTCATCGTTCTGTTCCGATGTGTCCTGTTCCGGAACGGATTCATCCGGATTATTATTCACTAATAACACGTCCTCGCTGGAAGGAGCGATCATGCCCAATTCCTCCACAGCGACTTTTTGGACACGCTGCAGAGAAGTCAGTTCAGAAACTTCTCTTTGAAGTTTCTCCTGAGTCTCCTGAAGAGCAACTATCTGATCAGTAAGCTCTTTCTGTCTGTAGCCTGCAACATTCACCAGAGAATACAGATAAGAGAAACCGACACCAATAGCAAACAACGCGGCAACAATGCCGACGGCTATCGCTTTTTTATGGTCTTTTCTGTTTCTGCCCCCTGCTTTATTATTGCTGAGGTTAAGATCCGGATCAGCGCTGCGTGCATTGCTTCTGACTTTTATAGTCCTGTGTTTTGTATCAGCATCCTGACCAGAATATTTTTTTCCCTGATTTTCATCCGCAGAAATTTCTTCATCAATAAATTTATAATGAATTTTACCGTTTTCAGTAAAACGAACTAGCGCCATAAAAATAACCTCCTCCCGCAAAACATCTATATCTTTTCAGCGATCCTTAATTTTGCACTATGTGCACGGGGATTATTATCGATTTCTTCCTGACTGGGAATAATAGGTTTTTTATTAATGAGCTTAACTTTCTGCCTTACATTGCATGTACACACCGGTATTCTGGGAGGACAAATGCAATTAAGTGTCAGATAGTGAAATGCGCCTTTAACTATTCTGTCTTCCAATGAATGAAAAGTAATTATACAAATTCTGCCGCCGGGCCGAAGTATATCGACCGCATCCATTATTGCACTGCGCAGGATCCCCAACTCATCATTGACAGCAATGCGCAATGCCTGAAAAGTTTTTTTTGCCGGGTGCGATCCTTCTTTTCTTGCTCCTGCCGGGATAGCCTGTTTTATAACTGTAACTAATTGCCCGGTAGTCGCTATCCGCTCTTTTTTTCTTGCATTGACAATAAACTGACTTATCCTTTTGGCCCAGCGTTCTTCACCATATCCGCCGATTATCTTTGTCAATTCCGCTTCACTCAGCGTATTTATCAGATCAGCAGCAGTTGCTCCGGATTTTTGATCCATTCGCATGTCTAACGGAGCATCCTGCATATAACTGAATCCGCGTTCAGCGTTGTCCAGCTGATAGCTGGAAACCCCGAGATCCATTAAAACGCCGTCCGCTTTATCAATACCGCTATCATCAATAACATGCTTTAAATCGCTGAAATTAGTTTTATATAACTTATATCTTCCTGAATACTCAGACAATACTGCATCAGCAGCGGTTATTGCCTCCTGATCCTGATCGATACCTACCAGAAAACCATCAGGGGCACTTAACTGCAGTATATGTTTACTGTGTCCGCCGCCTCCCAATGTACAATCCAGATACACGCCGCCCGGTTTAACATCTAAGCCGGACAACACTTCTGATAACATAACAGGAATATGATCAAACTGCATTATTCTCCTCAATCATCCAAAAGCATTTAATGCATGTCTATTCTTTTATTATATC
>JAZPYJ010000130.1:0-5881 GCA_045544075.1 Thermoanaerobacteraceae bacterium
GTATTTGTCTTGCGTTTTTCGCATTTACCACGATCATGAATTATTATTATCAGGCTGAGTGCAATATCGCTTATCTGTTCAAAAATGCGCAAAGCGAAAGCCGTTCAGCAGTAACTCTTTATCTGAGACTGGCGATGGTAGCCATTGTATTCGGTGCCAGCATCATGACCAATGCTTCTGTCTGGAATCTCGGTGATTTAGGTGTCGGTTCCACGGCATGGCTGAACATTATCGCTATTCTGCTGCTGCAGAAACCAGCTGTTGATTGCTTGAGAGACTACGAACGTCAGCATAGGGCTGGTTATGATCCGTATTTTGATCCCGATATTTTAGGCATCGAAAATGCTGATCTCTGGCATGAGATCGTTGATGAAAAGTATCCGGAACTGAAAGCAGCTCAGCAAAATGCTAAGCTTTGAGCGAGCAGCTTAACTTTATAGTTTTTAATAAAGTTCATTTCGATCTCCTCTGTGATCTATGCGGAGGAGATCGGTTTTTATTTAAGCTAATGTTTCAGTTCGATCTGACATCAGCATTGTAAATAATGATTTCGCATTAATAATTCAGAAAGATTTGATCATATATTCTGAATTAATTCATTTTTACGACATGTTTTATTATAAAATAAATATGCAGGAGAACATTATAAACTGTCGAATATTATTACGTTAAATATATTTATTTTCCTATGGCCTGAAATGTTCTGAAAGTTTTTTGCCTTACAATAATTTGATAATTACTTTATCTTAATAATTACCGAAGGGAGAAATTGCTGTTCATGAAAGTAACTTCTGAAAAACTGGAAAAAAACATGGTATGTCTGACTATTGAGGTCGGCCCCGAAAAATTAGACGAAGGAATGGATAAGGCTTATTCAAAACTGGTGAAAAAGGTCACTGTTCCAGGATTCCGTAAAGGAAAAGCTCCGCGCAGCTTTCTGATTAAGCATGTCGGCAAAGAACATTTTCTGGCCGAAGCATTTGATACTTTTGCTACTGATGTTTACGGCGATGCTGTGAAAGAAGCTCAGCTTGATGTGATCGACCAGGCAAATCTGGAAGTCGTTCAGCTGGAAGAAGGCAAACCGGTCATTTTCAAAGCTAATGTTCCGGTTAAACCGGAGGTTGTATTGGGTGAATACAAAGGCCTGAAGATCAAAAAAGTTGATGCCGTTGTAGCAGAAGATGCTGTAGATAAAGAATTGAATATTCTGCAGAGCCGTCATGCAAAAATGGTCATTCTGGATGAAGGATCAGTCGGTGAGAATGATGTTGCAATGCTGGATTTTGAGGGGTTTTTTGCCAACGAAAAGATACCCGGCGGCGAAGCCTATAATTATCCGGTGGAGATAGGCAGTCATACATTTATTCCCGGCTTTGAAGAACAGCTGCTGGGAATGGAAATAGGAACTGAAAAAGAGATCAATATCGTTTTCCCGGACAACTATGAAGTAGCCAATCTTGCGGGGAAACCTGCCAGATTCAATGTAAAATTAAAAGAGATCCAGCGCAAGGAAATGGTTCCTTTGGACGATGAATTTGCTAAGGACGTAAGTGAATTTGAAACGCTGGATGAATTGAAGGAAAGCCTGCAGAAAGAACTTCAGGCTCAGGCGGAAGTAGATGCCAGACGTAAAATGGAAGATGAACTGATCAAAAAGATCGTTGCGGACAGTGAAGTGGAAATCCCTGAGGTCATGGTTGCTGACCGTGCTCAGGAAATGTTTGATAATCTGATATACCGCATGGGCAAGCAGGGTATCTCAATGGAAAGCTACCTGCGCTACAGCCGCAAAACAGAAAAACAGGCCAAGGATGAGATGATTCCGGAAGCCAGAAAGTCTGTTGAAGAAGATCTGGTTCTTGATTCGATTACCAAACATGAAGCTATCGTTCCTGACGAGGAAGAAATACAAGCTGAAGTGGTGCAGATGGCTGCCGAGTATAAGCAAAAACCTGAAGATCTGTGGAAAAATCTGCACGAAAACAACGGAATGAAATATGTCCGTCATTCCGCAGCCAGAAAGAAAACGATGCGTTTCCTGATGGATAATGCTGTTTTGGACTAGATAAGTAAGTTTCCGGCACTATCATTTTTCGATGTGGCCGCAAGTAGACTGCATATACTTGCGGTCATATTTCAAAGGAGGATAAATATATGAATTTGGTACCTATCGTAGTAGAACAAACCAGCCGCGGCGAAAGATCTTATGATATTTATTCCAGACTTCTTCAGGACAGGATCATTTTTCTCGGCGGTGCGATCAATGATGACGTAGCCAATACCGTAATTGCCCAGCTATTATTTTTGGAGGCTGAAGATCCGGAAAAAGATATCAACCTCTATATTAATTCACCCGGCGGTGTTGTAACTGCCGGAATGGCGATTCACGATACGATGCGCTATGTAAAACCGGATATTTCGACTATTTGTATCGGACAGGCTGCCAGCATGGGTGCCTTTCTGCTGGCTTCGGGAACAAAAGGCAAGCGTTTTGCACTGCCCTATGCTTCGGTAATGATTCATCAGCCGCTTGGCGGTGCCCAGGGTCAGGCTACTGATATTGATATTCAGGCAAGAGAAATACTGAGGATCAGGGAAACGATGAATACGCTTCTTTCCAAGTATACAGGAAGACCTTTTGACGAGATATCCCGTGATACTGAGCGAGATAATTTCATGACTGCTGAACAGGCAAAAGAATACGGCCTGATCGATGAGATCTTAAGCCGTGACTAATTTTTGGGAAGCGGGAGAGGTGGAAATATGACAACTGCCAAAGGCCAGCAGCGCTGTTCTTTTTGCGGCAAGCCTCAAAGTATGGTGCAAAAACTGATTTCCGGGCCTGGTGTATGTATTTGTGATGAGTGTATAGAATTATGCTGTGAAATACTGGATGAAGAAAATGTTAAAGCAAAAGAAGCCAATAAGCCCAGTATGGATAGCATACCCGTACCGCGTGAGATAAAAGACGTTCTGGATAATTATGTTATAGGACAGGACAGAGCTAAACGGGTCCTGTCTGTGGCGGTTTACAATCATTATAAGCGGGTGTGTTCTCCGCAATCTGACGATAGTGATGTTGAGCTTCAGAAAAGCAACATCCTTCTGGTCGGGCCAACGGGAAGCGGAAAGACTCTGTTGGCTCAGACTCTGGCTAAGGTACTGGATGTCCCGTTTGCTATCGCTGATGCGACAACACTGACCGAAGCCGGATATGTTGGCGAAGATGTGGAGAATATTCTTCTGCGTTTGATCCAGGCGGCTGATTTTGACGTGGAACGGGCTGAAACAGGCATTATTTATGTGGATGAGATCGATAAAATTGCCCGCAAATCGGAAAATCCTTCAATTACCCGTGATGTTTCCGGTGAAGGGGTGCAGCAAGCCCTGCTTAAGATATTGGAAGGAACGATCGCCAATGTTCCTCCTAAAGGCGGACGAAAACATCCCCAGCAGGAATTTCTGCCTATTGATACCAGCAACATATTATTTATTTGCGGCGGGGCATTTGACGGACTGGGAAAAATCATCCAAAACCGTATAGGAAAAAATACCGTCGGCTTTCGGGCAGCTATCAGCAACACGAACAAGCAGAAAAAAAATGAAGTACTGGAACAGATGCAGCCGGAAGATCTGCTGAAATTCGGGCTGATACCGGAATTAGTTGGCCGTTTGCCGGTGAGCGTAACACTGGGAGAATTGGATAAGGAACAGCTGATCAGAATCCTGACTGAACCAAAAAACGCATTGGTAAAACAATATCAGAAATTGTTTGCACTGGACGGAGTCGAGCTGGAGTTTACTGACGACGCCTTAATGGCGGTGGTTGAAGAAGCGATCCAAATGCATACCGGAGCTCGGGGACTGCGTTCGGTTATGGAAGATATCATGCTGGATCTGATGTATGATCTGCCTTCGGATACTGATATTGTTAAGTGTATCATTAACCGCAAATGCATAGAAAAACGCGGCCCGGCGAAGCTGATACGCAAAAATATTAAACAGCTTACTGAAACCCGGCATATAGAACGATCCGGAGCATAATTAAGGCAAAGCGTATGGATCAGCAAGCAAGCGATTCGTAATTTAATTAACTGTTGAAATCGAAATAATGACCTCGGAAGGCTGCAGAATACTATGCAGCCTTCTATTCATAATAATTGCAAATGCTTGCGTTTTATAAGGTTTGATGATATACTCGATAAGATTGAGTATGCTATCGGCGGAAGATGCTGTATTATCAATCATTTTGACATAAGGGCAAATTAAAGATACTGGAGGTTGGTTTATGCAGGGCGTTGAGGCGGTTTTGTATCCGATCGTTTGCAATATTAATGAATATCTGTCCAATTATATTCTTGTTTTTTTACTTATAGGCGTCGGCCTTTGGTATACCATTAAAACGAAATTTGTGCAGATACGCTGCTTTGGCGAGGGAATGCGCAAAGTATTCGGCAATATTAAAATTTTCGGAGATAAGCATGAAAACGGCATGAGTTCCTTTCAGGCTTTGGCTACAGCTATAGCGGCTCAGGTAGGTACCGGCAATATTATTGGAGCTTCAGGAGCTATATTAACAGGCGGACCGGGAGCTATATTCTGGATGTGGATGATCGCCTTTTTTGGCATGGCTACTATTTACGCTGAAGCCACCTGCGCGGTCAAAACCAGACAGATCGACAAAGATGGCAATATAAAAGGCGGCCCGGTCTACTACATAACAACAGCCTTTAAGGGTAAATTCGGCAGATTTCTGGCCGGTTTTTTTGCGATAGCTATAATACTTGCTTTGGGATTTATGGGCTGCATGGTCCAGTCCAATTCGATCGGTTCCACTATTAATACGGCTTTCGGAATTCCTTCCTGGATAGTCGGTATCTTTCTGGTGATCTGCTGCGCTTTTATTTTTATAGGAGGAGTGCGGCGCTTGGCTTCTGTAACGGAGAAAATAGTTCCTATCATGGCCGCTGTTTTTCTGCTGGGTGCGTTGATCGTGATCGTTTGTCGCATCAAATACATTCCTGCAACTTTTGCCATGATTTTTCATTATGCTTTTCATCCTGATGCTATAATCGGAGGCTCGGTAGGTTATGCGCTGAAAACAGCTATCAGTCAGGGTGCAAAACGCGGACTGTTCTCCAATGAAGCCGGTATGGGTTCTACTCCGCACGCTCATGCTCAGGCCCATGTAAAAGATCCGCATGATCAGGGCGTAGTTGCGATGATAGGGGTATTTATCGATACGTTTGTTATTTTAACCATAAATGCTCTGGTTATTATTTCCACGTTGTATACCAGCGACGGAATTCTGGCTAATGGTTATATAGGAGCCGTTACTGAAAGCATCGGTAAAGCCAATCTTGCACAAACAGCGTTCGGAACTGTTTTCGGCTCTGCATTTGGCAGCGCTTTTGTTGCGGTTTGTCTGTTTTTCTTCGCTTTTTCAACGGTTATATCCTGGAATATGTTCGGTAAGATCAATGCCAACTATTTATTCGGGCGGAAGAATTCCAAGCTATGTACAGTGATCTATTCCGCTATCGCATTAGTATTCATTTTTCTCGGCACGATTACTTCCAATGATCTGGTCTGGGAATTGACGGATATGTTTAATAATCTGATGGTTATCCCTAATGCTATAGCGCTCTTTGCTCTGACAGGATTTGTTTTAGCCAGTGTAAGACGCAGAAACGGGGAATTGCTTTTCGATAATGATAAAAAAGAATGATATTCAACCATATTTTTCTTGATAAAATGTCAAAAAGAGAGGATTAAAGCCTCTCTTTTTTCGTTTTAATGCAGACTTTGCGCAGAAAAAAAGAAAAAAATTAATATTTTAGTGGAAATTATTATTCGTATCTGTTACAATAATAGAAAT
>JAZPYJ010000131.1:0-13497 GCA_045544075.1 Thermoanaerobacteraceae bacterium
ATTCAACAACAGCCGGATGCTCAACCAGGGCGCTGTCCACCTCGTACGGACCGATACGGTAACCGGAACATTTGATCACGTCATCATGACGGCCCACGAACCAGTAATAGCCGTCACTGTCACGCCAGGCAACGTCCTTCAGATTATAGCACTTTCCGCCCAGTTTTTCTTCGGTAAGCTCGGGATTTTTATAATAACCGCGGAATAAACCGACCGGCATTTCCTTATCGATGCCCATTACCGAGATCTCACCTTCATCGCCGTCGTCACAAATCTCACCGTTTTCATCCAGCAGCTGGATGTTGTATAGAGGAGATGGTTTGCCCATCGAGCCCGGCCTTGGTTCAAACCATCCGAAGTTGGCGATCAGCACAGGTCCTTCCGTCTGTCCGAATCCTTCAGCCATTTTATGGCCGGTCAGCTGATACCATTTGTTGAATACTTCGGGATTAAGCGGTTCGCCTGCCAGACACCAGCGCTCTACCGAGGAAAGATCGTAAGCGGCTACGTCTTCCTGCAGCATGAAACGATACATAGTAGGCGGCGCGCAGAACGTTGTCAGTTTATACTGTTCTATCTTTGCCAGCAGGCGGGTCGGTATGAATTTATCCATATCATAGGCAAACTGGATAGCACCGCAGATCCATTGACCATAGATCTTGCCCCAGCCGAATTTAGCCCATCCGGAATCTGAAACGCTCATGTGCAGTTTATTGTTCTGTACCCGCTGCCAGTATTTCGCCGTGAGGATATGTCCCAGCGGATGCAGAAAATTGTGCATGACCATCTTCGGCATTCCCGTCGTACCGGATGTGAAATAGATCAGCATGGTATCCTCGTTCTTCTGTTCCTGATCTCCGGTCGGGCGTTCAAATACCGGCGGGAATTTGCTGATCTCTTCATGGAAGTCCAGCCAGCCTTCTCTGCTGCCCGGCAGAAGGATGCGGTATTGCAGTACGTTGGTCTCCTGCATCGCCTGTTCTACCTGATCGATAACGAACGGATCATCTACACAGATGATCGCTTTCGCTCCCGCTGATTCAGCTCTGTAAACGATATCCTTTTTGGTAAGCTGCAGAGTGCCCGGGATAAGGATCGCGCCGATCTTGTGCAGAGCCGTGGCACAGACCCAGTATTCCCAGCGGCGGCGCAGGATAAGCATTACCACAGTGCCCTTCCTGATACCCAGACTGGTCAGAAAATTGGCAGTCTGATTGGACAAACGGCTGATATCTTTAAAAGTGAAGATCTTTTCTTCATCGTGATCATTGCACCAAACAAGCGCTTTTTTTGCCGGATCGATCTTTCCCCACTCATCCACGATATCAAATCCGAAATTGAATTTAGGTGGGATATCTATACGAAAATTCTCTTTGAAATCTTCATAGGAATCAAAATCTACCCGCGGCAGATATCTTTCCAATAATGTTTCCATAATCAATGCTCCCTCATCATAAAAAATCTTTTATTCAGCTATCACAGTCAGAAATACCAGTTTGCTGTCACCATAGCATTTTTGGCCGTGAGGATGAGTAGGATTGAAAAAAATACTGTCTCCTTTGTGGAGAATAAACTCTTTGTCATCAAAGCGCAGAACCATGGATCCTTCCAGTACCATATTGAATTCCTGACCGCTGTGAGAAATCAGTTCGGCAGTAGCATCAGAAGGATCGATGGTTACCAGCAGCGGCTGCATGATCTTCTGATTGTAGCGAAAAGCCAGATCCTGAAAACGATAGCCGGGTGTGCGGTCAACATCCTGTCCCTCGCCGGCTTTAACGATATGATAAGTATCCAGCTTAGCCGCTTTCCCGGTTATGATCTCGGTGAAATCGACACCGAACTTATTGGCGATCTGATAGATAACACTGATCGGGATATCTTCGCCGTTTTCCTCATAGCCGATATAGACCTGCGGATCGAGATTAAGCTCCGCCGCCAGTTCTTCCGGGCTATAGCCGCAGGCGTCACGCAGGCCGGCGATCCTCTGAGCTATCTCTTTAACTTCCTTTTGCATATCAGTGCCTCCTTTACTCAGCTGTCGATACCCAACTGCAAAGCGAGCTGATTTTTTTCGATCAGCGCAGCTTTGCGGGGCGGAACGCTTTTCAGCACTCCTTTATCCAAAGCTTCCCGAGAACAAAAGCCGGTCTCTTTAAAAAGTTTTCCTACCAGTACTATATTGGTCAGTCCGGCACATCCGTTGTCCTCTGCTATTTTAGTTGCTTCTATATAATATACATTGATATCGGTGCGCTCCACTTTCCGGTCAATGATCGTACTGTCCACGATAACCGTTCCGCCCGGAGCGACGCTATCGATGAATTTATCCAGAGACGGTCTGTTCATAACAATCAGTGCATCCGGCTCCACTACCAAAGGTGAACCTATCGGCTGATCACTGAGACATACGCTGCAGTTCGCGGTTCCGCCGCGCATTTCCGGGCCGTAGGAAGGAAGCCAGGAAACTTCTTTTTGGTCAGTCAGTCCGGCATAAGCGATAACTTTGCCCGCGAACAGTACGCCCTGTCCGCCGAACCCTGCCAGCATAATATTCATCGTTCCTTCCATTATTCAGCATCTCCTTTCACTGCGGTCTGTGCATCTTTATCTTTGTAAACTCCCAGCGGATAATACGGAAGCATGTTGTCGCGCAGCCATTGCAACGCTTCCTGCGGTGATAGACCCCAGTTCGTCGGGCATGTGGAAACTACTTCCACTATAGAATAACCTTTGCCATCGATCTGATTCTGAAATGCTTTTTTGATGGCCTTCTTGGCAGTGATAACGTTTTTGACGCAGTCCACGGTGACTCTTTGCGCCAGAGCAACACCGTCCAGTGTGGAAAGCATTTCGCAGATACGTACCGGATAGCCTGCCGTTTTGACATCCCGGCCATAAGGAGTAGTCTGTGTTATCTGTCCGGGCAGGCTGGTCGGAGCCATTTGTCCGCCGGTCATTCCATAAATAGCATTGTTGATGAAGATAACGGTAATATTTTCACCGCGGGTCGCGGCATGGACTGTTTCCGCTGTGCCTATCGCCGCCAGATCACCGTCTCCCTGATAAGTGAAAATAACATTATCAGGGCGAGCTCTTTTCAGTCCGGTCGCTACTGCCTGTGCCCGACCGTGCGGAGATTGAACGACGTCGCAGGTGAAATAATCGTAACACATTACCGAGCAGCCGACTGACGCTACGCCGACAGTCCTGCCCTCTATTTCCAATTCATCCATTACTTCCGCCACCAGACGATGCACTATACCATGTGTGCAGCCGGGGCAATAATGGAACGGCGCATCAGTCAGAGATTTCGGTTTGGAAAATACAACAGCCATTATTCAGCACCTCCTGCGATCTTTTTGATCTGATCCAGAACCTCGGCCGGCGTCGGAATTATACCGCCGGTACGTCCGTAAAAATGAACGGGACGCCGTCCGGCAATAATGAGCCGCACATCATCCACCATTTGGCCCATGTTCATCTCAACACACAAATATGCTTTGGTATGATCGATCGTTGCCTGCAGCGCAGCTTCCGGATAAGGCCATAAAGTGATCGGTCTGAGCAGACCGGCTTTGATACCCTGCTGTCTGGCCATGTTAACGGCACTGCGGGCGATGCGGGAGGAAGCCCCGAAAGCCACGAGTATGATATCAGCATCTTCAGTCATATATTGCTCGGAACGTTGTTCATTGGCTTTGACCAGTTCATAGCGCTGATAACGCTCAACTACCAGTCTCTCCAGTTCATCAGGAGTCAGATATAAAGAATTGATGATGTTATGAGTTCTTTTATTTTTATGACCGTCTGCAGCCCAGGGCTTTGCCGGAAGCTCGGCTTCCTGATTTTCCGGCAGTATAACAGGTTCCATCATTTGTCCCAACATTCCGTCTGACAACAGCATAACAGGCATACGGTATTTATCTCCTACAGCAAAGGCTTCAGCAACATAATCCACCATTTCCTGAACTGTCGAAGGAGCAAAGACGATTATCTGAAAATCTCCGTGACCTGTAGCCCGGGTAGCTTGCCAGTAGTCTGATTGCGACGGCTGAATGCCGCCTAATCCCGGACCGCCGCGCTGTACATTGACGATCAGAGCAGGAAGATCAGAACCTGCGATATAAGAAATGCCTTCTGTTTTCAGACTGATGCCCGGAGAACTTGAAGAGGTCATGACCCGCACGCCGGCTGCTGACGCACCTAAGACCATATTGATGGCAGCAACTTCTGACTCAGCCTGCAGGTAAGTTCCGCCTACTTTAGGCATTCTTTTGGACATATATGCCGCAACTTCAGTCTGCGGTGTAATCGGATAACCGAAAAAATGACGGCAGCCGGCCTGTATAGCTGCTTCAGCCATTGCTTCGTTTCCCTTCATCAATACTTTTTCACGCATGTCGAGTCCCTACCTTTCTACAGTTATAGCCACATCCGGACACATCATCGCACAAGAACAGCAGCCCGTGCATTGTTCTTCGTCAGCTAAAAAAGCCGGATGATAACCCTTGCTGCTCAATCTGTCAGTTGCCAGTCTGATTATCCCTTTTGGACAGGCCGCAACGCATAAAGCGCAGCCCTTGCATACTTTTTCATCGATAATGATTCTAGCCATTATTACTCCCCTCCCAAGGCGGTTTGACATAGATCTGCAGCGAAAATATCCCGGCTGCAGGCATCAGTCCGGCTACCGCCGGAACCAGTTCGGCTGATGCTGTATGAAACAGCAGCGGCAGATCCAGTAATTTTGCCGTTTGTTCGGCGTAGGCTGCCGAATCGGCAATCAGTTCAGCTGTCGTCTGCTGTTGCAAATGTGTATTATTGATCACAGCTGTCGCCTTCAGGCGAGAAGCTGCTTCAATTTCTTTCAGCAGATCGGCGGCATCCTTTGCGGAAGCTGTCAAGGGTCTGCTGCGGTTGATAATATACCAGAACTCATGATCTCTGTTCATGATCAGCGGAGCGAAACGTCCCAAAGCGATCGCTCCTGCATCATCGCCGCCTGCATCAAGAATTATTTTCCCGTGATCCTCCCGGCCGCTCAATAATCCTTCCAATTCCAGCGGCACTATCGGCAGATCGAGATTGCTTCCGGCAAACATCGGAGTAAACACTTCTATTCCCCGCTGCTGCAAAAAATCTTTATAATCCGCTGTTCGGAAATAGGGATTTACCAGATCAAGATCGACCAGTGTGACCTTATTCCCCTCTTCTTTCATTTTCACAGCCAGATTGATCGCCAGATTGGTTTTGCCGCATCCGTAGTGACCGCAAATAATAAACAGATCAGTTTTCGTTAATTCTTTGATTTCTGTCATCGTTATCAGCCATCTTTGTATTAAACAAAGCTCTTATGCACATAATAAGTTATTATACCACTCTCAGCACAATAAATCAACGAATTGCAACATGTAAATTTTTTATTATTAAAAAATATTTGTATCAATTATCAATAATGTGTGTTATAATGAATTGATTGTTTAATGGCGGCTTTGCAAAGGAGGCGCTCAAAGCATGAAAGAAAATTCAAACGAAACTATCACTTCTGAAAATAAAGAAGCAGAATCAAAGCCAAAGAAAAAACGTCATCCCATAGCAACTTTTTTCAAATTGGTCTTATTTGTTATTCTAACCTGCTGTCTGCTGGCCTGCCTTGGTTTAGTGGCATATGTCGGCAGCTGTGTCGCTAAAGCTCCTGATTTTGATCCGGATAATCTGCCTAAAAACAATCTCACTTCATTTATCTATGACAAAAACGGCGATCTGATCACCGATATCCATGGCAGTCAGAACAGGATCGAGGTATCCATCGAAGAAGTTCCTCAGATCATAATCGATGCTTTTGTTTCTACCGAAGATATCCGTTTTTACGAACATCACGGTGTTGATATCGTTCGTATAGTCGGTGCTTTCGTAGCCAACATGCAGAGCGGGGAAATATCAGAAGGTGCCAGTACTATCACTATGCAGGTCGCGCAAAATCTTTATCTTCCCGACCAAAAAAACGTAAAAACATACGAGCGGAAGATCCAGGAAGCATATCTGGCTTTTAAACTGGAAAATAATTTTTCCAAAGACAAGATCATGGAAATGTATCTGAATACTATTTATTTCGGAGAAGGGGCTTATGGTATCGAAGCAGCTTGCGAATGCTATTTCGGCAAGCATGTTTCCGAGATCGATTCCGTTCAGGAAGCGGCATTATTAGCCGGTCTGCCTAACGCACCGACTGCATTCGACCCGTTTATCAATCCTGAATGGTCTGCCGAACGGCGTAATATCATTATAAGTAATATGGTAAGATACGGAGCACTGACCGAAGAGGAAGCCGCCAGCGCCAGAGAAGAGGAACTTGAACTTGATACTTCCGAATCGCCTTCTTCGTATGATTACCCCTATTTTGTTGACGCGGTCATAAATGACCTTATTGAAACCTACGGCGATCAGGCTGTTTATCAGGGCGGACTTAAAGTTTACACGACCCTTGACCCCGAGATTCAAACATACGCTGAGGAAGCTATGGCCAATGAGGAGAATTTCCCATACAGTTCTTATGATGATAAAGGACAGCTGCAGCCTGAAGGCGCATGCGTGATAATGGAAGCCGAAACAGGTTATGTCAGTGCCCTGGTCGGGGGCCGTGAACATCTTACCTCTTTACAGTTCAACAGAGCCACGCAGGCTTTGCGTCAGCCGGGATCAGCTTTTAAACCTATTGCCGTTTACGGGCCGGCTCTCGAATACCTGAACTGGGGGACCGGAAATGTGGTAGTAGACGAGCCTGTGACTTACGGTTCATGGTCACCTTCCAATTCGGGCGGCGGATACAGCGGTCCTGTTACCATACGCTACGCCATACAGAATTCGATAAATATAGCTGCGGTTAAAACGCTGGAAGAAGTAGGAGTCGAAAACGGCTTAACATTTGCCGAAAGTCTAGGTATTTCCACCCTCGATGAAGAAAATGACTGTGGTCTCGCTCTGGCATTAGGCGGTATTTACAACGGTGTCTCCGTTTTGGAAATGACCGCGGCTTATGGAGCATATGCAAATGAAGGTGCGTATTGCAAGCCTCTTTTATATACAAAAGTCACCTCCAGCAAGCTGGAAATAGACGATGAATACGCTCCGGAAGAAAATCAGGTAATGAAAAAGACTACCGCTTATCTTATGACCAGTATGCTGGAGTCTGTTGTCAGCAGCGGAACGGGTACAGCTGCTTATATCGGACGTCCTATGGCCGGCAAGACCGGTACTACTGACGAGGGAAAAGATATCTGGTTCTGCGGATATACTCCTGATTATGTAGGTGCAGTATGGATCGGTTATGATGAACCGACCGCCATGTATAACAGTTACGGCAGCATGTATCCTACAGTTGTCTGGAAAGAGATCATGAGTCAGGTACACGAGGATCTCCCTGTCAGAGATTTTGAAAATCCCGGCGGCATCGTTTCTGCGAATATTTGTACTCAAACCGGCAAGTTAGCAACCCAGCATTGCGGCAGTGTATCCAACGAACTATATGTCTCAGGCTACGCTCCAAAAGAATACTGTAACGGCAGCAGCAGCAACGTCAAACTTGTCAAGATCTGTAAAGAAAGCGGCTTGCTTGCAACCAAATACTGTCCGGAAACAGAAGAAATATCCGAATACTCAGATAATGTACCAACTGAAACATGCAATATTCATGCTCAAGCAGAAACTACGGTAAGTGTTTGTACGGAGAGCGGATTACTGGCAACTGATTACTGCCCGAGCACCATAGAAATGTCATCTTACGATCCGGATCTGCCAAACGGATCCTGTACCATTCATACCGCTCCTTCTCAAACAGATCCCGAGTCTGAGGATTCTGAAACACCTGAAGAACCTGAAACACCTGAGGAGCCTGAGGAACCCGAGGAACCGGAAGATTCTGAACAGAATACAAACGATGAAGCTGAAGCCAGTTGGAACGATACCT
The DNA here is from genome assembly GCA_045544075.1 of Thermoanaerobacteraceae bacterium. GTDB lineage: Bacteria > Bacillota > JAZPYJ01 > JAZPYJ01 > JAZPYJ01 > JAZPYJ01. The sequence goes on from JAZPYJ010000131.1 coordinate 7,970, forward strand.
TCTCTTCTTTCGGTTATCCATGGACTCAGCAAAGTATCAAAACTGTAAAAATAATCGATTCTTTATTTACTGATATTTGCAATCTATTCAGCAGACCATTATTTTATTTATTGCCCTTATCATCCCAATAATAAATAACTATTTTTTAATGCATTGAAGCTCTGAGAGATACACTTTCTCTCCGGGCTTTTCTTATATCATCTATCTTTCCTGCTGTGAGCGTTATATGAAAGGATACTTGATGGATAATAATCATATCTATATTCTTTTATTAATTATCTGTTCGGTTTTTATCATTTTATATATCATATTCCAGCTGTACGGGGTACGGATTTCGGAATACTCTCTTGTTTTACCAGGGCTTTCCTCTGACCTTGATGGTTTCACTATTCTCCACCTGTCTGATCTGCATAACAAACGATTCGGAAAAAATCAATCTCATCTTTTTCATCTTATCAATCAGCAGGATTTTGATATTATTGCCTTAACCGGGGATATGATCAGCAAACATAATCCAAAACGTGAACGGCTGGCTGAATTTCTGCAGCAGCTTAACGATCCTGCCAATAAAACATCTGATAAAACAAAATTATTCGTATACGGCAACCACGAACTGTGGCTGGACCGTTCGACCGATGATTTAATGCTGAATAATCATATTCATATCTTATTTAATGATGTCTTTCATCAAGATGGATACACTTCTTCCCGACAGGATCATGTTCCAGCCGATCCGGAAACTGCCGGCATTTGGTTCATCGGTGTTGATGATCCTCATCGCGGTGATCCTGATCTTGCATCCGCTTTGCAAAAAATTACCAAAAAAAATCAGCAGCCTGTTATTCTGCTGGCTCACGCACCGGCAATAATATCTGAAGCTGCTGAAAATAATATCGATTTAGTTTTAACAGGACATACCCACGGCGGTCAGGTGCGTTTGCCGTTGATCGGCGCTTTATACGCTCCCGGCCAATCTCTGTTCCCAAAGTATTCCTACGGACTTTATCAGTCAGGCCGTACCGCGATGATAATCAACGGCGGTCTCGGAGAAAGCAACCTGCCCCTTCGTTTTGCCAACCGGCCCGAAATCGTACTGATACATTTGCATTCCGCATCTGACAATAAACGATTAAAATCTCATCTGTCTTAACGCAGCCACACGCTCTTCAGTGCTGGGATGAGTGCTGAACAATCTGGCCAAAGACTGACCTCTGAGTGGATTAGTAATAAACATATGCGAATAGGAAGAAGATACCTGCATAGGAATGCGCCCTGCCATGCTTTCCAATTTCAGCAGAGCATTAGCCAGTCCGTCCGCACTGCCGCACAGCTCAGCTCCTCCTTCGTCAGCCTTAAATTCACGTGAACGCGAAATAGCCATCTGAATTATGATCGCCGCGATAGGAGCTAAGATCGCTGTAAGCAAAGCTCCTACGATCCCTCCGTTCTCATCGCTTCCGCCAAATATAGCAGACCAGCGGATCCAATCAGCTATCAGGCTGATTGCACCAGCCATTGACGCTGCTACCGTACTTATAAGTATATCACGATGTTTAATATGAGACATCTCATGAGCCAGAACCCCGGCCAGTTCTTCCCTGGTCAATATCTGCATTATCCCTTCGGTCACAGCGATCGCCGCATGCTCAGGATTACGTCCGGTAGCAAAAGCGTTAGGCTGTTTGGAAGGAGTAACGTAGATCGCCGGCATCGGCAGACCTGCCCGATCGCTTAATTCTTCCACGATATCATAGACCATGGGGGCCTGCTCATAGGTTACAGGATAAGATCTGGTAGCTTTTATCGCCATTTTATCACTGTAAAAATAACTGATAAAATTCATAGCGAGCGCTATCATCAGGAAAATCAATGCTCCGCTGTTCCCGCCGATCCATCCTCCCAACAGGACCAGTAAAGCTGTCATACATGCCATAAGAACAAAAGTTTTAAAACCATTCATTTTTCATTGTCACTCCTTTTCAGATTTTTGATCTGTCAATGCCGGTTTTTTTTCTATCCAGATATTCAATTTTATTTTTAATATAACGGCCTATCATAAACTGTAAATTAAATGTTTTGCTGATCAATTTATTATTTTGCTTGTCTTTATTTGTTAGTTCTGCTATAATAAATTGTTAGTGTTTTTGATTTTTATCGCAGTTTTTCATCCGGGGAGGCTTATTTAAATGCAGGATATAAGAAATATCGCCATAATCGCGCATGTTGATCATGGCAAAACAACACTGGTGGATGCTATGCTCAAGCAAAGCGGCGTATTCCGCGAAAATGAAGCGGTAGCTGAACGCGTTATGGATTCCAACGATCTGGAACGTGAGCGCGGAATCACGATATTGGCGAAAAACACCACTGTTTATTACAAAGGCGTAAAAATCAACATCGTCGACACGCCTGGCCATGCCGATTTCGGAGGAGAAGTGGAACGCGCTTTAAGTATGGTAGACGGTGTTCTGCTGATCGTAGACAGTTTTGAAGGTCCTATGCCTCAAACCAAATTCGTCCTGCGCAAAGCATTGGAAAAGGATCTCAATCCTGTCGTTGTCATCAACAAAATAGACCGTCCTAATGCCCGTCCCGATGAAGTTATTGATGAAGTTTTTGAATTGTTCCTTGAACTTGATGCCAATGATCAGCAGCTTGATTTTCCAATCATATACACTTCTGCCAGAGAAGGCACTGCAACTCTGGATGTTGCTGAACCGGGCAAAAATCTGCAGCCTTTGTTTGAAGCTATCGTCAATCACGTCAGCCCTCCTGATGTAAAAGAAAACGAACCTTTCCAGATGCTGGTCGCCAATCTGGAATATGATAATTATCTCGGCAAATACGCTATAGGAAAGATCAATCGCGGCAGTGTTCATGCCGGCGAAACCGTGGCCATTATCGATCATCAGGGAGAAATCACCAAAGGGAAAATATACAAGCTTTTTACCTACAACGGCTTAAAAAAAGCCGAAGTCAATAAAGCCGATGCCGGAGATATCGTAGCAATCGCAGGTCTTGAAACCAATATCGGAGAGACTATAGCCGATGAATTCCAGCCGGAACAGCTGCCTGTTATCACCATAGACGAGCCTACATTATCAATGACCTTTCTCGTCAATAACAGTCCTTTTGCCGGCACGGAAGGAGAATACGTAACATCACGCAAACTGCGTGAAAGATTATACAAGGAACTGGAATCCAATGTGAGCTTGAGAGTCACCGATACTGACAGTCCTGATGCCTGGATAGTATCCGGACGCGGTGAACTTCATCTTTCCATACTTATCGAAACGATGCGGCGTCAGGGCTACGAATTTCAGGTCTCCAAGCCTGAAGTAATACTTAAAACTATCGACGGCGTTGTATGCGAACCATTTGAGCTGCTTATCGCCGACGTCCCTGACGATGCTCTGGGCACTATCATGGATAATCTCGGCTCACGCAAAGCCGATATGATAAGCATGCTGCCTATCGGTGCAGGCAATACCCGTCTGGAATATAATATCCCTGCCCGTTTGCTTATAGGATTCAATTCAGAATTTTTATCAGAGACCAAAGGCCGCGGCATAATGAATCAAAGCTTTAACGGATATCAGCCGCACAAAGGTGAGATCAAAAGCCGCAGGCGCGGCGCATTGATCGCCTGGGAGACAGGCGAGGCCGTAACCTATGGTATGATGGAGGTCGAAGACCGCGGCACGCTGTTTATTTATCCCGGTACAAAAGTATACGAGGGAATGATAGTCGGCATGAATAACAGAGACCGTGATCTGGAGATAAATGTCTGCAAGCAGAAAAAGCTGACTAATATGCGATCCAGTACTTCAGAAGAGACAGTAAAATTAAAAGAACCGCATATCCTTAGCCTGGAACAGTGTATAGAATTTATCAACGATGACGAATACGTTGAAATAACTCCTCAAAATATACGTATGAGAAAAAAGATCCTCAATAAACAGGACCGTATGAAAGCAAATAAACATATGCAGCAGGCACAGAAAGAACAATAGAAAATGAATTATATTTATTTACTGAAATGCTCTGACGGATCATATTATACCGGATGGACCAACGATCCCCGTCAGCGGCTTGCCTGTCATAACAAGGGCGCAGGCGGGAAATATACGCGCAGCCGTCTGCCGGTTCAGATGGTTTATCTGGAGAAGTGCCCTGATGATACTACTCCTTTAAAAAGAGAATATTATATCCGCAAGCTGACGCACAAGAAAAAAACAGCCCTGGTCAGCAGTCCGGACAACATAGTTTCTGATTTTTTTGAATGATAAAATGCAGAGGGAACGATCCCTCTGCATTTTCCCTTCTCTTTTTAAAAGACGGCATAATCTTTTTCTTTCAGATAAGCTAAAATCGTATTTACCGATTCATTTATATTGTCATAACCGGTATCGACCGTAAATTCGGCAATCGAATAAGCTTCCCGTCGCTTTTCCAGCATTTCCTTTATGGTTTCGATCGAAGTGTTTTGCCTGTTCAGCAAAGGTCTCTTATTATTCCCGATCACCCGCTGATATATTATTTCCGGTGAGGCTTCCAAACATATTATGATCCCCATAGTTTGCAGCTGAGCAGCATTGCATTTGTCCAAAACCATCCCGCCGCCTGTTGAAATCACCATATTCTTTTGATCAGCCAGTCTTTTAAGCAATAATTTTTCTTCTGACCGGAATCTGATCTCACCATCCTGTCTGAATATTTTATTGATAGTTTTACCGGTAATTTCTTCTATTTCTGAATCTGTATCCACAAAGCGATAGTTCAGCTTACGCGCAAGGCGACGGCCTATAACGCTTTTTCCTGTTCCCATAAAACCGATCAGAATAATATTATAATCCATTTACATAACACCTGCCTGCCATAATCAAACATAGCGCATAGCCGGGTTTATTGATAAACTGCACAGCAACAGCTGCAGCTTATCCCTCTATGACCTTTTATTTGATATTTCAAAAGACCAGACGCGATCCGACACCCAGAAAAACGAATTCGCCTTTTACGTTACGGCTAAGCAGAACCTCCTGAGGTATACCTGTACAATGAGAAGCAGCAACTACCTTAACATCCAGTTCGTTTAGATAATCAGCTATCTGCAATACTTTATCATCATCAGAGCGCAGCAGATGCATGCCTCCCACAACAGCATAGATAGGTCTTCCCGGCAGGAAACCGCGTATATGTTCCAATGTCGGTTTCACTCCAGCATGAGCACAGCCAAGCACGACAACGATTCCCTTTTTTGTCTCAACTGCCAAAGCCTGATCATCCAAAAACGGATCAGCCTGTTTTTCACCGGCTTCATTCATCAGATAATGAGTCAGTTTTTTCGACTGAACTAACGGTCTGGGGATCTCTCCTGTAGCCCATATGCCGGGCGCGACTTCTGTCGGCTGAGTAATAAATCTGAATTCGATTCCCAGCTCTTCCAATTGTTGTTGACCGAAAGGAATTCCGGTCGATAAAGATTTATTTTCATCTATTAGTTTAAAGCGTTCACTGAAAGCGTCCGG
>JAZPYJ010000132.1:0-7220 GCA_045544075.1 Thermoanaerobacteraceae bacterium
CGTTTGATTGCTGACTTTCTTCTTGCTGACTTACTTCTTCTTCTCCACGTATCGTTTCCGATCCGTTTGCTTTTCTTTCGACTTCTCTGCTCAGTTTTCAAAGATCTCCGCGGTCCCCCGCGCAACTTCTTTATATTACCATATACTTTTCCCTGTTGTCAATACTTTTTTTCTTATGTTTTGGACTTTTTTTGTACGATCAAACCATTACTAATGGATAGCATTCTCATATCAATATAATTATTGTTTCATGATTTCCTGCTGAACTACTTCAACTGCACGCGACAGCTGAAAATCCTCATCGCTCCCGTTGTTTTCCTCTACTATGATATCAGGAGTAATTCCAACCTCATGAACATAATTGCCATTTGGCGTAATATAGCGTGCCGTAGTCAGCTTAAGTCCTGCATCTTCACTTACAGAATAAATGCTCTGAACTATCCCTTTGCCATAAGTTTTTGTACCCAATAAAACTGCGCGTTCGGTATCCTGCATCGCTCCGGCAAATATCTCCGAAGCACTGGCACTTGAACCATTGATCAGCACCGCCATAGGCAGATCTGTTGCATCCTCATCAGCATAATATGTTTTCTGAGCACCATTTCTTGATTCCAGTGTAACTATCGGCCCTTCTTTCAGAAAACGATCGGAAATCTTATGAACTGAATCCAGAGATCCGCCCGGATTATCACGCACATCGATCACCAGTCCTCTGACCTTTGCCTTGGTCAATTGGTCCATTGCATTATTAAAATCCTGTACGGTCTTATCGGTAAACTCACTTATCGAAATATATCCGACCATTCCGTCTGCCATAATTTTGTAGTCGACTGTAGGTATGGAAATCTTATCTCTGTAAACCGTATATTTCAGTTCCTCGTCAGTTGAACTGCGATACATTGTCAGATCAACTGAAGATCCCTGCTCACCGCGAAGCATACCGGCCAGCAGTTCCGTATCAATATCTTCAGGTACTTCTTTCCCGTCTATCGCCAGCAAAATATCATCTTGTCGTATTCCGGCCTTATAAGCAGGCATATCTTTATAAACGGTAGTAAACACAAATTTTCCTTCACGTTCATCAATGCCCACGCCGATCCCGACAAAACTCCCGGCTAAATTATCTATCACCAGAGGATATGTTTTTTCATCCAGATAATAAGAGTACTTGTCTCCCAAACCAGCAACCGACCCCCGCGCAGCTTCTTCGATCAGTTCTCCGCTATCCACATCATCATAATACTGTGTTTCCACCAGCAACACCACTTTAAGAAGCGATCCTAAATTATGATAATTGGTAAGCAGTAATATCCCGATCAATATAACCAGTACCGCCAATCCGTTCAGCAGCGAAGAAGTAAGTGATCTCAGCAGTTTTTTCAACAGTTCTTTCATATTTATAGGCCGCCGTTCCTTCTTCATTTTCTCTTCAAAATCGTTGGAAATAAAAAAGGGGTATCTCACGATACCCCTGAAAAGCTTTCTTTTACTAATAGTAATTCAGCGGGTCGACCAACTCACCATTTACATAAATGGAAAGATGAAGATGATTGCCGGTTGATGTACCTGTTGTACCTACCGCACCGACACTCTCGCCCTGAGCAACAGTCTGTCCATAAGAAACATATATCGCTGACATGTGACCGTATAATGAAACCATGCCGTTTCCATGATCGACCATTACACAGTTGCCGAATCCGCCATTCCATCCGGAGTAAGAAACCGTTCCGCTGTCAACAGCCAGAATCGATACTCCTTCAGGAGCCGGAATATCAATGCCGCTGTGATATAATACTTCACCGTAGATCGGATGTACGCGATAACCGAAATAGGACGATAATTCTGTATATCCGGGCAATGGCCACAACAGACCACTGCCGGAACTAACGGCAGATGAACTGCTGCTGCCACTGTTGCTGTCACTGCTGCTGTCATCACTTTTTTTTGCAGCTGCAGCGATTTCCGCAGCGATAGCTTCGGCTTCTTCCTCTAATTCAGATAACTGAGATTCATAGTCGTTTAATTCTTCTTCAACTTCCGCAAGTACAGCCGACTTGGCATCCGCCTGCACCTGAAGTTCATCTCTGGCCGCGACCTTCTGATCTTCCAGTTCCTGCAGCGATGCTCTTTGATCTTCCAGCTCCGCTTTCATTTGCTCGATTTTTTCTTTTTCCGCATCGATCTCTTGGATCAATTTATCATCCTGCTTAACAATCAAAGCGATGTATTGGGAACGATTGATCAGATCAGAAAACGATGAGGCTTCCAGCAAGACCTGCAAATATGATACTTTTCCGTTTACATAATAATCAACCAGTCTGTCATCCAGAATCTTCAACTGCTTTTTCATTGCTTTTTCGTTTTTATCCAGATCGGCTTCAGCCTGCCCGATCTCGGCATTTACTTCAGCAATTTCTGCCTCCAGCTGATCAACTTCTGCCTGTTTTGCGCTTAATTTTTCATTAATAGCGTCAACTTCTTCCGAAGCATCCACGATTCTGGCTTCCGCGTCGCTGATATCATCCTCTTTTCCTGCAATCTGTTTATAGACCTGACTAAGTTCATCTTCCAGATCATCAGCAGCTGCTTCCCGGCATAAAAATCCTGTCAGACCAACTGCCAGCATCGTAACCAAAAGGATCAGCAAACACTTGCGCCAACTCCACTTACTGCTCACGTTAATCCTCCTTCCATTTAAGATCAAACCTTCAGGAACTTGCGTACTGAAATAAAACTGCCTATAACACCAATAACAATGCCGATAAGAACCAGTATACCAATAATGATCAACATCGTTTGAAGGTCATTGACCATTGAAACGAACGACAGAGCAGACGAAATATGATCAACAGCCCATCCGTAAACAAGATACAGTGCCGCACTCGCAAGCAGCGATCCGACCAAGCCCAGAATAAGTCCTTCGATGATAAACGGCCGGCGGACAAAGCCGTTGGTCGCTCCGACATATTTCATTATCTCTATCTCTGACTGTCTCGCGTAAACTGACAGCTTGGTCGTGGTAGCTATAAGGAAAATCGCAGCGATGGTCAGAGCTACGACCAGAATCAATCCGCCTATTCTGGCACCATGCGTTACTTTCAGCAGATTTTCTACTATATCCTGCCCGTATTGAACGGATTCCACGCCATCCATCTTCTGGATAGCTGCTGATACTTCCTGTATCTGATCAGCATCCAGAAGCGTTATATGCAAAGTATCGGGCAAAGGATTGTTTTCCGCCACAGCATCCATCGCATATTCACTGTTTGAAAAATCTTCCTTCAGTGTGTCCAGAGCGGTTTCCTTGGAAACGAACGATATGGCATCAACGCCTTCCATCTTTTGGATTTCCGCGATCATTTCATTGCTTTGATTTAGATTGACTCCCTCTTTCAGATATGCGGTTATCTCCAGATCAGATTCCACATCATCAGCGATCTTATCCGCATTGACGATCAGCAGAAGGAAAAATCCCAAAATAAACAGTGAAACCATCACTACGCCGATCGAAGCCAAGCTAAGTCCTTTATTCTTGAAAATAGATTTGAAAGATTCTTTTAAATAATATCCGCTATTCATTGTTTTCTCCCCGGCCTGCCTCCTGATTTTCAGCTCTCTCAGCATCCGAATCATATATCACCTGATCATCATCGGCAGCATGAGCACCTCTGGAAAGGCTTTTTTCCTCAGCAGTCAGAAATCCATCGGATACGACAACTCCTTTATTAAGTCTGATAACTCTCTTATTCATTTTTCTGACAATATTCATAGCATGAGTTACCATGATTATCGTCGCGCCCTGCCTGTTCAATTCATCCAGCATTCTAACGATCTCCCACGAAGTCTCGTCATCCAGATTTCCTGTGGGCTCATCTGCCAGAATGATAGGCGGTGAATTAACCAATGATCTGGCAAGCGATACCCTCTGCTGTTCCCCGCCAGAAAGCTGCTGCGGCAGATTATTCTGTCGCTCCGTCAGATTTACTCTTTCCAGGATCTTAGGAACTCTTTCCTTTATCTCACGTTTGCTGGCCCCGATTACATGCATAGCAAAAGCAACATTATCATAAACATCTTTATTATTCAGCAAACGGAAATCCTGAAATACAAAACCTATCTCCCGCCGATAATACGGGATCTGTCTCCGCCGCATCTTGGACAGGTCTTTATGGTTTACGACAATCGAACCTGAATTGCATACTTCCTCACGGAATATCAGCTTGGCAATAGTTGACTTGCCTGCGCCGCTGGCACCGACAATGAAAACAAACTCACCGTCCTTTATCTCAAAGCTGACATTTTTCAACGCTTCAATATCGTTTTTATACCGCTTGGAAACATTATCAAACTTTATCACAAATAAAACTCCTTTTTTTAAGTGTAACAGTTTTCTTCTACGTTTGGCAAGCATTTCCTTGCCAAAACAGCGTTTTTCAGAAGGCCTTCACACACTCTTACCTTTTTATACACTATTGATATCCTTTTTCCGGAGTATTTTTTTGACCGCCCGCACCAGATCCTGAACATCCAGGCCATAGTTAGCAAGCAGTTCATCAGCGCTGCCTGATTGACCAAACATATCCTGAATACCGATCCTCAGAAACGGTACAGAACAATTTTCGGCTACGACTTCTGCCACCGCGCTTCCCAGACCGCCGATCACGCTGTGTTCCTCCGCGGTAATGATAGCTCCTGTCTCGTGTGCAGCCTTTATTATCTGCCGCTCATCCAGCGGCTTGATCGTATGGAAATTCAGCACACGGACGCTGATATCCTCATTACTCAGGATCTCCGCCGCCTCTATGGCACGTGCTGTCATCAATCCCGTACTTATAATGGTCGCATCACTGCCCGGAACAACTTCTACCGCCCTTCCGGCCTCTATTTCATAATCCTCCGCTGCGAAAACCTGAGGTGTTTTTGCTCTGCTCAGACGTATGTATACAGGACCATCGATCTTAACAGCCGCCCTGACGCAGGCCGCAGCCTCTGCCGCATCAGCAGGGCTCAGCACTGTCATATTAGGCAGGACGCGCATAAGCGCCATATCTTCTATCGCCTGATGAGTCCCTCCGTCCGCCCCTACGGTAAGGCCCGCGTGCGAAGCTGCGATCTTAACATTAAGTCCGGGATAACAGATCCCGTTCCTGATTATTTCAAAGGCTCGTCCCGTCTCAAAGACGGCAAAGCTGCTGCAGAATGCTATCTTGCCTGCCGCCGCCAGTCCTGCGGCCGTGCCAAGCATATTCTGCTCCGCAATACCCATATTAAAAAATCGTTCGGGAAAAACTTCGCCGAAACAAATAGTCTGAGTAGAGCGGGACAGATCTGCATCAAGCACCACGATGTCCTCGTTTTCTCCTCCCAGTCTGCATAATTCTCTGCCATATGCTTTTCTGGTCGCTTCCTGAATCTCTTTATTCATTACTTATCCTCCCGCAGTTCACGCAGAGCCTGTTCTGTCTGTTCCTTGTTCGGAGCTTTTCCATGCCAGTCAAAACGATCTTCCATAAAAGAAACGCCTTTCCCCTTAACTGTATGGCAAATGATCATGGTCGGCCGTCCTTCTGAAACTCTTGCTGAATCCAGTGCTGCCAATATCTGTCTGATGTCGTTGCCGTCTTTTACAGTTATCACCCGCCAACCGAATGCTTTCCACTTTGCTTCCAACGGCTCCGGCGACATAACCTCGTTTACCCGTCCATCGATCTGAAGACCGTTGTGATCCATAAAAGCGATAATATTATCCAATTTATAATGCGCTGCTGACATAGCAGCTTCCCAAACGATACCTTCCTGAGACTCACCATCGCCGATCAGGGTAAATATCCTGCTGTCCGAACCGTCCAGCTTTGCCGCCAGCGCCATGCCTCCGGCTGCCGAAAAGCCCTGTCCCAATGAGCCCGTAGAATAATCCACGCCCGGAACTTTATTCATATCGGGATGACCCTGCAGCATATGATCATAGGTCCTCAGTCCGGACAATTCACTTTTGGGGAAATAACCTTTCTCTGCCAAAACCGCATAAAGAACAGGTGCGGCATGTCCCTTGGAAAGAATAAATTTATCACGTTCCTTCCATGCAGGATCTTCCGGCCTGATCCGCATTTCATTAAAATACAGCGCTGTCAGGATCTCTACCGCGGACAGCGAACCGCCGGGATGACCTGATCCTGCCCTGCCAAGCATTTCGATAATATCGCAGCGGATCATGCGGGCAGTCTCCTGAAGCTCGGCAATATTGACCATTTATCAGCAACCTCCATCCATTTATTATATTGAATACCTGCCGATCAGTCTGAACGATTCGTTGAATTCAGTACATATATTATCCCGGTAAATCTTTTAAAGAAGCTTTTTCGCATACCGTTCAGGCTGTTATTATTCTGAATCAAATCAGTTTTACGAACAACTGCTGCAGTCAATTATTTACTGCAGAGAATTATTGACTGCCTTCATACGCAGATAAGCAGCCATAAAAGGAGTAATATCCCCGTCCATCACCGCATTGACATTGCCCGTCTCCTGATTGGTACGGTGGTCCTTGACCATTGAATACGGATGAAACACATAGGAACGGATCTGACTGCCCCAGCCGATATCAGCCTGCTCACCCCGCAGCGCAGCCAGCTCTTCTTCTTTTTTGCGCAGTTCCAGATCTATCAGTCTTGCCTGCAGTATCTTCATCGCAACCTGTTTATTGCTGGTCTGCGAACGCTCGTTCTGACAAGTGACCACGATCCCCGTCGGCAAATGAGTGATCCGCACAGCCGAATCAGTCTTATTGACATGCTGACCGCCCGCACCGCCCGAACGATAGGTATCTATCTTCAGATCTTCCGGATTTATCTCCACATCAATACTATCGCTTACTTCAGGAAGTACATCCACTGAAGCGAAGGAAGTATGTCTCCTGCCCGCCGCATCAAATGGTGAAATACGCACCAGTCGGTGCACGCCTTTTTCGGCTTTCAGATAACCGAAAGCCTTGCTGCCCTTGACCAGGATCGTGACGCTCTTAACGCCTGCCTCATCACCGGGCAGAAAGTCCAGTGTTTCATAGCGATAGCCGTTCTTCTCCACCCAGCGGGTGTACATGCGCAGCAGCATTTCCGCCCAATCCTGCGATTCGGTTCCGCCGGCACCCGGATGGATCGAAAGGATCGCATTATTATCATCGTACGGGCCGCTCAGCAGGATCGCCGTGCGGGCCTGCTCTA
>JAZPYJ010000133.1:0-5261 GCA_045544075.1 Thermoanaerobacteraceae bacterium
AACAGCAGCCATACGGTCACCCTGTTTATTATGGAATGTACAGATATGAATTCTTTCTGTCGAATATATCCTGCTGCGATATTCGTCACCTTAATCATGGCAATGACAGCGATCCATATATAGAGCACAAAAAATGCCGGAGATAATACCCGGCAAAACATCAGAACTGCGCTGATAACTATTCTGATTCCGGTTATGATATTTGCCATTTTACACCGGTGTACCCACTTCGATCAGATTTCCGTCCGGATCGTAGAAGCGTATGACTTTCTGCCCCCAGCTGTGCGTCATGAGTCTGTTTACGTATTTCACTCCCGGATAATAGCTCTCAAGCCTTTCCGCAAAACCTTCTATGTCACGTTCCTCAAAATATAGTTCACAAGAATTATTCTCCGGAATAATCTCCTTGCCAAGGAACTCTTTCCAGTATTTTTCTTCCTGAAGAACCAATCCTTCTGTCAGAATCATATTTCCGTCATTGTCAAGGATCATCTCAAGACCAAACAGATCATGATAGAACTGTTTGGATTTCTCGATATCTTTAACTACGATCAGTACATTTTTCAGTTTCATCGTTTCCCTTTCTTCAAATCAGATCCCGATCTTCACTTCTGTCTTTTTATCGCTTCGGATGCCCCTTCTGATATATTCTGCAGCTGATAATGACTATAATAATATTGACCTCAGCCATAAGCAAAATCAGCATGCCTGTATCATCGTCGATCTGCACCACTGCGTCCGTGATCCTCACAATAAACCTTGAAACGGCCGGCATTATCTCAGTAAGGTATTCTGTATATTTGCGAAATACCCTGCTGCTTTGATCTCATCGAGAGTTAAAGTTTTATTATTCAGGAAATGTGCAGCCTGCAGCTGCACGTAAGTATGAGTATCCCTATGTTATCAAAGAGAATTTTCACAAGATATTTCCTAAATCTTATGGCGAAAAACCTGAAAAAAAGATCATTATTAAGGGATTTGTTGCTTCCTGACGAAACCGTTGATGAATTGAAACTGACACATTTCCTTACGAACAAAGAATAGACTGCACTTTTATTGACGGCGCAATACCTGCTTATCAGCCATCTTTATCAAATATTCCCGTGTATTCAATTCAGGCTGTGCCAAACAAATATCATATGCCTTTCGCATAAACTTTCCGATGGCTTCTCCGTGAATTCCATGCTCTTGCAGATCATTGCCATTAATTTGCAGATCCCCCATGCGAATAGCCGTGCCATCCGCAAGATATTCACGGCATTTATCAATAAATGACATATGTAATTGCATCAGCGCAGACTGATATGCCGGAACATGTGCTTTTGCATCAGCAGCCTTTACTTCGCACAGATTTTCAACATAATCTGCGCCATGGATACCCGCAAACTTTCTGATCTTATACGGTTTCGTCATTGTCAGATCATGATTTTCAACTAAGCTATCGATCATAAGCCGGTCTTTTTTCGAAAAACGCAAACGCCTTAAAACATCGTCGGCAATTTTCTTTGAAGCCTTTGGATGACCATAAAATGTATCTCGTCCTCTATCCCTCGCCTTCGTATCCGGTTTGCCCATATCATGCAAAAGCATCGTCCATCGAAGAATAGGGTCAGGTCTGATATTTTCAACTGCATCAAGCGTATGCATTCCGACACTCGCATCATGATACGGTGTGTCCTGCCTGCATTCCATTATTTTATCAAACTCCGGCAAAACCTTTTTTGTAATACCTGTTTCATATGCGTCAACAAAACCTCGCTTAGGATTTGACGATAACAACATCTTTGTAAACTCATCTCTGATGCGTTCTGCGGATACGTGTTCCAATCCGTCTGCATTCCGTCCGATGGCTTCTTTGGTTTCAGATTCCAGATCAAAACCAAATTTTGCTTCAAACCTTACAGCACGCATCATACGAAGCGCATCTTCTGAAAATCTCTCATCAGGATTTCCTGCGCAGCGGATTACGCCGCGTTTAATATCGTCTAATCCGCCAAACGGATCGACGATATTTCCGTTCACATCCATTGCCATTGCATTTATCGTAAAATCTCTATGAGACAGATCATCTTCTATATGGTCTGCAAACTCTGCATCACCAGGATGTCGTCCATCTGAATACGGACCATCACAACGATACGTCGTGATTTCATACCCCTCACCACTCAGCATAACTGTAATGGTTCCGTGCTTGATACCTGTATCAATCGTCTTATCGAACAAAGATTTTACTTGATCCGGCTTTGCATTCGTTGCTATATCCCAATCATGCGGTTCACCGCCCATAACATAGTCACGAACGGCACCGCCAACTATATATCCTTCATAGCCATTTTCATTTAATACTTTGAGAATACGCATTACATCCTGCGGTATGTTCTGACTCATTACTGCTCACCTTTTTAGCTATGGAAATCAAAAGATAGTCAAATGATCTCACTGCATTGTTAATATTCAACATGCTCCGCGGATCTCCTTTGTCCCTGATCTTTCTGTCGGTTTCGGGCGACATTAGTTCTTTGCTTGCTGCGATCTGCTCTGAGATCGTTCCGGATCGGCAGCCGCATTCATGTTTACCTGAACAGCGACAGGCTGCTGCTGACGATGCGGCTGACAAAGCGCACGACCTCTTCGCGGCTGTATTTATCGTATCCTCCGACCACGACGTTCATCAGGCCGTGAGACAAGTGCATATAGAGCATTTCCAGCTCCGCGTCCGAGGCATGGCGCAGCTGCTTTCTCCAGGCCGCTATGCTCTCTTCCCGTGCCAGACTGATCATCCTTCCCGGAACTGAAGGGCTCGCACCGTCGAATATCAGTACCCTGCACGCCTCCCCGTGCTGTTCGGCCATTGCGTAGACTGCCTCGATGAACGCACTCACGTCAAAGGGATCGGCCAGCTTCAGGGCGCGCCCGAACGCGTCGATCAGCTCCTGTTCGATGCTCTCCAGCAGCGCAAAGCAATCGCTGTAATGAGTGTAAAATGTCGCGCGGTTCACCTCCGCCAGCTCACAGAGTTCCTTTACCGTGATCCTGTTGACCGGCTTCTCCCTGAGCAGCTGCAGAAAGCTCTCCTTCAGTACACGCCGCGTATAGCGCACTCTCGCATCGCTTTTCCTCATGCTCTCACTCCTTTTTTTATTCAAAAAACAGCTTTTCCCCGACACCGGGACGGCTTCTGTCGTTTATCTTTCGTCCGGACGGACATTGACGGTTGCGGATGCTCCTGTCTGATATTATATTGTATTTGTGAAAGATAATCAACATCTGTCTGTTAAAAAAGGAGGTCATTCCATGTTCGATAATTATTTGGTGACAGGCGCGACAGGTTTTCTCGGCCGTGCCGTGATCGACGAGCTCATCGGAAAAGGCGCCGAGGTACGCGCTCTGGTGCTGGAGAACGATCCGCTGGCGGCTGAGCTTCCGCGCGGGGTCACTATAGTACGCGGTGATGTGTGCAATGAAGCCTCGCTGGAAGGCTTCTTTCACCGCGCAGATCATCAGACGTGCGTCATCCATTGCGCAGGCATAGTTTCGATAGCTTCCGATCCGGGCAGCGCGATCTACAAGGTGAACGTTTTCGGTACAAAAAATATACTGCGTTATTGCGAGCGCAGCAACGTCGGAAAGCTGGTATATGTAAGCTCCGTGCATGCGATCCCCGAAAAACCGAAAGGAACAGAGATCACGGAGGATGCTGTTTTTTACCCGGGCGCGGTAAGGAGCGATTATGCGAAAAGCAAGGCGCTCGCGACTTCGCTGGTCTTCGGGGCAGCGGACCGCGGTCTGAACGCGAGCGCGGTCTTTCCTTCGGGCCTTATCGGCCCCGGCGACAGCAGTAAGGGAGGCATTGCCGGCATGCTGCTGTCCCTGATCACCGGCAGGCTTTATCTTGCAGTGAGAGGCGGCTATGATTTCGCGGACGTGCGCGATGTCGCCTCGGGTATCACGGCCTGCGCGGAGCACGGTCTGCCGGGGCGCGGATATATCCTTTCCGGGCATTACGCTTCTGTCCGTGATATACTGGAGACAGCAAAAAAAACACTCGGCATCAGGCGCCGGATAATTTTCCTGCCGCTCTGTCTGGCTAAGCTCGCCGCGCCTGTCTGCGAGAAAAGAAGCCTGCGGAAAAAACAGCCGCTTTTTTTTACCCCCTGCTCTGTCGAGGTGCTGGGCACCAACAGCTGCTTCAGCAGGCGCGTCGCCGAAACAGAGCTGAACTACGCACCTCGTTCTGTGGAGAGCAGTATCCGCGATATGGTGCTGTGGCTGACAAAAAACGCGGTATAAAAAAGCGGCGGGGAATAGAACTTCACCCGCCGCTTTTCCTTGTATCGATTGTTTGCTTCCGAATCATAACTTCTGATTTACAGCTTCTGACACCTCGATCTTCTTTTGAATATCAGGAACATCCCCATCAATCCGGCTCCCGATAACGTCATCATTATAAGGTATAACAACCTATGTGAATCATCTCCGGTCTGCGGAGTGTCATGCTTAGACGGTGCGGTTGTTTTCAAAGTACCGGACTCGTGCGGTGTTGTCTTGGGGTCGTCATATTCAGGCGGTGTTGTTGTCTTAGTGTTCGTTACAACAAAGCCTATGAACTTGTTTCCTATTATTGAAGATGAATACCCGCTTACTGCATCTTCGGTAATTGTATAAACTATCTCGTGCCCGTCCGTGCTGTCGTACTTCGGAAGATCGGCAAAAACGTGCCGCCAGTTGTTGGATCCGCTGAGGATCACTCTGTCTGCCTCTGTACCGTCCGCATATAGTTTTATCGTTGCTGACTCCGCAGCAGGTCCTATCCAATACTTTATCACCGGGATATCTATCGTCTCTGTGTTCGTGTTTGTGATAGTCCAGCCGCACTGATCACCGGTGATCTCGGTGGAATATCCGTCAATATCGAGTTCTTTAATCTCGTAGCTGATCTCAACGCCGTCTTTGTATTTTTCGAGATCGGTGAAGGTGTATTGCCAGCCGTTAGCCTCGTTCAGCTCTGCTTCAGCGATCTTTTCCTTGTCCGCCAGCAGCTCGACCGTCACGCTCTCTGCCGCAGGCCCGATCCATTGCTTGGTGACAGGAACGGATACCTTGCCGGTGATCGTGTTGGTGAAGGTGAAGCCTGTCTCCGCGTTGCCGCTCCGGCCCTGCTTATAGCCGGGCACATCGGCCCCCCGCACGTCATATACTATCTCGTGCCCGTCCGTGCTGTCGTACTTCGGCAGATCGGTGAAGGTATGCTTCCATTCATT
>JAZPYJ010000134.1:0-14735 GCA_045544075.1 Thermoanaerobacteraceae bacterium
AATAATAGAAAGAATCGCGAATATTATTGCATTCGTCTTGATCTTTGCAACGATTTCCTGAAAGTCCATACTCTTACCCCCTTTTATAATATGTAACTAAAAAAATGTTATTAGTGATATCCTCTCCTGCTCGTCTCTGAAATATAATATGTTATTATACCATATCAAATCATTGATTTCAATATTTTACTGTTGTTCAGTGCAAATTTTTGAATATTTCACAAAATACACATTTTATAATATTATTACACTTAATAAACTATTGTCTGTTAACTTGGTCCTTTGCTTACTTTGATCCTGCATTTAGTATTAAAACAAATGCTCAATGAATGATAAAAACTTGCAAAAATATTAATTCTTCTTGTATAATATTGATACCAGCATATCAAAGAGAGGTGATCCGTATGCCCGGCATGAATCCGCTCGGTCCGAGAGGCTTCCTTACTGATGAAGAGAAAACTACTGTTCCCAAGCTGAGCAAGGGACTGATTATCAGAATACTATCTTATCTCAAACCATATACTTTTCACTTCATTATGGTATTCATCACCATTCTGCTCTCCACTGTTATAGGTCTTTTCCCTTCGATCATCACGGGAAAGATCGTTGATCAGGCACTGGTCGGAGAAGACATGGGATTTTTGATCAGGCTTTTACTGATCGCCCTGGCAGCTCTTACCGCCAGTCAGGTCATAGGGGTACTGGAAAGTTATATTAATGCCTGGATATCTCAGCATATTATTTTCGATATGAAAAACGAAATGTATTCCCATTTGGAATATATGCCTCATTCGTTTTTTACCACGGAAAAACAGGGAGATATTATCACTCGTATGAACACCGACATAAATGGAGTCAGCACTGTGATAAGCGGCACACTTTCTTCTGTCGTCAGTAATGTCGCTACAGTCGTCACGACTCTTGTAGCTCTTTTTACGATGAGCTGGCAGCTGGCTTTAGTCGGGATCGTCATTATCCCCTTGTTGATACTGCCAACCAAAAGCGCCGGCAAAAAGCGTTATTCTCTTCTTACCCAAAGTCAGGCCAAAAATGATGAAATGAATCAGATGATAAATGAAACGCTTTCCGTCAGCGGTTCTTTTCTGGTTAAACTTTTCACAAGAGAAAAAAAGGAATATGACCGATTCGTCAATATCAATAAAGAAGCAACTCAGCTGGCGCTCAAAGAACAGCGAAGCGTCAAATGGTTCCGCGTTATTATGGGAATGTTTACTCAGTTAGGTCCCCTGCTCATCTACTTTGCAGGCGGCTACTTCATTATAGCCCGCATGGATACTGCCCTCACAGTCGGTACGATCACTGCTATGGTCTCTTTGTTAAACCGTCTGTACAGGCCTATCGAATCTTTGCTTAATATTCAGGTGGATTTCACCCGGTCACTTGCACTTTTTTCACGTATCTTCGATTATCTTGACCGTCCTAATACCATAATCAGCCCGGATAATGGTCAGCGCCCCGAAATCGAGAATCAGAGCATAGAATATAAGCACGTCAGCTTCGGCTATGAACCGGAGACCCTGATCCTGACTGATATAGATTTCGTGGTTCCCGGCGGGAAAATGTATGCAATAGTAGGCCCTTCCGGTTCAGGCAAATCCACAGTGATTAATCTGATCCCCCGTCTGTATGATGTCGCAGGCGGAGCGGTTACTGTTGCCGGAGTTGACGTACGTGATTTCGATCTTGAGTATCTGCGTCAGAACATCGGAATGGTAACCCAGGATACATATCTTTTCAACGGGTCTATCATGGATAATCTTCTCTACGCCAAAGAAAATGCTACCCGAGAAGAAGTAGAAGCTGCCTGCCGTACAGCAAACATACATGATTTCATCGTATCGCAGCCTGAAGGATATGATACATTTGTCGGCAATCGCGGGCTAAAGCTTTCCGGAGGAGAAAAACAGCGCATATCCATTGCCCGTGTTATTTTGAAAGATCCTAAAATACTGATACTGGATGAAGCAACTTCCGCTCTGGACTCCATATCAGAAAATTCTATTCAGAATGCTATGGAAAATATGATGAAAAACAGGACCAGTATCGTTATCGCGCATAGACTGTCTACTATACTTAAAGCCGACCGGATTCTGGTCATCAAAGATGGTGTGATCAAAGAACAGGGGTGTCATGATGAGCTTATCGAACTTAACGGCATCTATAAAGATCTTTATGACACACAGTTCCGTCATGCCCTTGACTATGAACAAAGCCTGCATGCCAATGATCTTGATGTATCGATCCTTTCCGCAGATTATCAGGTCCGTCAGATTACGGAAGCTGATATCGCTGATGTCTATTATTTATGCAAGACCAATCGCAAATATTATCGTTTAACCAATACTAAGCCATCTTTACGCGATCTTACCGAAGTCATTACCGACCTTCCTCAGGGTACCGGGCCGGATAATAAACACTTCGTCGGTTTTTATGATAACGAAGATGAACTGGTGGCCATTCTTGATTTGATCACCAAATATCCTCAGAAAGATTCTGCCTTCATCGGCTGGTTTATGGTCGAGGCTGAAAAACATCGTCAGGGGATAGGCTCACAGATCTTTGCAGATGTTCGCGCTGCCATGCACGCACAAGGCTATACCAGTCTGCTGCTGAGCTGTCATCTTGCGAACACAGATGCCATTGCTTTCTGGCAGGCTCAGGGATTTTCTTTCACAGGAGAACAGCACGAACAGAACGGTCATCTTATGGGATATATGGAACGTAAAATATGATCTACGCTTTATCCGCTGCTATTATTTTGCGCATGGCATCTACCGCTACCCTTACCGCAGCTGATGTATCCTCACTCATCTTCTGATCAAGACCTGCCGACTCTCTTTCCTGATTCCATATGACATGAAAACATGCACCGCAGCGGCACTTCAAAGCACTGGCAATTACGAACAACGCGGCCGATTCCATCTCAGAAGCTTTTACTCCAAGACGCTTCCAGGCTTCCCATTTCTGTAGAAGATCAGCAGCAACAGGCATGCGCTCCGGGCTGTGCTGTCCGTAAAAAGAATCCTTGCACTGCACCACGCCAACATGCGTAGGCAGTTGCATATCCAGAGCAGAATCTCTTAAGGCGGCAGCGATATCCAGATCAGAAACAGCCGGGAACTCTATCGGTGCATATTCCAGAGATGTATGTTCATAACGGATCGCACCTGTCGCAACTACGATATCACCAGCCTGAACGTCAATGTCTATTCCGCCGCAGGTTCCGACGCGAATGAAGACCTCTGCTCCCAGATTATGAAGCTCCTCCATTGCAATGGCAGCCGACGGTCCGCCTATGCCCGTTGAGCAAACGCTCACCTTTTCACCTTCCAGCCATCCCGTATAAACATTAAACTCTCTGTTATATGCGATCTGTCCGGCGTCATCCAATAAAGCAGCAATGGACGGACAACGGCCGGGGTCTCCGCAAAGGAATACATAACGGCCTATATCTCCCTCCGCGCAATGAATATGAAATTGCTTATCCAAAGTCTGCATGTTATCACCTTCAAATATGATCTGTATCGCCCTAAGTTCAATTATTTTATCATTTTAATTATATAATCGTCCGGATATGGTGTCAAGATTAGGAAAAATTCAAAACCGCCCGATATGATCGGGCGGTCAGTTATCATAATTATCTGTGCATATCAGCAGATTTTTTATCTCTTTATTTTATTGCTGGAAGTTTTAACAAAAGGTTCGCTGCGCAATTCTACCTTCGTAACTTTTTTGTAGGCAGGCAGATCGTGCAGTTTGTCCTGTACATCCTGCAGTACGGTTTTTTCATCAAGCTCGCTAAATCTTGGTTCACCGGGATCGATATATATCTCTGCCTGCAGAGAATGCTCGTCTCCATGTTCATTCTTAAGACCGCTGACGACTACCTCGCTCACATAATCAATATTCTGGATGTAATTTTCGATTTCCTCCGGATAAATATTTTTTCCGCTGTTAAGTACAATAATATTCTTCTTGCGGCCGGTGATCACGAGCTGATCATTTGAGGTGATATAACCATAATCTCCGGTATAGAACCATCCGTCGCGCAAAACCTCTGCTGTTTTCTCCGGCTGCTTGTAATAACCCAGCATCACTACATCGCCCTTAACACATATCTCTCCGATTCCGTCCTCGTCAGGGTTGTCTATAAACCATTCCAGACATGGCAAACGTTTTCCTACAGTATCATAAGTATTGCATCGTTCATGATTTACTGCTACTAAAGGTGAGCATTCCGTAATACCGTAACCGCCGACCAGATATAAACCAACATCACCGAAAAACTTGCCGACTTCCGGCCGGATCGGCGCTCCGCCGCAGACGATCTTTATCAGCCGTCCGCCAAAGACTTCGTGAATACTGCGGAAAAACTTACGTCGAAGATCTATTCCGCATTTCAGCAGCAGATTCGATACCTTGATCAGCATTCGGAATTGAGATTCCTTGCCTTGTTTAGCTATGTTTTTATTTATATTGGAATATAATAATTCGGCAAAAGCCGGAACCAAATAAATATATGAAGGCTTGAACGTATGCAGATCCTTGATTACATTCTTCATAGCCGAAGTTATGCAGAGCGTGGAATGATAATGCAGGGATACTAAAATATCACATACCGCTTCATAGGTGTGATGATAAGGAAGAACAGACAGACCGCAGTCATATATTTGTGAGACCTGCAGTCCGTAGTAAACACTGGACACAAGATTATGCTCGCTCAGCATAACCCCTTTGGCCACACCGGTTGTTCCGGAAGTATAAACCAGCATCTTCAGTTCGTTTTCACCGCTATGCAAAGCATCATAAGCACCGCGGTCGCATTCGGAGCCGCGGGATAACAGCTTTTTATACGAAAGCAGTTTGCCTTCATCTTCATCCTGGTCGAATCCGATATAATACTCGATATCCGGCAGTTTATCCATATTTTCACGGACCCATGATTCATAACGTTTGCTGAAAAAGACCACAGTACTGTCACTTTCAGTCAGAAGATGGATCTTTTCTTCCGATATAAGATCTTTATCGATCGGAACGTATACGCCGCCGCCTTTCAGAACTGTCAGATAAACACAGATCCAGTCAAAACTGTTTTCACCAATGCAGGCAATATGCGCTTCGCCGAAACCCATCTCCGTCAGGGCAGCTCCCATATTTTCGGTAATTTCATTGAATTCCCGGAAGGTCACATCGATAATGCTGTCTCCGCTGCCATGATAGCGGTAAGCTATCTTATCACCTGCTTCCGCAACTGCCAGATCCATCATCTCCCGGATACTGGATATCTTTTTTGGAGTATACTGCAAAGGATTAAGCATGTTTCTTGTCTCCTTTTCTTAAGGCAAATTGAATTCTCTGGCAATACTCTGTTCTGCCATGGATAAAGTTTGCTCATTGAGCGGCAGACTGCCCGAATTGATCATCAGTGCAGCCCCGTAGATCAAAGAACGCACAATATACGTTTTCCGTTTAGCTGTTTCATCATCCATTCCGACTTCGCGGCAATAATCAGCGATAAGTCTTTTGGATATCTCACTGATCAGAGCTTTTTCCTTAAGCTGTTCCGGCGCCATCGAACTATCATTCAGCATTACGATGGATTGAAATGCAGGATTATCACACAAAAATCTTATATACGCCATGCTGATAGCCGTCAGCTGCTCTCTTGTATCATCCGGATGCCGGGCGATCACATCTTCCTGAATAGCATTCCAGCGAATATTGATATAACGAAGTGCCTGCAGGATCAATTCATTCTTGCTGCTGAAGTGTTTATACGGAGCCCCGGGAGAAATCGAACATTTCTCCGCCACACGACGCACGGAAAAATCAGTGATGCCATGTTCCTGTATCTCGTCAATTGCTGCGATAATAATCCTTTCTTTACTGCTTTTTTCGTTCGTTCGCATTTTAACCCCGCTGCCTTATGATATTTTATCAACGCGCGGTAAGCATTGCTTACCTATGAATTATATGCATCAATAAGAATTTTGTCAATACGATTTATAATGAAATAAATATTGATATTATGTCTGGCAATCCCGTCCGTTGATCATAATCCAACGGGAAAACAACATATCTGATCACCTTTGCATTAATCGTTCAGGACGTAATACTGCGATCTGCTGCGGAATATTATCGCTGAGCATCAATGAACTATCATCATAATATACGATCTTATCCGCAGGGAATAGAGAAACAAATCCATCCAGTTCGGCAATATTATCAAAACCAAAACCCATTCTTTGACTGCGATAATGCATAGGCAGTACTATACGGGGCCTTATCTGTTGAACCAGTTCGGCAGCCTGCTGTCCGTCGATCGTATAATATCCGCCGACCGGTATCATCAGAACGTCGATATCACCAAGTTCAGATAATTGCCTGCTGCTGAGCAAATGTCCCAGATCACCTAAGTGCGCGATACGCCATCCGTCGGCTTCCACAATGTAAATAGTATTTCTGCCCCTTTTACGTCCCTGTACTTCATCATGAAACGTGGCAAGACTGCTGATCTTCCAGACCAGATCCTTTGCTCCACTGACATCGACTGCTTCAGGATAATAATGGTCTCCATGTTCATGACTGGATAAGCATTTGTCTGCCTTCAGGTTCAGGGGCCTCAATCCCGGCACATATTCAGGTTCATACGGATCAAAAACCACAGAGTTTGAATCATTTGTCAAAGCAAAGCAGGAATGACCATACCATATGATCTGCATATAATTCACCTTACCTTTCTTGTTTACATTGATTACAGCTTACACTATGTCCTATATTCATTTTTTGTTTATCGTTGTGTTATTTTAGCATATCCTTACGTTTTAAGCAAGATATGAGAACAGTCAGAAATATTCCCCTGATGATTAAATAAAATTCCCGCTATTTTTATTTCACGCTGATCACAAAATAGAGAGAGTAGCAGGAAAATATTAACTCTGTCCCGAATATAATTAAGGTTAAGCTTTTTTATTATATAAGCAGGGAGGTCGGAATAATGGCAAGAGTAATTCCTTTTAAAGGCCTGCGCTATAATCAACAGGAAGCTGGCTCTATCGATCAGCTGGTGACACCGCCTTACGATATCATCAGTCCTGAAGAACAGCAAGGCTATTATCAAAAAAATCCTTATAACTGCATCCGCCTGGAACTGGGGGAAAAATCCGACAGTGACAGCAGCAGCGATAATCGTTATACCCGGAGCAAGCAATGTCTTGATGAATGGCTTGCTAAGGGAGTATTGCAGGCTGATGAGAATCCTGCATTATATCTCTATCAGCAGGTATTTTCCTCAGGCAAAGAAACCAAAACTCGTACAGGTTTCCTCTGCGGTCTTAAACTTGAAGAATATGATAAAAAAGTCGTTTTGCCGCATGAGACCACACTTCCTAAAGATACTGCCGATCGACTGGATCTGATGAAAGCCTGCCACAGCAATTTCAGTCCTATATTCGGTCTCTATTCTGATAAAGAACGTGTTGTAGATACAGCATTGGCTCAGGCTGCTGCAAAAGCTGATCCTGACTATGATTTTGAAGATGAGAATCATGTTACCCAGCGCTTGTGGAAAATCGATGATCCTGCTGTTATATCCGCGGTACAGCAAGCTATGGCGGATAAACAGGTCCTTATCGCTGACGGTCATCATCGTTACGAAACTGCTCTCAATTTCAACAAATATATGCTCGAGCAGGGCCAAAGCGGCTATGATTATATTATGATTTCACTGGTCAATCTATATGATCCCGGTCTGGTGATATATCCTACTCATCGTCTTATTAAGATGCCGGATATCGATATAGACCGTTTGCTCTACAAATTAAAAGATTATTTTATCCTGGAATTATATGATGATAAGAAAAGCATTATTCCGTCGTATATTCTGCACATGTCCGAACGCAAAGAGGTTCCTTGCTACTGCATGGCGACTCAGGACCGTATCTATGTAATAACGATCGATAAGTGGTCAGATTATCTGGATCTGCTGCCGCAGGATAAGCCTGAAAACTGGCGCAACCTTGATGTAACTATCCTGCATAAAGTCGTCCTGGAACACATTCTCGGTATTTCCGAAGAGGAAGTAGCCAAAAATCAGATAGTCAAATATACGCGTGATACCAAGTATTTCTTCAGAGCGTTCAAAAACAAAGAGTTTGATCTCGGTTTCTTCATGAATGCACCAAAACTCCAGGATGTGATCGATATAGCCAATGCCGGTGAAAAAATGCCGCAGAAGTCTACCTATTTCTATCCCAAGCTTACTACCGGTTTGGTATTTAATTATTTTGATGTTGATTAACAGATCATTCGCAAAGGGAGGCTATACAAATGACAGATATGATCATAGATGAATTGGACGATGAATTTGATGAAGACTTTGACGAAGTATCTTTATCCGATGAAGAACAACTGCTGAAGGATTCTCTGGATTCTGTTCGTGCAGCTCAGCAGAAGGAAGCCTATGACCGCGGTTATGCAGTCGGGCTGGCTAAAGTCAAAGAAAAAGCTGCCCGCAAAATGTTAAAAGCCGGTGCAGATATCGAGTCTGTCTGTCAGCAGACAGGCCTGACAGAAGATATAGTTGCTGAAATAAAATCTCAGCTCTGATGATCAGACAGGCACTCAATAAAAAGACAGCACTGACACTCAAACCAGTGCTGTCTTCTTCTATTTTGTGCTGAATTATAATACTTCTACCGCATAGTCATCGTTTCACTCAGTATTTCAGCAGTCCCGCCGGTGATATCAGACAGCAAGGCTTTCAACCAGTCCAGATGTTCAGGAGAACATAGCAGTTCTGCTTCCACCTGTTCGCTGTATCGGATATTTCCCAGGCAAAAGCCCGGACTGTCATGATCATAATCGGTGCCCGCTTTACTTTGCAGGCGGGGCCATTGATTATAACTGACACGGCAATTAAGCACAGCAAGCTCAGCTACCGCTTTGACTCCGGCTTCTTCCAATGCAAGGCGCAGACTGCTGCTGTATGCTCTTACCAGCCCGCCTGTTCCAAGTTTAATGCCTCCGAAATAACGGGTAACTACTACCGCAATATTGGTAATACCTTCCTGAACAAGCAGCTGCACCATCGGGGCACCGGATGTTCCCTGCGGCTCTCCGTCATCGGAAGCCCACTGGATCTGCATTTTATCACCCAAAACGATCGCCGGAACATTATGCGTAGCGTCACGATGTTTTTTGCGGATCTCTGCAATAAAGCTGTCAGCCTCAGCTCTGTTTTCCACCGGCTTGATATATGCGATGAACCTTGATCTGTTGATAGTTTGTTCGGCGCTTGCTTCGCGGGCTATTGTATAATACCTGATCATGATCATAGCTCCCCAAAAAAAAATGATTTAGATATATTCTTTATCATCATATAAAATACCTTGCTTTATTAATTATTTTTGAAAAACTTATAAGAATAACTCCATCCATTTCAGGAGGCTGACTATTATGCTGTACTATTGGCATTTCCAATCTGCAATAGGCACTGTTACTATCGCTGAACAAAATGCTAAACTGATCACTCTTCAATTCGGAAAAATCATGCCTGAGATCATATCTAATGAAAAGATTATTTTTTATCCGCATGCTAATGATCCGACAGGGAACCGCCCTGAAAAAAACGATGCAGGAAAACCAAATATTTTTCATCTATATGAATCCGAATTATTAGCCGAGACGCGTATTCAGCTCGTTCAATATCTGGCCGGGCAGCGCTTTGATTTTGATCTGCCGCTGGCCCCGACCGGTACACCCTTTCAGAAATCAGTATGGAACGCCCTGCTTTCTATTCCATACGGGCATACCTGTTCCTATAAAGCTATTGCCCGCTCGATCGGAAAACCAAAAGCATGCCGCGCTGTCGGACAGGCTAACAATCGCAATCCGATCGCGATCATCATTCCCTGTCACAGAGTTATCGGCACAAACGGATCTATAACCGGATACGGCGGCGGGATCCGACTGAAGCAGCGTCTGCTTGCTTTGGAAAGATCATCACTGAAACATTATTCTCCATAAACTGTTTTTTGTTGATTCTATCGACCTCCTATCATCATATCTATGCCGTTTGTAAAGTAAACAGCATATTTTTTTATTTCAGCAAAAAAAACACTTGTTTTATTTATATAAGTATGTTATAAATAATTATTATTCTAAAAAGGGGGTCTGATACAATGGAACCGAAAATTGCTGAAATAGCCGAACGCATTAGGGACCTGCGGGATATTACCGAGTTTACACCCGAAGAGATGTCAGAGGCCACAGGCGTAAGTGTGGAGCAGTACCTTGAACTTGAACAAGGCTGTCACGATTTTTCATTCACCTTCCTCTATCATTGTGCTCAAAAATTCGGAGTCGATATGATAGAGCTGCTCACCGGTGAAAACCCGCATTTATCCAACTATACCATCGTGCGCGGCGGTAAGGGACTGCCAATAAAAAGGCGCGCCGGTTTTACCTATAATCATCTGGCTGCTAATTTTAAATCCAAATTTGCCGAGCCTTTCCTGGTTACAGCCCCTTATAAGGAAGAAGAACAAGGGAAACCTATCCATTTATCTACACACGCCGGGCAGGAATTCAATTATATTTTATCCGGATCACTGCAGTTTGCTCATGGCAATCACATGGAGATTCTGCATCCCGGAGACTCAGTTTATTATAATTCAGGCATTGGTCATGGCATGATCGCTGTTGGCGGAGAGCCCTGCACTTTTCTGGCCATTGTACTGCGAAATGAAAGAGAAGGCGAAAATGTATGATGCATAGTTCATATCACACAAGCGCTTCTGCACGAAACATCAACCTGCGCTATGTTACGGAAAAATATGATGATAACGGACTTTTAAGTGAATATCAGGTCAATTGTCCTCCTGATTTTAATTTTGCCTATGATATCGTTGATGATATCGCAATCAATGATCCGGAACGCAAAGCAATGCTTTGGTGCAATCCCCGGGGTGAAGAACATCTGTTTACCTTTGCGGATATTAAAAAGTATTCCGATCAGACTGCCAACTATCTAACAGACCTCGGCATTGGCCGGGGCGATATGGTATTGGTCATTCTCAAACGCCATTATCAATTCTGGTTCGTGGCTACTGCCCTTCATAAAATGGGTGCAGTAATGATCCCTGCAACTTTTATGCTTAAACCGCACGATGTCGAGTACAGAGTCAATTCTGCCTCGGTTAAAGCGATCATCTGCACGGCAGACGGTGATACGGCAGATTCAGTCGATGCCGCTGCTGAAAACTGCCCGTCACTTGAGCTGAAGATCCTGGTAGGCGGACAGCGTGACGGATGGCATGACTACAACAGCGAAATGCCTGATGCTTCCCTTCATTGGGAACGCCGCGCCACACGGGTAACTGATCCATTACTGATGTATTTTTCATCAGGAACGTCAGGCTATCCCAAAATGGTTTTGCATGATCATGCCTATGCCCTTGGTCACCTGTTCACAGCCAAGCACTGGCACAATGTTGATCCCGAAGGCCTGCACCTGACTATCGCTGATACCGGCTGGGGCAAAGCTGTATGGGGAAAATTCTACGGACAATGGATCATGGAAAGCTGCGTTTTTACTTATGACTTTGATAGATTCCATCCAAAAGAGATCCTGGAGATCATTGAAAAGTATAAGATCACTTCGCTCTGCTGTCCTCCGACTATGTTCCGCTTTTTCCTGACAGAGGATCTCACGCAATTTGATCTTTCCTCTCTAAAATATACAAACATTGCCGGTGAAGCCCTCAATCCCGATATTTTCAATAACTGGCTGAAGGCCACCGGTTTGAAGCTGATGGAAGGTTTCGGACAAACTGAAACTACTCTTACTATCTGCAATCGGGTCGGAATGACACCAAAACCTGGTTCTATGGGCAAACCATCGCCTCAGTATAATATCGATGTCGTTGACGAAGATGGCAACAGCTGCCCTCCCGGTAAGACCGGTGAGATTGTTATCGCTGTCGAGCCGCGTCCGGCCGGACTAATGATGGAATATTACCGTAATCAGGAAAAGACTGATAAAGCTATTCATGATGGCTATTATCATACGGGGGATACTGCCTGGCGTGATGAAGACGGCTATTATTGGTTCGTCGGACGTACTGATGATATTATCAAATCATCCGGCTATCGTATCGGGCCTTTCGAGATCGAAAGCGTACTGGTAGAGCATCCTGCCGTAATGGAGTGCGCTATTACCGGCGTGCCCGATCCCATGCGGGGACAGATCGTGAAAGCAACTATCGTTCTCAAGCAAGGCTATGAACCTAGCGAACAGCTGATCAAGGAATTGCAGACTTATGTTAAACAGAATACTGCTCCTTATAAATACCCGCGCGTAGTGGAATTTGTTGAAGAACTGCCCAAAACGACTAACGGCAAGATCCGCCGCGGCGCTATTCGTGAGCAAGGCAGCAATTAACAACCGCTGCAGACTTTAAACCTGAAATCAATAAAAGCCGCTTTCATTTTATCATTAAAAATGGATGCGGCTTTTGTTATTCCTGCATATTCAGTTGTTTTTTATCAGGTAGATTACAGCATCGGGCATCGTCCCGTCAGTATCGGCCGGCTGGGCTGTAAACGGCTGCTTGCCTTCAGCGTCAGCATACAGACCATACTCACTGTCATAAAAAGGTGATACGAAAGCAGTCACCGGCGCATCACATTCATACCTTTTTTCTGTCGCTGTACCGGGATCGGCTACAAACGTTACCAATCGGCGTTTATCAGCCTGCTGCATATCCAAAACGAAATCAGGCAGTTCCGCCTGATAATCGCTCAGACAGCTTATCTGCTTCGTACAGATCAGTTCCTCTTTTCCGTTTACCGGCTGCTGATAACTGTCGACCTGGATTATCAGATGACTGGATCGGTCATAAAGATATCGGTCTGTAAATCGTCCGCTGTCATTCTGCCATGAGATCGAAACTGTCATTTTACCTTGATCAGATTCAGTAAATTCCAGATCACAACGGGTATCCGCCGTCAATTCATCTGCGATCTGCCCGGCAGATGACAAATAATTATCTGCCTCACCTTCAGGATATTTCTCCGCTGTCCATTCAGTAAGCGCTTTCCCCCAAGTCAGCTGAGGAAGCCGCTGCTGTAAATATATCTTATCATACTGCTCTCCGATAAATACCAGTTGACTTTGCATTCCATCCCGTGTCTGATAATAGCCCTGATCAGGCAGAACCACACGCTGATAATCATCACCGCTTTCCAGAAAGATCAGCTTTCCGTCGTCGATCCTGCTGACGGCTACAGTTTCCTGATAACCATCCGCATTATAAACAGCAGAAGTCTGAACAGCCTGTACCGAGTCCAGTAAATCTGATCCGTTGTTCGCTTCAAACAATGCGGTCAATTCCGCATTTACGTCCCGAACCGCATCCGATGCATCGATATTTTCCTGCTGCCCGGCAGAATTTCCATTCCCGCAGCCGCATAAGAAAATCATGCCTGCAATAACCAGCAGAATAAATAAAAATTTTTTTTGTGAAACAGTCTGCATAATTATTTTTCCCCTTCCCGGCTGCACTTCCGGATTATATCACGTAAAAAAATTGACTGCTGTCGATGCAAAACTATCCTGACCCGACTTATGCGGGACAGGATAGTTTTATAAAACATGATTTTTCCCCGGAACTCACCGGCTATTCTGCAGCAGCTTTCTTTTTCTTTTTCAAAACGATCAGTGCAATGGCAGCACCAAGGGCCACTGCCGCCGATACGGCTCCTATAATGATCGCATTGTTAGCTGAACTGCTTCCCGTAGGATCTAAAACAGTTACCACACACGTTGATGATAATCCGCTTTCTGTATTCTTAGCAGCGATAACAGCTGTACCCGGTCCTACTGCTTCGACTACACCTTCCTCACTAACAGTAGCAACATTTTCATCGGAACTGCTCCAAAGCACAACTGTCTCTGTTGCATCTTCCGGATCGATATTTGCGATCAGAATAAATTTATCTCCCTGAACTAATTCGAGCTCATTTCTGTCCAGCGTTAAACTTGTTGGTAAAATCGCAGTATCCGGCTTATTTTTAACAGTTACTTTACATTTATCGGTAAAACCGCCGTCATTGGTTTTGACAGTTATGACCACTGACCCCGCTTTAACACCTTTTACAACACCGTTTTCATTTACAGTCGCGATCTTTGTATCACTGCTGCTCCAGGTGACTCCCTGATTGCTGGCATTATTAGGTGATATATTCGCTCTGATCGTTTTAGTATTGCCGACATACAAAGTCTTGATAGTCTTCGGATCAACTGATACGCCGGTAACTTTTACACTCTGAACATTAACTGTACAGGTGGCTGTATATCCGCCGTCTCTTGATCTTGCCGTAATCGTTGCCTGTCCGTTGGATACGCCCGTAACAACACCGCTTCCGCTGACTGTAGCTACGGAATTGTTGCTGCTGCTCCAGGTCACGCTTTGATTGCTGGCGTTGCTCGGAGAGATGACCGCACGCAGCACGGATGTATCCCCGGCTCCTAATGTAAGAGAGGACCTATTTAAAGAAATTCCTTTTACCGCAACCTTTTTCGCATTGACAGTAACCTGACATTTAGCTTTAGTCTTTCCATCTGAAGCAGTTGCGGTAATAGTTGCTTTGCCGCCGCCGACCGCTGATACTCTGCCGCCGCTGCTGACTGTAGCCACTGAACTGTTGCTGCT
>JAZPYJ010000135.1:0-5275 GCA_045544075.1 Thermoanaerobacteraceae bacterium
TATATATACTTTTGGTTGTCAAATGAATGTTCATGACTCTGAAGCGATTCTGGGTTATTTTATGGATATGGGTTATGAAAAGGCATCAGATCCGAATAAAGCTGATGCCATAGTGCTGAATACCTGTACAATACGTGCTACTGCTGACAATAAAGCATTTGCCTTGCTGGGCCGACTCCGTCCGTTGAAGGCCAGAAATCCTGAGCTTCTGATAATTGTCTGCGGATGTTTGTCGCAGCAGTCTAAAGTGGCCAGAAGGATCAAGCACAGATTTCCTTTTGTGGATATTGTGATAGGGACTATGAACACCAATCAACTTCCTCAATTGATCCAACAGGCGGAAGAATCATCCGAAACTATTATCGCGTTAGAACCGGCTCCCGGATCATTGTCAGGCAGGATACCTTTTCAGCGGCAATCGGGGATTACAGCTTGGGTAAGTATTATGTATGGCTGCAATAACTTTTGTACCTATTGTATTGTACCGTATGTTCGCGGCAGGGAACGCAGCCGGCGCCCGGATGATATTATTTCCGAAATCAAAGATCTGGTCATGCATGGTTATAAAGAGGTTACTCTTTTGGGACAAAACGTTAATTCCTACGGTAAGGAGTTTGCCGAACCGTATTCTTTTACAGATCTGATTAAAGATATAAATAAAATCGATGGACTGCAGAGAATCAGATATATGACCTCTCATCCAAGGGATTTCAGTCCTGAAGCGATCAGAATTCTGGCAGCTGCCGATAAAGTATGCAAGAATTTCCATTTACCTGTACAGTCAGGAAGTGATCGTATTTTGCGGTTAATGAATCGTGGATATGACAGCAGGCATTATTTGAGTCTGGTCGATGAGATAAAGAGACTGCAGCCTGAGGCAACTATAAGCTCAGATATTATAGTAGGATTTCCGGGCGAAACTCAGGATGATTTTCAGCAAACTCTGGATATGGTAAGAAGGGTGGAGTTTGATCATTCATTTATGTTTGTCTATAATCCGCGTTCAGGCACTCCTGCGGCAGAGATGACTGATCAGATATCCGACGAGGTTAAGAAGCAGCGCATTGCTCAACTGGTCGATCTGCAGAATTGCATCACATTGGAACATAATCAGCAGCAGGTAGGTACTATACAGGAAATATTAGTGGAAGGCAGTTCAAAGACTAACGATAAACTGTTGAGCGGCCGAACAAGCGGCAGCAGAGTGGTTTGCTTTGAGGGCGATCAAAGCCTGATAGGACAATTGGTCAAAGTCAAAATTAAGGAAGCCAGATTAATGCACCTTATTGGGGAATATCTGGAATGAACAGCGGGGTAAACGGATGAGTTCATTAACGCCGATGATGCAGCAATATAAACAGATCAAGCAGCAATATCCTGATACGATTCTTTTTTTCCGTTTAGGTGATTTTTATGAGATGTTTTTTGAAGATGCTGTTACAGCTTCTCAGGTGTTGCAGATAACATTGACGAGCCGAAGCCGCGAAGGCGGGAAAGACGGTAAAAAAGTGCCGATGTGCGGTGTGCCTCATCATGCCGCTAATGGCTATATTGCCAAAATGATCCAGAATGGATATAAAATAGCTATCTGTGAACAGCTTGAAGATCCGGCGCTTGCCAAAGGAATAGTTAAGCGTGATGTAATCAGGGTCATTACCCCGGGTACTTTTTTGAACGAGGAAGACAGTGATAATCATTTTTTGGCTGTATTAGCCGGAGATGAAAAAACAGGTTTTGGCTTGGCATCTGTCGATATCGGAACTGGTGAGTTTGCTGCTGTTTCATTTGAGGGTGAGACGGCATGCCAGAGGCTGCTGGATGAACTGCAGCGCATTAATCCTGCCGAGCTTCTTCTGTTTTGCGGAGCTCACCTGCCGGAAGGTGATCAACGCCTTATTGAAATGGCTGAAGATTATTCTGTTGCTGATCCAGAACAGCTGCAAATACAATTGATGGAGGATTTCGATTTTCTGCGGCAAGAACAAAAGGTCAAACAAAATGAATTTATATTGAAGGCATGCTGCGGAGCACTTGCTTATCTGGAAAAAACTCAAAAAATGATTCTTAGCAATATTAATCATATCAGAGTTTATTCCGACAATAATTATATGAATCTTGATGCGGCTACCCGGACGAACCTGGAACTTACCGAAGCTTTGCGTGGCAAGACAGTCCAAGGATCCTTATTCTGGCTTTTGAATTTTACCAAAACCGCCATGGGAAGAAGAACATTGAAAAAATGGATAGAGCAGCCATTGATAGATTGTCAACTGATACTGGACCGTGAGGATGGAGTTGCGAGGATAACTGACGATCTTTTCCTGAGGGAAGATATAGGCAAAATGCTGCAAAGTATTTATGATCTGGAACGTATCGTCGGTAAAGTAGCCTATGGCAGCGCAAATCCGCGTGATCTTATCGGTCTGAAGAATTCACTTTCGGTTTTGCCGCATCTGAAAAAGACTCTGCTCAAAAGTGAAACTGCTTTATTGGGGAAATACGGCAGCCTTCTGGATGAACTGCAGGATATAAAGAAGCTTCTGGAAGAATCTATTATTGAGGATCCACCTGTATCTGTACATGATGGCGGCATCATCAGGGCGGAATATAATGAGCAGATCAGTAAACTCAGAGCGGCCAAGAAAAACGGGCGACAGTGGCTTGCAGAACTGGAAAACCGCGAGCGGAACAAGACCGGTATTAAAACTTTGCGGGTCGGATATAATAAAGTTTTCGGCTACTATCTTGAGGTGACCAAAAGCTATCTGGATCAGGTCCCCGATTATTTTTTGCGCAAACAGACATTGGTCAATGCCGAACGGTTTATTACTCCTGAATTAAAAGAAATAGAAGAAGTAGTAACAGGTGCGGAAGATAAACTTATAAGAATGGAATACGAAGTATTCTGCTCGGTGCGTCGGCAGATAAACGATAATATTGCTCGCATTCAGTCAACAGCGGCATTAATAGGAGAGACTGACGCAATATACTCACTGGCATGTGCTGCAATAGCTTATAATTATGTCCGGCCGTTGGTTGATAACGGATCGGTAATAGAGATAAAAAACGGACGGCACCCGGTGGTGGAAAAAATGATGACGGCAGGTGAATACATTGCCAATGACTGCCGACTGGATCAGGATGAGAATCGTATTTTATTGATCACGGGAGCCAACATGACAGGTAAAAGCACTTATATGCGTCAGGTAGCTCTGATTGTTCTTATGGCTCAGATAGGAAGCTTTGTTCCGGCTTCTTCAGCTCTGATCGGAATCGTTGACCGTATTTTCACCCGTGTTGGCGCTTCGGATGATCTGGCAGGCGGTCAAAGTACATTTATGGTGGAAATGACTGAATGCTGCAATATTCTCCGCAACGCCACAGCCAAGAGCCTGATCATTATGGACGAGATCGGAAGAGGAACCAGTACCTATGACGGAATCAGCATCGCCAGAGCAGTTACTGAATACATTTATGAAAAAATTGGTGCTAAAACCCTGTTTTCCACACATTATCATGAACTTACCGATTTAGAAAAATATCAGGGGATAAGCAATTATACTATCGCAGTTAAAGAGGACGGGGAGAATATCATTTTTCTGCGCAAAGTGGTCGCCGGCAAAGCGGATAGGAGCTACGGTGTCCATGTTGCCAGACTGGCGGGTCTGCCTGATGAAGTAATTGAAAGAGCTAAAGCATATTTGGAAATTTACAGTCAAAAGAGTGCGGAATTGGCTGATATTCATAAAAGTTCAATTACTTCTCCAAAAGATAATTCCTCCGGCTGCAGCGAAAATAATGTGATATTTGAGAATAAGGAACAGATTGCAGACAGCCTTTTTCCCGGAATAGTACTGCCTGAACCAAAGAAAAAGAAGAAACTTCCGGCCGATGCCGAACAAATTATCAACGAATTGACCAATACCAACATAAACCGTCTTACACCGCTTGCGGCTCTGAATTTGCTTTTTGACTGGCAGGATATTCTAAAAAAATCGGCTGATAACAAAAAGTAAACTATTGAGACTGAGATAGTCTTGTGTTTATTGCTGCCGTAATATGGAAGGGGAATGAATCGTGGGACAAATCGCATTACTGGATCAGATCACTGCTGATAAGATCGCAGCCGGAGAAGTAATCGAACGGCCTGCGTCTATTGTAAAAGAATTGATCGAAAATTCAATCGATGCCGGAGCGGATTCCATAACGATCGAGATAAGCGAAGGAGGTCTGGCCCGAATCCGGGTAATAGATAACGGCTGTGGAATGGATAGGGCTGATGCCGAGATCTGTTTTCAACGTCATGCGACCAGTAAAATAAAACATTCGGAAGATTTAACAAGGATCGAGACATTGGGCTTTCGGGGTGAAGCATTGCCGAGTATCGCGTCTGTGGCTGAAGTTACTTTGCGCACAAGGCAGGCTGCTGAGGATACGGGTGTTGAAGTAATCATATCCGGCGGTGAAAAAATATCCGTTAAAGAGATCGCATGTCCGGTCGGAACCAGTATTACTGTGGACAATATTTTTTATAATTTGCCGGCACGTCGCAAGTTTATGAAAAAACCATCAGTTGAAAAGGGCTATGTTCAGGATATGATCAACCGGTTTTTGCTTGCTTATCCTGAGATCCATTTTGTATTCAGTGTGAATGGACGGCAGTTGATCAATGCTTATAATCAGTCGTTGCTGGACTGTATTGGTTTGATTTACGGATCTGACGCGGCCCGGAATGTTATTAAAGTTCAGGCTGAAAACAATGATTTGAAGTTATCAGGATATATAAGTCTGCCGACATGGCTGAAGAGCAATCGTACGGCACAATCGTTGTTCATTAATCGAAGATATGTGAAAAACATTGCTTTAACAATGGCAGCAGAGAGGGGTTATCATAGCCTGCTTCCTTTGGGACGGCATCCTCTTTTGGTATTGAATCTCAGAATAATGACGGACAGGATAGACATAAACGTTCATCCGACCAAACAGGAAATAAAAATCAATGAGGAGAATAAAGTCGCTGGTTTTGTAATGCAGGCGATCGCTGATGCGCTGGCGGATAAAACTATCATCCCGTTGATGGGTGGAGGAAATGCTGTTTACTATGAAAATATTTCCGATAATTCAGTTAATGGAACTGTCGTGGCAGATGATTGTGTGAAGAAAAACGAGGTGCCGCAGCAGACCGGAGAAAATGTAAATATTGATATTCAGGTACAGAATAATAGTGTACAGATAACACCGGACGGCGAGATTGTCAGTGAAATAACTGAAGAAT
>JAZPYJ010000136.1:0-5985 GCA_045544075.1 Thermoanaerobacteraceae bacterium
CGCAATCGGAGATGACATGCACCGTATATCCTGCCTTTATCATATTGAAGCAAGTGGATTTCACGCAGGCTGTGGCGTGGCATCCGCGCCGGTAATATAAAACCCGTTGATGCAATTTTCTTGGATATACTCCAAGAAATCTCCGCTGGTCAGCGCGTTGGCCTTTGTCTTAACAAAGATATGGTTCGACACCTCCTTCAGTTCCGGGGCAAGCTCCGCGCCTTTTGTGTCCGGTTTGAATGTCCGCGTACCAGGCGACAGATTGTTATGTTTGATATAGATGACGGTCATTCCCAGCTCCACAGCCCAGTCAATAGCGGAGTTGATGCTGTCGATGATATCCCTGTAGTGCTTCGTAATATCATTCTGTATGTCGATCACGACAAGTGCTTTTTTGCTCATTACAGCAGTGCCTCCTTTATTTGCCCTCATATTTCACCGGTGTAAACCGGATGCCGTTCACTGTCTTTTCTTCATCGGTCGGCACAAATCCAATCGCCTTATAGAAGGGGAAACCGTAGGGTGAGGAATTGAGGGTGATCGTCTCGTTCGGGTAGTCTTCAAGCATTCGTCTAAACAATCGCGTGCCGATCCCGCACCGGTGATACCTGCCGTCCACGAAGAAAAAGCAGATATGTTTTTTGTCCGGCCTGATGGCGATCGTCCCGATCAGCTTCCCGCCGTCAAAAGCGCCGTAATACTGCAGACCATGCAGGTATTCTTCATCGTGCAGGCACTTCCGGAACTCCTCTGTTCCCTCCGGAGTATAGTCCGGTGATTCGTACCCGGAAAAAACCCTCCACGCCAGGTCCAATGCTGCAGGCCTTTCTTTCCCGGATAACCCGCAGATCACAAAGCTGTTTTTCCATTCATCCTTCTTTAACCTTGTAATATGCTCGGTTCGGATATCGTCCATCAGCTTCCAGCGGATATCCCGGTTCGTATGATGGTAGAAAAACCCGCATTTTTCCTGCACTCGCCTGGATTTTTCGTTCCCTTCAAAATAGCCGCACCATAGAGCCTCAAGATATTTGTCCGTAAATGCATAGCGGATAATCTCCCTTACCGCTTCAGGAATGAGTCCCTGCCCCCAGAAGGGAACACCGATCCAATAACCGATTTCACCTTCTGAATCCGGCAGGCCAATGTGGCTCTGCTTGCCGATCATAAGGCCGATACTGCCGATCGCTTTATTATCATCTTTCAGGCAAACTGCATAGGTTTCCGGAGCTGAAAGCACCTTTTTTATGACTTCCCGGCTGTTTTCCACGCTTGTATGCACTGACCAGCCAGAAATCGGGCCAATACGATCATCTTTTGCATATTCATATAAATTCTCAGCATCCGTCTCTTCCCACGGGCGGAGGATCAGTCTTTCTGTTTCCAAAATCATTTTTTAACCCTCTTTTTTATCTTGCTTTTTCCTGCACCGCTGCAGCCGATAAAACCGAAGATTTCTCCCGGCAGGATGTAAAGGGACAGAATCGTCCACCGCCTTTTTCTTGCCGTAAGTTATCGTTAAATGATCAAATCTAAGCTTGATAATTACTCAATTTGTTTTCTTATCCTCGACAGAGTCAGTGTTTTTCTTTTTATAGATTGCCGCGGCGGAAGAAAGGCCGGTTCCTGCAACCATAAATGCGATCCCGGGCCAAAAATACCCGTCAGCGATCATAAACACAGCAGCTACAAAAGAGGCAAGGGCAAGAAAAGACATCCACTTTATAAACTTTTCTTTCATTCTCATATCCTCCGGCAAGTGTTTTTTATTTATTTTCTGTCACTCCGTAAACCTTAATAAAGTGTCGGCAGAATGCTTCGATCCCGGCCATCGCTTCATCTGTTTTCTCCGGCTCCCGGTCGCAGAGATGGATAAGAGAAGATACCGGCGCGGTATAGGCGAAGGCAAGCATTGCAGGATCATCCTGACGTATGATCCCCTGATCCATCATGTCCTTGAAAATGAAAGAAAACAAATCTCTAAGCCCTGTGAGAAAATGTTTCGTTGCAAGATCTCTGGCACGTTCATCACGGAACTGTTCGATCATAAGCATCTTTCTTGACTTGATAATTTTATCATCATGAATCGTAAAATCCACCATCCCCATTGTCATATTCACCAGATCCTCCAGCGAATCCGGAACAGGAGGCAGATGCTCTGCAGAACCGAAACGCTTATCGTAATAGGCAATCAGTTCGTCCAAAAGGGTGTTCCAAATATCCTCTTTGCTCTCAAAGTGTTTATATAATGAAGACTTGACCAATCCGAGCGAGGCGGTCAGTTCACGGATATTCGTACCCGTATAACCTTTTTTTGAAAACATATCCAGTGCAGCTGCAAGTATTCTTTCCTTCGTATCTTTAGCCATAACAACCCCCTTAAAAAGCGTGACCGTTCGTTCTCTTTTTATTATAGTGAACGAACGGTCACGTGTCAAGACCCTTTTTTATATTCAGCCAACGTTTTGCTGTTTATCTTTTCGCAGCATCAAGACCGCTGCAACCGCCAGAAACGGCAGGCCGGCTATGATTCCCATCGGTGCCGGCCCGAGCAGTCTCGCGGAGCCGGTGTTGATCATACATAT
Organism: Thermoanaerobacteraceae bacterium; assembly: GCA_045544075.1. Taxonomy (GTDB): domain Bacteria; phylum Bacillota; class JAZPYJ01; order JAZPYJ01; family JAZPYJ01; genus JAZPYJ01. The sequence goes on from JAZPYJ010000136.1 coordinate 2,586, forward strand.
TGACAGAGGGAGCATCCCCACAGCATTGACAGCGCCATGGAATAACGACGGCAGCCAGATGCTCCCGCTTTTTTCATACAGACGATCGTGCAGGATACCCAATCCGATAGTGATGATGCAGAAGATCAGCATTCCGGAAACAGGAAAACCCGCATACCCTGCAGGATTGCCTGCGGCAGCACCGTACTCATATCCGATCAGCCAGATGAGCGGCCAGTGCCACGCTCCCCAAATAAAGCCGCCAATAAGCCATCCTTTCCTTCGGCCGAATCTCATCTTCAGCTGCGGATATAGAAAACCCCTCCAGCCGATCTCTTCTCCCAAAGCAACAAAAGTATTGATCAGCGGAGCATAGGTAATACTGCTTATCAAACTGACCAGTATATAAACAGGATAAGAAATTCCCTGATCTTCCATCTGTGCGAGTACATCCGCTCCTGCGCTTGCCGTAATATATTCTCCGCTCAGATCAAAATGTCCCGGAAAGATCATAAAATACAGTGCGGCACCGATTGCAGTCAAAATAACAGGTGACAGCCACGCGATCATAATAATTTTAATATTCTTACGTATCTGCGGTCTCCAACCGATATCGCTGAGCTTAGCTCCGGAGAGCAGCACGCCTGCCGCAGGAACGAACATCATCGCCGCGATCACCAGCGATCCGATCATCATATTCCCGCTGTTCCATATCCGGGCCGCGCATATCTGAATGATGTAGGCAGCAGCAAACGTCCATACAAGGTACTTCACTACCCTGGCCTTATCATATTCAACATTGCGCATCACTCTTCGCCTCCGATCCGGCTGCAACTTCCACACAGAAGCCATGATGACCGCAAGCGGTACAGGTGAGCTTCCGGGTCGCAGGCGTGTGTCTTGCCCAGAACGCCTCCCTGAACTTCGGCTTGAAGATCGCATGACACTGCGGACAGATATAAGCTACTTTTCTGAAATACCAGCGTGATATCCAGACGCCGTAAGGCACTGCAGCAGCAGCCCAAACCAGAAACGGCCACCAGATCCCTTTTATGATCCATAGAATTATAGCCGTCCACTGCAGGATATTGAACGGTATTCCGGTGATCAGCATGGTCATGTGGATCCTTCTGAGTTCTTTTTTGTTCGTCATGATATACGCTATGTCACCTATGGATTCGACTGAGAATTCGTCAACACTCCTGAGTCCGCTCCTCAGCTCGGAGATCTTTCTGAGCTGCTCCTCCCGCTCACCGATCTCTTCCTTCAGTGTTTTCTCCTGCTGATCGAGCAGCAGAGAAATGACTCTGCCCGGTTCTTTTTCAGAAAGAAGCTGTCTGATCGAATCGATGGAAAGTCCAAGCTCCCGCAGAAAGCAGATGATCTTCATCCGTTTTAAATCGTCCTCAGAATAAAGTCTTCTGCCTCCCTCGGTCAGTTCGCTCGGCACGAGGATTCCCCGGGTATCATAGTACTGCACGGTACGCACTGTCACGCCGCACAGCTTCGCTATCTCGCCTGTCGTATATTTTGACACAGCGCTTCACCTCCCTCACGCCAATAATAGCTCATGACGCAGCGTCACAAGCAACCCCTGACGCAGGGGGATTTTTCATTATTTTATTATTCTTATTCTCCTGCTTTGATCTCTTCAAACATTGCCCTGACAGACGGCGCATTTTTCGTCAGTCTTTTTATACTTACGTCTTCGAGCTTATTGTTCGCCGTGTTGAGATGATTCTCGGATTTGACCAGATTCTCTCTGATCTTGGTCAGAGCGGAGATCGTATTATCGATCCCTTTGATAGCGTCATCAAACCGTGCTTTTGCCTGCCCGAAGCTATAAGCGAAACCATCCTTGAACTTCGACAGATTTTCTTCGAAATTATACAGATCCAGCTGCTGACTCTGAACCTCAGCCAGCTTCTTCTGATATTCCAGAGAGTTCAATGCAGCATTGCGGAGCAGCGAAATAATAGGAATGAAAAATTGGGGGCGGATCACGAACATTTTGGGATAACGGTAAGATACGTCCACGATCCCGTTATTATAGAGCTCATTATCGCTTTCGAGAAGCGTTACCAGGACGGCATATTCGCATTTCTTCTCCTTGCGGTCTTTATCCAGCTCCTTGAAGAAGTCTTCGTTTTTGTGCTTAGTGGCGGTCGTATCCATCTCGTTCTTCATTTCAAACATAATGGATATAAATTCCGTGCCGTCAGAAGCTTCTCTGAAAATAAAGTCGCCCTTGCTGCCGGTTTTGGCATCGTTGTCCTTTTCAAAATAAGCGTTCGGGAAAGCCGTCATGCGGATCTGGTTGAACTGATTCATACAATGCTGTTCCAGACTTTCACCGACCATTTTGGTGGACTGTCTGGCCTTGAAATCTTTCAGCCGTTCGATCTCTTCATCACGGAGCATCAGTTCACCCTTATGCTGTTCAATAAGAGAATTCTCCCGCAGTTCGCCTTCTTTTTTCTGCAGCTCAAGATAGCTCTGAAGCTTCGTGATCTCCGTTTCTTTTTCAGAAAGTTGCTTTTCTTTTTCCTGCACCGCCTCCGAAACAGCAAGCTTCTTTTCGGTCTCACTGCCGGACAGCTGCGCTTTCAGCTGTTCTATCAGCAGATCTCTTTCAGCAAGTTCGGAATTTTTCTTTGCCAGAGCTTCGCTGTAATTTTTTTCCTGCTCCATCCTGACAATGGTCAGGTCATTCTCTTTTTGCTGAGCCAGTTCATTCTCGCGTCGCTCCAGTTCTTTTTCAAACTCTTTGTCCCGCACCTGCTGCATGATCTGCGCATATCCGGTATCATCGACCTGAAAGACCTTGCCGCAGTTCGGACATTTGATCTCCTGCATACTAACACCTCTCTTTATTAAAATACCTTGCCCGGCGACGGGATGTGATCACTCATCGTTCAGCTGCTGCAGTTTCTCAATGATCTCCGCTGTTTGTTTAAACTCTGCGCTGTCCCGTTCATTTTCTGCAGAATGTTCAGTACGGAAATCCCGCCACAGCTTCAGACAGCCCAGTATCGTCGTCAGGTCCTTTGGCGGAACCTGCCTTGACATTATATTTTTGACGGCCTGCGAAAGAACATTCTTCCACGTATCGCTCTCCAGCACCTGTCCCAACTTATTCAAAAGCTCGAGCACGATCTGCATCTCTTCATTTGTGAGGATCTCTTTCAGATCATATGTTTCTTTCTGCATCACAGCGGCCTCCCCGGAAAAAATATTTTCAGCAATTCTTTTTTGCGTTATATTTTATCATGTTATGAAAATATTATCAACGCTGCGGGAACATCCTTCAACAGGACAGCAAACAGTAAATGAAGAAACTCCCGTCCGTCTCTTAAGGCAGTACGAGAGTCTGTTCGTTCGATAAAAAAATAGCCCGGAAGGAGGCACTTCGTAAGGAAGT
>JAZPYJ010000137.1:0-2627 GCA_045544075.1 Thermoanaerobacteraceae bacterium
CTTGGTCATGTAATCATCGGTGCCGACCCGGAAACCGTGTTTTTTATCGGCAGGCAGCTGTTTGGCACTGACCATGAGGATAGGTATCTGACAATCATTGCTGCGCAGAAGATCGGTAAGCTCAAAGCCGTCCATACCGGGCATCATAATATCCATGATAATAAGATCTATATGTTCATGATCCATCAGTTCCAATGCTGCTTCACTGTTTTCGGCCAGCAGAGCTGAATAACCGGCGTGTTCAAGCAGAGCTTTCATCAAATGGCGGGTACTCTTATCGTCATCGACGACCAGTATATTAAGCATGGACTTCACTCCTTTTTGTAGAAATTTATCTTTTCTGAATAAACTGAGACTAAACTAATTATACAGCATAATAACATACCTGAAAACGGAAAAAATGTTTTTAGAAAAAAATCAAAATCCTTATAAAATTTAATTACGCTTTAAGGTTGCCTATGTATATTGATCGCGTGAGCAGGGGGGACAAAACAAATGAGATTACTTTTAGCTGAAGACGAAAAAGAATTATCAAGGGCTTTGACGGCTATTTTAAAACACAATCATTACTCGGTGGATGCGGTCTATGATGGTGAGGAGGCATTGGATTATGCGCTGACCGAAAATTATGATGGGATCATCCTGGATATAATGATGCCTAAAATGGACGGAATAACTGTTCTGAAAAAACTGCGTCAGAACAAGATAGACATCCCTGTACTGATGCTGACTGCCAAGGCAGAGATCGATGACAGGATCCTGGGCCTTGACGAAGGAGCGGATGACTATCTGACTAAACCGTTTGTGATGGGCGAACTGCTGGCCAGGATAAGAGCTATGACCAGACGGCGCAGCAAAGATTTTGTACCTAATTTACTGACGTATGGGAATCTCTGGCTGGACAAAGCGACTTTTGAACTGGGAAGAACAGAAGAAAAGGACGGAGCGTCAGAAAACACCGCAAGAATGCCCGGTGCTGTTAAACTAAGCAACAAAGAATTTCAAATGATGGAAATGCTGATGAGCAATCCCAGACAATTGCTTTCCATGGATCAGTTTATGGACCGGATCTGGGGCTACGATTCAGAGACCGATATGAACGTTATCTGGGTCTACATATCCTATCTGCGCAAGAAGCTGAAAAAACTGGGAGCTGATTTTGAGATAACCATGCAGCGCGGAGTAGGCTACAAGCTGAGCGAACCCGGCAGCGGACGGCGGTGATATCCATGTTTAAACAATTGCAGAGGAAAATGATCCTTGCCGGCATGACTTCGTTGTTGTTAGTGCTTCTGGTGATGGTGATGGCGATCAACGGCATCAATGTTTACCGCAATAACAGGGAAGCAGATGAGATGCTTGCACTGCTGACCAATACCAACGGAAATCTGGATATATTCCTGTCTCAGAATGAAAATATGAGAGATAATGGAGAACCATTCGGCGGCAGGGGACCGCAAATCACAGCGGAAACACAGTTTGAAACCAGATTTTTCATCACTCAGGTCACTGAAGCCGAATCCCTGATCGGGATAGACCTGATTGATGATCAACATATCGCGGCGGTAACAGAAAATGACATCATAGAACTGACCGAATCAGTTTATCTGAAAGGCTTGAATCAAGGCTATGCCGACCAATACAGATACCTGCGGACTGATAATGGCGACGGGACTGTAACGCTGGCTTTCATGGACTGCCGACGGCAGCTGGACAGTATACGGACAGTGTTCATAATAAGCATAGGAGCAGCGATCTTCTGCCTGGCGGGAGTATTTATACTTATGCTGCTGCTGTCAAAGCGGGCGGTCCGGCCGTTCATTGATAATTATGAAAGGCAAAAGCAGTTCGTATTGGATGCGGGGCACGAGCTGAAAACACCGCTGGCTATAATATCAGCTAATGCGGATGTGCTGGAATTGACCTCCGGTCAGAATGAGTGGCTGGACAGTATCCATAATCAGACCAGACGCATGGGAGGACTGATCCGTCACCTGCTTGATCTGGCAAAAATGGAAGGCAGCAATATGAAACTGACGTTCGCCGAGTTTTCCATTAGCGAAGCGGTTGAAGAAACAGCGGCACAGTTTGCGGCTCTGGCTGAAACGCAAAATAAAAATTATACAGTGGACGTTCAGCCTGAACTGCTTTACAACGGAAATCGAAACAGCATCTGTCAGCTGGTATCTCTGCTTCTGGACAATGCCCTGAAATATTCGCAGGAAGGCGGAGATGTAAAGCTTAAGCTGTACAAAAAAAATAAAAACATAGTGCTGGAGGTTTTCAATACCAGCGATTGTATCGACAAAGATAGTTTTGAACATTTATTTGATCGGTTTTATCGTGCCGACTCGTCCCGCTCCAGGGAAACGGGCGGTTACGGTATAGGATTATCGGTAGCTAAAGCGATTGCCGAAGCACACAAAGGCAATATAGAAGTCAGCAGTGAATCGGCCGATACTATCTTATTTACAGTAATGCTTTAAAACCTGTAAATAAAGGAAAGGAGAACGGGCTATGAGCAGCAACAATCAATGCACCTTCCGACGTTATGAAAAAAAATATTTGCTGAATGAGGAAAGATACCGGAAATTACTGCAGATGATCGGAGAAAGACTGCAGCAAGA
>JAZPYJ010000138.1:0-11720 GCA_045544075.1 Thermoanaerobacteraceae bacterium
TTTATCTACCCATACTCTAGTCTTTAAATACGGCAATGTCAATTATGACCTGGGCAGCACCAGTACACACAGTATGTATAAATATCTCATTCTTTTTAAATATCTAAAGGAGAAGACAGATAATGGATTACTCAGCAGCTAATACATCTTTATGGTCATTCGTGCTTCAGCTCGGCCTTATAGCACTTCTTATTCTAGTCTCCAATATTTTGCGTCATAAAATTCCTTTTATCCGTAAAACCATGATGCCTACTGCTGTACTGGCTGGATTTCTTCTTTTGCTATTGCGTTCATCCGGACTTTTGCATGTCAATACGGAAATACTTGAAATGCTTACATACCACGGCATAGCGATCGGATTCATCGCTTTATCATTGAGAGTAAAACATAATGATAAAAACATGAACAGCAGCAGCTGGGTAGCAGGAAAAAGCGGCGCTTTGATAGTAAGTACCTATTTGTTCCAGGGAATCATCGGTCTGATCATTGCTTTGGTGTTATTCTACACTATCATGCCTGACTTTTTCGCGGCTTCCGGACTTCTTTTGCCATTGGCTTATGGTCAGGGACCCGGCCAAGCCAATAATTTCGGCTCAGTATATGAAGGTCTTGGATTTGCCGGCGGACATTCATTCGCCCTTTCACTTGCGGCTTCAGGTTTCCTATGTGCCTGTATAATAGGTGTTTTTTATTTGAATTATCTTTCCCGGAAAGGGATCATCAGCAGATCCAGTCTTAATAACACCAGTGATGGTGATATTACGACAATAGATGTTTTTCAGGATAATAACGAAATGCCGATTTCAGAATCGATCGACAAATTATCGATTCAGGTATCGTTAGTGCTGTTTGTTTACGTAATAACCTATTTAGTGCTAAGATTTATCACCGGTATTTTCAATCAATATCTGCCCGGATTGTCTGGTACTGTTTCACCTCTTTTATGGGGATTTAATTTTATTTTTGGTTCTGCATTTGCTTTGATCGTTTGTAAAATATGTTCTCATTTGCGCAAAACCGGAGTGATGCGCAAACAGTATCAAAATAATTATCTGCTCAGCCGTATCTCGGGATTAGCATTTGATGTAATGATAGTTGCCGGCATAGGTATCATAAATATAAGTGACCTGCAGGGCCTATGGATCCCATTCCTGTTAATGGCTGTTTCAGGCGGTATTTTAACACTGTTTTATCTGCGATGGCTTTGCCGCAGATTATACCCAAACTATTATTACGAAGCATTGCTTTCTATGTACGGAATGCTTACAGGCACGATCAGCTCCGGAGTCATTCTGCTCCGGGAAATCGATCCTCAGTTCAATACTCCTGCCGCAGATAATCTGCTGACAGGAAGCGTATTCGGAATAATGTTCGGAGCGCCGATGATGATTCTGTTGGGTATTTGTCCTAATTCTTTGAGCATGACATGGCTTACATTGGGATTGGTCATTGTTTATCTATTACTATTGTTGCTATTTATTTTTAAAATAAAAACAGCAAAGCCAACTGAATAAGCAAAAAAACACAGCGTCCTGAAAAATATTCCTCAGGACGCTGCAGCTTTTGTTCGGATCTTAATCTGACAATATCATTCAGATAATTTATCGCAAATCAAACAATGAAATTGATTACTCTTCAGTTGCTTCTTCGGCGGCAGGAGCTTCAGCTTCGTCTGAATCAGGCGTTTCTTCTGCAACTGGTTCTGCTGCCGCGGTTTCTTCCGGAGCAATCTCTTCCGCTGAAGCTTCTTCTGCATCAGATTCAATTGCTTCCGTTTCAGGAGCTGGACCTTCTTCGCGAACAGCTTCTTTGATGCTCAGGCGCATTTTCTTTTCGCTCTGCATAATGCTGAGGATCTTAACCCGTACAACATCTCCGATGCTGACTGCATCTGAACACTCTGCAACATGATGATCTGTCAAATGAGAAATGTGAACTAACCCCTCAATTCCCGGTTCAAGCTGTACAAAAACTCCAAAGGAAGCCATTCTGAGAACTTTGGCATCAACAATGTCTCCTTCGTTGTAACGTTCAAAAATTGTTTCCCATGGATTTGGAAGTACCTGTTTCAATCCCAGGGATATACGTTCTTTTTCCTGATCAAGTTTCAGGATCTTGACCTGCAGTTTCTGACCAACCGAAACTACTTCACTCGGATCAGCGATTCTATGCCAGGACATTTCAGAAATATGCAGCAATCCGTCGATTCCGCCAAGATCAATAAAAGCACCGAATTTGGCAATGCGTTTAACTTCGCCTTCCACTATCTGTCCGACTTCCAGTGAATTAAGCAGCTCTTCTCGTTTTGCCATTGCTTCTTCCTGCAGGAATGCTTTGCGGGAAACGATAAGTTTGTTTTTGTTTTTATCGATCTCGATTATTTTTACCTGAATCTCCTGTCCAACATATTCTCCAAGATCTTCGACATATTTTACTGATACCTGAGAAGCCGGCAGAAAAGCACGCAGACCTACATCAACAATCAATCCGCCTTTAACCTGTTCCTTAACAGTTCCTGTAATGGTCTCATCGGCTTCTTTTTTCTCTTCCATATTGATCCATAATTTTCTTGCATCAACACGTTTTTTGGACAGCCATACTTTTCCGTCTTCGTCTTCGGCTTTGGTAACCAGAACTTCAATCTCATCCCCAACTGCTACGACATCATTTGGTGAGGCAATATTAAAAGAAGATAATTCCTTGACAGGAATAATTCCTTCAGATTTGGCTCCGATATCAACCAATACTTCATCGTTTGAAATCTTTACCACTATTCCGGTAATAACATCGCCTTCATTCAGCGTTTTGATTTCCATTTCCTGAGCCTGCAGCATAGCAACAGATTCTTCATCTTCTTCCGCAGGTTCAACTACCGGTTCTTCTGCAGCAGTTGCTTCAGCTTCTGCTTCTTGTGGTTCCGCTGGTTCCGTTGCTTCTGCAGCAACTTCTTCCTGTTCGATTTCTTCCTGGTTGACTTCAAATTCATTAAATTCACTCATACTTTCAACGACCCCCTCGATAATCCAGTCAGGTGTAGAGGCACCTGCTGTTATTCCAGCTACTTGAATATTTTTAAACCATTTTGGCTGCAACTCTCCAGCCGTTTCTATTTGATAAGTTGGCACACCTGCTTTTTTACAAAGCTGTGTCAGTTTGGCAGTATTGGAGCTGTTGCGTCCTCCGATCACTACCATAGCTTCCACCCGGTCTGCCAGCTTCTCAGCAGAATATTGTCTTTCCTCCGTTGCGGGACAGGTTGTTTTTTTTATCAAAACCAACGGATTGATCTCTTTTATTAAGCCGGTCAGCTCATCAAACTGTTTGGACGAATAAGTCGTCTGTGCAATGACGGCAACTTTCCCGCTCAGATCATACATTTTGATTTGTCTCGGCTCATTAATTACAACAGCCTTATGACGAGCCCAGCCCTGCAGACCGATCACCTCAGGATGATCTTTGTCTCCAATTATGACCAGTTTATAGCCTGCATCAATTAATTCCCTGGCTTTTTGCTGAACATGTCTGACAAATGTACATGTCGCATCAACAATTTTTATCTGTTTTGCAGCAGCCTGCTCCCAAATCTTCGGTCCGGCTCCGTGAGAGCGAATCAGAACTATATCATCCTGCCGCAGCATCTCAAGATCATTAACTACCTTCAGGCCTCTCGCCGCCAATTGATCAACAACCTGCGGGTTATGAATTATCGGGCCTAAACTGAAACAATTCTGACCGGGCTTTATGTCAGAAAGCAACTGATCAGCTATATCCACTGCCCTTTTTACCCCTTGACAAAATCCGGAATGTTCGGCTATCAAAACTTTCATCCTAAATATGCTCCCGGTTAAAAAAATCTGAAATGATTGGTAATAAAAGCCGCAGCTTTTGCCGAATGATAGATATTGGTCTTCTTCACCTCTCTCCGTGCTCAGCAAGCACAGCCTTTGCTAACCGGACTACAGTCTGCACAACTTCCGCCAAAGAAAGATTCGTTGAATCGATAAGATGAGCATCAGCGACTTTTACCAAAGGATTCAGTTTCCTTTCACAGTCATTTTTATCCCGCTGTTCGATATCTGCCTGAACCTGCTCCAGTGTTGCATTACTGCCTTTAGCCTGCAGCTCAAGCCAACGCCTTCTTGCTCTTTCAGCTACATCTGCCGTTAAATAGATCTTGCATTCGGCATTTGGCAGAACATTGCTGCCTATATCGCGGCCGTCCATTACTACACCGCCGTTTAGAGCCAGCTGCTTTTGTAAATGAACAAGAATCTCCCGAACTAAAGGTATCTGAGAGACTGGCGATGCCAGATTACCGACATCAGGCTTCCTGATCTCCAGACTGACATCCTCACCATTAAGAAATATCTGCTGTTGTCCGTCTTCTGTATAAGCTAAGTCTATACTTATTTCTGAAAGCATCTTCTTCATGCGCTGTTCATCATGAATATCTATGCCTTGACGAATAACCTGAAGTGCTATAGCACGATACATCGCACCGGTATCTATATAAGTATAGTTCATCTCTTTTGCAATCAGCCGGGCCGCTGAGCTTTTCCCTGCACCTGCAGGCCCATCGATCGCGATATTGATAGACTTACTCACGCAGACATCTCCCTATCGACAAACTTGTTTTGTTATTCGACAAATAATCGAAATATCCTTTTGAATTATTATTTTAATTCATCATATAATACTATTAATATTGAATTACAATTTCAATAATCTATACTAATACCCTTTCCAATGCTGCATGAAAATCCGGAAAAGATACATCTTCGCCATTCTGATCATCGATAGACACTTTACCGTCAGATACCAAATCAGCTACTTCAGCCAGCAAAGCTAATATTTGATCATGCTGTACAGAAAAATTGCCGCCATGCAGCCTTCCTGTGCCGACTATGCGCCATCCATCTGCTAATTCCTCGATATCAGCACCCAAACTGCGCAAACCTTCTGCAACATAATGCAGCCAATCACATTTTTTATGGCGAAGTTCGGCAGCTCCGTGAATTTCAGTTGTCCCTTCAGCAAACACAGCCAGCAATGCTACCAGCGGCAGTTCATCCAATAATCGCGGTATCATAGTCTCATCAATGCTGATCGCTTTTAAAGGGAACCTCGGCTGATCCGATGATTTTTCATTTCTTTCCGGCGAAGTAATCAACAGCTCTGCTACAGGCTCACTGCCGTAAGCTGCCTGCGAAATAATCGTCAGTTCCGCTCCCATGCTTTTCATTACATCAAGCAATCCCGTACGGGTAGGATTTATTCCCACATCATTGACAGTCAATACCGATCCGGGCATTAACACTGCCGCAGTCAGGAAAAAAGCAGCCGCCGATATATCACCCGGCACCCGTATATAATGTGCCTGCAAATGCTGCTCGCCATTTAAAATGATTTTATTCTCTTCTGTCTTAAGATCAACACCAAAATCACGAAGCATACGCTCGGTATGATCTCTTGTAGCTATAGCCTCTTCGATAACGGTTTCCCCTTTAGCATATAATCCTGCCAACATAACAGTTGACTTGATCTGAGAATTATCCTGAGGAATCTTATAATTAATAGGATGAATTTCTTCTGTGCCGGAAAATCTGAGAGGAAGCGTTTGCTTATCACCTGAAGCACTTATCCTGGCTCCCATCATTCGCAACGGTTTGATAAAATTCCCCATCGGATACACTTGTAAATAATCATCGCCAGAAATAGCAGAATCAAACTTCTGAGCAGACAGTATTCCTGTCAGCAGGCGCACAGTTGCAGCAGAATTCCCGGCTTGTAAAATAAATTTGGGCTGTTTAAGACCATTTAGACCGCAGCCATCTACTTCAGCCGTTGTACCATTCAGCCTGACCTTTACGCCTAACATCCGCAGACATGATACCGTTTCCAATGTATCAGCACTTACCAGAATATCATCAATTATACTTGTGCCCTCAGCCAGGGCTCCGAGCAGCAAAGCTATGTTGGTTATCGATTTATCTCCAGGCACACTTATACGGCCGCAAATTTTGCTCATTATATCACCCGTTTTTCAACAACCTTCCCAGTTCTTTTATGAACAAGCTGTTTTCTTCCGGCAGTCCAACGGTTACTCGAATCCAGTCAGGCTTATCAAAGCCGGTACGAATAATAACTCCCCGGCGCAGCAAACTATTAAAAATATCTTTGCCGCTTAAACCGGTCGAACTGATGTCGATAAAAATAAAATTGCTTTCACTCGGAAGCCATGTCAATTTCATCCTAGCAAGTTCTTCATATAAGTAACACTTCTGTTCATGATTGTTGAACAAAACTTTTTTTACATGCTCCTGATCATCCAAAGCAGCGGCAGCAGCCTTCTGCGCCAAAGAATTAACATTAAATGGTGAGCGGACCCGCTCCATTACTGAACAGATCTCCTGTTTCGCCAGCATATAGCCGATACGCAGTCCTGCCAATCCGTAAACCTTGGAAAACGTTCTCAGGATAACACAGTTTATTCCGTTCTTCAGAAAACTTAATCCATCGGCATAATCAGTATCTTCCACAAATTCGTAATAGGCTTCATCAAATACTGTTAAAACATCATCAGGCAGCTTGGACAAAAAATCATTTACTTCCTGTTTATGCAGAATCAGTCCGGTAGGGTTATTCGGATTACAGAGAATGACCATTCTGGTTTTAGAAGTCAGCGCTTCCGACAAAGCATTGAGATCTATCTTCAGATCACTGTCAAGTTCAACCCGCACCGCCCGGGCTCCGGCTGCTTCAACCGAAATCTTGTACATTGCAAAACTCGGATGGGCAATAAGCACTTCGTCACCGGTGCGCAGAAATGCAAATGTTAATAAATGGATCAATTCATCTGAACCGTTGCCTAAAACTATCTCCTGTTCTTTCATGCCGTAAAAGTCAGCAAGTTTTTCCCGCAAAAGACCGGCCTTCCCGTCAGGATAAATATTAATCGTTTGAACAGCCGATATCAAAGCTTTAACCGCTTTTGATGACGGGCCCAAAGGATTTTCGTTGGAAGCCAATTTTATTACATGATCCAGGCCAAATTCCTGTTGAACTTCTTGCACAGATTTTCCGGGCACATATTCAGGCAGCTTATAAACAGCATCTCTGGCTTTCAAAGTCAATAACGTCAACCTCCCCGACCGGTAATTCTAAATCGCATCTTATCATATCAAAAGACAATATTGACCAGGCGCTTAGGAATTACCACTACTTTACGCAGTTCTTTATCGGCGACAATGTCAGCAATTTTCGGGGCAGCCAAAGCTGCAGCCCTTATATCTTCTTCTGCCATATCAACCGGAATTATTATTTTATCGCGAACTTTACCATTGAGCTGGATAGCTATCTCAATAGTTTCCTCCATTGTTTTTGACTCGTCATACTGCGGCCATTCTGCCAAAGAAAGCAGTCCTGCTTCTCCCAACTGTTCCCAGATCTCCTCACAAATATGCGGTGCGACAGGGCAAAGCAACTTGATAAAGATCTTTAATTCATCTGATGTCAAAGATCCATGATCAAAAATGTCATTCAGCAGACTCATCAGACAGGAAATGGCAGTATTAAACTTCATTTCCTCAATATCAAAAGTTACTTTTTTGATCGCTTTATTGAAAGCTACCTCCAGTTGAGGAGTAACGCCTTCCCCTTTGACCATGTCAATTAAATTAGCTACGCGTACCAAAAATCTTTTGCAGCCTTTAACTGAATTATCATTCCATGGGGCAGCCGATGCATAATCTCCCATAAATAAAACGTAAGTACGCAACACATCTGCACCGTACTGATCAACGATATCCAAAGGATCTACTACATTGCCTTTGGATTTGCTCATCTTTTCCCCGTCAGGTCCCAGGATCAACCCCTGAGCAGATCGTTTTGCATATGGCTCCGGTGTATTGACCGCACCGATATCATAAAGGAAATGATGCCAGAACCGTGAATAAATCATATGCCTCGTGACATGTTCCATGCCGCCGTTATACCAGTCTACGGGCATCCAGTATTTTAATTTTTCCATGTCTGCCAATTCCTGATTATTATTAGGATCAACATAACGCAGAAAATACCAGGAAGATCCTGCCCACTGAGGCATAGTATCAGTTTCTCTTTTTGCAAGACCTCCGCATTTGGGACAGTTGCAATTAACAAATGAATCTATATTGGCCAAAGGCGATTCTCCGCCTGCACCAGGTTCAAAATTTTCTACCTTAGGCAGACGCAAAGGCAATTCATCATACGGGACTGCGACCATACCGCATTCAGGACAATGAATTATCGGAATCGGTTCGCCCCAGTAGCGTTGACGATTGAATGCCCAATCCTTCATTTTATATTGTACCCCTGCTTCACCAACGCCTGATTTAACCAATTCTTCTATGGCTCTGGCAATAGATTCCCTTTTATTTGTCAATCCATTCAAAAAGCCTGAATTGATCATTTCCCCGTCACCGGTATAAGCTTCAACATTCATATCGCCGCCCTTTATTACCTCTATGATATCGATTCCGAATTTGCGGGCGAATTCATAGTCACGCTGATCATGAGCAGGAACCGCCATGATCGCTCCAGTTCCATACCCCATCATAACGTAATCGGCAATATAAATAGGGATTTGCTGACCCGATAAAGGATTCACAGCGGTCAGTCCATTCAGCCGTACCCCTGTTTTTTCTTTAACCAGCTGTGTACGTTCAAATTCAGTCTTTTTTGCGCAAATATCCCGATATGCATTAACTTCTTCCATATTGACTATCTGATCTGAGTATTTATCGATCAAAGGATGCTCCGGAGCCATAACCATAAACGTCACCCCGAATAAGGTATCCGGACGTGTTGTATAAACCCGGAGTTTATCTTTTCCCTCGCTTATTCTAAAATCGACAAAAGCACCTGTAGATTTCCCTATCCAGTTCACCTGCTGCTGAGCGATATTTTCCGGATAATCCACATCCTTCAACCCGTCCAGCAATTTATCAGCGTATTCAGTTATACGCAGATACCAAACGATCTTTGATTTCTGCACTACGTCGCTATGGCATATATCACATTTACCGCCCTGACTGTCTTCGTTGGAAAGAACTACTTTACATGACGGACAGTAATTTACCAGTGCCTGATCGCGGAATACCAAACCATGTTCAAACATCTTCAAAAAGATCCACTGTGTCCATTTATAATAATCTTCATCAGTAGTATCGACAGTACGTGACCAGTCAAAAGAAAAACCGACTTTTTTCAACTGATTGGTGAATTTAGCAATATTTCTGTCGGTTATTTCACGCGGATGAGTCCCCGTCTTGATCGCATAATTCTCGGTAGGCAATCCGAATGCATCAAAGCCTATTGGCAGCAAAACATTATAACCCTGCATCCTGCGCTTGCGCGATATAACTTCCAGGCTGGCATATGCTTTGATATGGCCGACATGCATTCCGGCTCCGCTTGGATAAGGAAATTCCACCAACGCATAAAATTTTGGTTTTTCACTGAAGTCCTCGGCTTTGAAAGCTTCTTCCTTTTCCCATCTTTCCTGCCATTTTGGTTCAATAACATTAAAATCGTATTTCATTACATCCTCCGCCTGTTTTAAGCCGCTGTTCCTTTGGTTTCAGCATGCTTATAATTTTTACTATTTATTATTCAGTCTGTCCGGCTTCATCCTTAGCCGCAACAGCGATAGCGCCTTCCCATAAACGTTCTATATTATAAAAATTACGTTCCTGTTCCCGGAAAATGTGAACAACGACATCACCATAATCCAGCAGTATCCATTGCCCTTCCCGCATTCCTTCGCGCCGCAGGACCCTGATATCTTTTTCCTCCAGTTTTTCTTCAATGCTCTCGGCAATTGCTTTAACCTGATTAACGTTGCTGCCGCTTAATACAATGAAATAATCACTGATAATGGAAACTTCACGTATATCCAAAACCCTTACATCATACGCTTTCTTGGATAACGCTGCTTTTTTGATCAGAGAAACAATTTCTTCCGGTTTGTATGCTGCCATATTCTGACCTCCATATATCGACACCGTTTTGCTGATATTATATCAGATACATTTGAGATGCATTTTTACTATATATTGTTTATATTATAACCTAACCAAAACTAATTGCAATCATTATTTTGAAGCAAATAATTACGGGCAACAATTGTTTGCGGATGCAGCTTGCGACCGCTTTCGACCAGATAAATGATCGTAGCATCATATGCCCGCAGCAGACAGCGATCAAGATCCGCCCGTTCCGTACCATTGTAAAAAGCCAATTCTCTTAATTCATTAACTTCGGGATAATTGCGTCCCGGCTCTATCATATCTGCCAGAAAAATAATTTTTGCCAAATCGCTCATATGCTCTCCGCCAAAAGTATGTAAAGCAATAGCGTCAATTATTTCTTCATCAAGCTGCGGATATCGTCTGCTGGCCATGACAGCTCCGGCTTTCGCGTGCAGCAGTCCAGGTTCTTCTCTTTCCAATGAGTTAAGCAGCCATCCCTGATTCTCTGCCATTTCCAAAAGATCATGATCCTTTAAGCTTTTCGCACAATCATGCAGCAACCCGGCTAATAATGCTTTATCTTCATCTACGCCGAAACGCAATGCCATCTGCAATGCAGTTTGCCTGACACCTACACTATGCCGGAAACGAGCAGGCTTAAGCAAACCAGCAAGCCATTCCTCTGCTTCTGTCAGATCGATATGCCAGCGCTCATAAATCAACCGGCGAAGCGAATCATTGACTGTAGGTTTTATATTCTGATCAGCTCTTAGCTGTGTATCGTAATTTTTGAATTGTTCCTTCATATTTTTTCAGCTCTTCGCTTAATATGTAAATTAATGATACTAACCTGTCCGTTTTTAAATCATCTGATCGATTACTTCTTGAATGCTATATCACCTTTTTTATGATTGATATAATTTATTACTGAAGATATATTGTTCCACTTCTTCAGGAAGCAGATATTTGATCGGCTTATGTTCCTGCACCCGGCCGCGGATATCGGTCGATGAAATGGCCAGAGCCGGAACCATAAAAGTACTGATATGCTGCCTCATTTCCTCAGGCCATGCTGTTAGCTTATCCTCCAGATCATATCCCGGACGAGTTGCCGCAATAAAATGACAAAGTGAAAACAACTCATTTACATCATGCCAGTTCAGCAATTCCAGAACTGCATCGGCACCGGTAATAAAAAATAGTTTAGCCAGCGGATATATCTGCTGTAAAGTTTTCAATGTATCTACTGTATATGATAACCCTCCGCGTTCGATCTCCAAAGCAGAAACCGAGAAAAAAGGATTGGAATTCACTGCCAGAGAAGCCATACGATAGCGATGCTCTGAATCACTGATAGTCTTTTTTTGCTTATGCGGCGGTGTAGCGGCCGGGATAAAAATCACCCTTTCCAGACCAAATTCAAAACGGGCTGCTTCCGCGGTAACTAAATGGCCGTAATGAATGGGATCAAAAGTTCCGCCCATTATTCCAATTTTAACCGCTCCTTTATCCTGTATTTGCATCTTTGTCTTCCCCCTGTTAATTATTTGCCATATACAACATCTAATGCTCTACAACCATATTATTGCGGTGAATAGCTTCATCATATTCATTATATCCTAAAATTTGTGTGATCTTGGAACTTTTTTGCCCTTTGATAAGCTGCAGCTCTTCTGAACTGTAATTTACCAGACCGCGGGCAAATTCTTC
>JAZPYJ010000139.1:0-3407 GCA_045544075.1 Thermoanaerobacteraceae bacterium
TCTGAAAGACAGCTTTGCCAGAATTGAGAACGGTGAATTGTTTCTTTATAATGTTCATATAAATGAATATGAAATGGGCAATCGTTTTAATCATGATCCGACCCGAATCCGCAAGCTATTGATGCATAAACGGGAGATAATGCGCCTTTTCGGTACGGTTAGGGAAAAAGGTCTGGCCTTAATTCCGTTGAAGCTGTATTTCTCGGGGGATAAAGTAAAAGTAGAATTGGCATTGGCCAGAGGAAAACGTGCATATGATAAACGGGAAAGTCAGGCAAAAAAAGACGCCCAGCGGGAAATGGAAAAGGCTTTCAGCAAACGGAACTATTGATTGTATCAACTGATATGCTAAATATAACACTATAGTAAGATATGGTGATCGAGTTTGAAATATAAGAGATATATTGTAAGCGGAATACTTGCTTTGACATTATTTTTTTTAGTGTATGGTCATATCGATGTACAGGATATGCAGATTGCCCTGAACGATCTTATTGAAAGTAAGTATCAGCAATATAATGAAATCACGATTGAAAATAAGACTAATGTTCGATTTACCAATGCTTTGGCTAATGCTGTCGACAAAGTCAAAGACGGGAGCAAAGCTGAAACTGTTATTGCCTGGCTTCGTTTGAAAACAGCCCGTATTTCATCTGACGGGACTGAAGATTATATTGCTGCTGATACGGATTCGGATATATATAATGCGCCTAAAAGGCTGCTGCTTATTGACAGCTATGGATATAATGACGGTTATCATCCGAAGGTAATAAGCTTTGCCCGGCCGTGGCATGGGTACCGTTATTGGCTGGTGTGGTCACCTTTTCCGGACAGCAACGAGAAATATGAAAATCCGCATTTGCTGGTCAGCAATGATATGCTGCATTGGGAAGAACAACCAGGTTTCAGCAATCCCATAGCAGATATTCCGGAGGATTATTTATGGAAAAAGATATATAATTCCGATCCTCATATTTTGTACAACAGTGATACAGATCAGTTGGAGATCTGGTGGCGCTACGTGAATGATCTGAAAGATCAGGTGATCATTTATCGGTCGATTTCAGATGATGGTCTGACATGGAGCAACAGGCAGAAAGTGCTGACTGCGACACGATCACTGCAGGATTATCTCAGTCCTGCTGTAATGTATGAAGACGGCAGATATAAGCTCTGGTATGTACAGAAGAATCGCCGGCTGGCTTATACCGAAAGCAATGATCTGATCAACTGGCAGCCCGTGCGTTTAATTGAAATAAACTATGAGGATGATAGCTTGCATACCTGGCATATAGATGTTATAACTACTGAAAAAGGATATGAAATGCTTATCAGTGCATATACTGAATGGCGCTATCGTGAGAATATGGATCTGTATTACAGCTGGTCTGAAGATAATAGCAATTACACCAGGGCTGTCACGATTCTTAAGCCGACGCTCGGGACTGATCTCTGGGACAATCGCGGAATTTACAGGAGCTCGCTGTTATGGGAAAATGGCAGGTATTATCTTTTTTACAGCGCTTCTTCAACGTATCATACAGAGGGAATAGGGCTGATGAACGGTGCTGTGATTACTGATTTGCGGCCGTTATCAGATAAACAGATGGATTAATCAAATTATATATTTATTATAATAATATTACAAAGTGTATAAAGTATGGTCTGTAAAAAATATTATTGATTATGTTTGAAAAAAATGTTAAAATATATATTAATAGCTGGCTGATATCTATCAGCTGCCGATAAAGACGAAAAAATTTATTTTATTTTTTATTTTAAAGAAAGGGATGATCAAATGACCAGATTATCACATGCTCAAATCAGAGAAGCTTATGAAAAAGATGAAATAATTCCGGTAGATGGATTCCGTAAAACAAAGGCTATTAAATTGGAACATTGTCAAGTAAATGATGAACAGTTTGCCAACAATCTCAGTTATTCAAATTTACAGGTCAGAACTTATGATGCTGATAATAATGAATCTGAAACTCTTGCTAGTCTGGGGAATTATGTTCAGATCTTTGGTTGATCGAAAATGCTGTATGATAATTAAATCGGTTTAATATCTACAGCTGCAGAAAGGAAAGATGTAAAGGTGAGTGAATATAAGCGGGATACGCTATGCCTGCATTCCGGATATTTTCCTAAGAACGGTGAACCCAGGCAAATGCCTATTTATCAAAGCACAACATTTAAATATGATACCAGTGAAGACATGGGCAAGCTGTTCGATCTGGAAGCCAGCGGCTATTTCTATACAAGACTGCAGAATCCGACCAATGATTACGTAGCAGCTAAAATAGCAGCTTTGGAAGGCGGAACTGCTGCAATGCTGACTTCAGCAGGACAGGCTGCGACTTTTTACAGTATTTTCAATATCGCTTCCTGCGGTGATCATGTAGTCAGTTCATCGGCTATTTACGGCGGAAGCTATAATCTGATGGCAGTTACTATGAAGCGCATGGGTATCGATTTTACTTTTGTCAGTCCCGACTGTACTGATGAAGAGCTGGAAGCGGCGTTTCGTCCCAATACAAAGGCTGTTTTTGGAGAAACGATTGCTAATCCTGCTCTGAGCGTTCTGGATATTGAGCAGTTTGCTGCTGCAGCTCATAGGCATGGGGTACCGCTGATCATAGATAACACATTTGCTACTCCGATCAATTGCCGGCCTTTTGAATGGGGAGCTGATATTGTTATTCATTCAACTACCAAATATATTGATGGTCACGGAAGCAGTGTCGGCGGTGCGATAGTAGACAGCGGAAAATTTGACTGGACCAGATATCCTGATAGATTTCCGGGATTGTGTACACCTGACGAAAGCTATCATGGTGTAACTTATACCGAACGATTTGGCCTGGAAGGAGCTTTTATAACCAAAGCGACCGCTCAGCTGATGCGTGACTTCGGTTCGATCCAGTCGCCGCAGAATGCCTATTATATCAATTTAGGATTGGAAAGTCTTTCAGTGCGTATGCAGCGTCACTGCGAGAATGGTCAAAAAGTTGCTGAGTTTTTGGCTGCGCAGGATAAAATCCCGTGGATAACTTATTGCGGATTGCCCGGAGATAAGTATTATGAACGCGGACAGAAATATCTTCCTAATGGTTCCTGCGGTGTAGTATCCTTTGGAGTGCGCGGCGGGCGCAAAGCGGCGGAAGTACTCATGAAAAATCTTCGTTTAGCTAGTATTGAGACCCATGTGGCTGATTCACAAACATGCTGTCTGCATCCTGCCAATGCTACTCATCGGCAGATGAATGATGAAGAACTCAAAGCAGCAGGGGTTGCGCCTGATCTTATCAGACTTTCTTGCGGACTGGAGGCTGCGGAGGATATTATTGCAGATCTTGAGCAGGCTCTATCTTTTGTTGATTAATAATTAGTTGTATCGTTTCATA
>JAZPYJ010000140.1:0-3084 GCA_045544075.1 Thermoanaerobacteraceae bacterium
CTTATACTCAGATATCGATTATATGCTTTTTCTATCGGTTTAGACAACTGACCGTTATCAAACGTTACATCGTCGATCTTTGTGAAAAATGTAGTGTGACGGCAGTGATCAGACCAATACGTATCAATAACCTTGATCTCAGTCAATGTTGGTTCTCTTTGCAGGGAATTGAAGTATTCCTGACAAAACGCGAGATCCTCCAGGCTCATGGCCAGACCATACTGATTGCTGAATTCTTCACTTGCCTTTTGATCCATCGAATTGAATCCGGTTAAAACAGGGACATCAGGCACTGTATCAACGATAACTTTAAGACTGTCCGGCTTATCCCAGGCAGCCTCTCTGGAATCAACACTATTAATATAATAGGATTTGATTCGATCAAAATCATCATCACTGATGTTTCCCATAGCAACTATGACTTTGGCCGAATGGACAAGCGGCTTTTCTTTCTGTGTCAGTATCTGAATGCATTGAGCTGCCGAATCAGCCGTTTGATCATACTGTCCGGGTAAGTATTCCACAGCAAACATTTTGCCATTGTCCGGTGCCGGAAAAGATTCATGATATAAAACATCCTGATTGGGTTCGGAAAAAACATTCGCACATGCCTGCTGATACTCTTCATCATCTACACCGGAAATATCATAACGATTGATTATTCTGATTCCGGTCAGCCCTGTTATTCCCAGAATATTTTTCAGAGTGCCGTACAGTATATCCGCAGCAGTTTGAAACCCTTTTCTTTTTTCAACATATACACGCCGTACCTGTTCCAACAGAACACTCTCCCTTCATATTTCATGAGATCACCGGTATTTCTGCGATATCATTCCGCAAGCAGATCGGATAATCTCTCCCACTCTCCATATAATTCCGGAATAGTTATTTCCAATTCATTGTACTCGCTTATCAGTTCTTTGATACCCTGATCCTGTTTATAATTCTCTGCATCTGCAAGCAAAGCAGATATTTCTGTCATCCTCTTTTCCTTTATTTCTATTGATTGTTCCAACTCGGCAATATCTTTTTTTACCTTAACTTTATTAATTCGAGGTTTATTATTGACAGACCTGCTTTTTTGATCTTTATAACTTTTTTTGGCTGATTCTTTTTTTATTTCGTTTTCTTTATTTTTCCCCTGAAGCTTTTCCCTAACATCTTTGTAATATGAGTAGTTGCCATCATAATTATACAGACATCCGTCATTAAGTTCGATTATTCTTGTCGCAATTTTATCAAGAAAATATCTGTCATGCGACACCGCCAGTATAGTTCCGCCATAGTCAGCCAGAAATTCCTCAATGATTTCTTTGGAAGAGATATCAAGATGATTGGTCGGTTCATCCAACACTAAGAAATTAGCATCAGAAAGAAGCAGTTTCAGGAATGCAAGTCGTCCCTGTTCACCGCCGCTTAAACTGCTTATATTTTTATATACATCATCATTTCTGAACAGGAAAGCAGCAAGTTTATTGCGTGCCTCGCCCTCATTGATGTCAAAACACTGAGTTATCTCTTCCAAAACAGTCAATTCCGGATGAAGATCTGCATGCTGCTGATCAAAATATCCTCGCTCAACTCTTGATCCGATCCTTATGGAACCAGCATCAGGCTGCAGCATTCCCATCACCAGTTTAAGAACAGTTGATTTACCGCAGCCGTTAGCTCCGATCAAACATACTTTTTCTTTTTTGTGAATTGTCAGCTGAACGCCATGCAAAATCTCATCGGTTCCATTATAACCAAACCCTAGATCATTAATATCCAGAACCAGATCGCCGCTGGTCTTAACATTAATTTTATGCTCTGCCAAATGCAGGCTGCGTTCCTGGACCGGTTTTTCCAAACGGGGCATACGATTTAACCGGCTTTGTCTGCCTCTTGCTTGTTTAGATTTAATGCCTGCTTTATATTTTTCAATATATTCTTCGGTCTGTTGGATTATTTTCTGCTGTTTCGTATATTCACGCTGCAAAGTCAGCTTTTCTTCTGCTTTCAAATTCAAAAATGTTGAGTAATTACCGGGATATGATTTCAATACACCTGCCGATAATTCCAAAGTTCTTGAAGAAATGGAATCCAGAAAATACCGGTCATGAGATATTATTATCAGTGCACCGTTAAACGATCTCAAAAAGCTTTCCAGCCATTCCATCGCCTCTATATCCAAATGATTGGTCGGTTCATCCAGTAATAGAATATTCGGCGGCCGTACTAAAACTCTGGCCAGACTGGCACGGGTTTTTTCTCCGCCGCTGAAACTATTAATATCCCGCTCAAAATCCGAAGGATGAAACCCTAAGCCGGCTGAAATGCGGCGGATCATTGCCTCAGTTGAATAACCGCCCATATTTTCATAAGATTCGCAAAGAGCTGAATATCTCTTCATGATCTTATCCAATTCATCATCCGCATCAGTTGCGCTCATTATATCCAGCAGCATATCCATCTGACTGCGCATTTCATATACGTCCCTGAACGATTCCAGCATCACAGACATGAAACTGGTGCCCGGCGGAAAAGTAAGAATCTGCTGTAAATAACCCAGCTTAATATTATTTGATATATTTATCTTACCGGCGTCATAGTTTTCTTCTCCCGTCAGGCATTTCAGCAATGTAGTTTTCCCGCTGCCGTTTGGACCGATCAATGCTACTTTTTCATGATCTTCTATTTGAAAACTGACATTATGAAAAATCTGATGGGCTCCGAATGATTTACTTAAACTATTGACCTGAATTATAGACAATTAGTACACCTTCAAACACAAAACATTTTCCATCATGAAAGATATCAAATTTACTGTTCTTTGTCAACAAATCAAAAAGCCGGATCAAAAAAAGATACGGCTTTAAATGATATTCTCTTCGATATCGAACTGATACAACGGACATATCGTCATGTCAAGCAAAAGAATCAAATAATTTGGTTCTGCTTTCGCTTTATTTAAACAATACTGCCCATATTAATGATCTTCATTTCTTCCTGACGCTTTATTTTTTGGGTCGTTGTTTTAATGAGAGGAGCTTCAGTTATTAAAATGTTTTTGATATATTTATAGGCAGGCATTTGTTTATTGAT
>JAZPYJ010000141.1:0-3070 GCA_045544075.1 Thermoanaerobacteraceae bacterium
CACCTGCCTCGCAGCATCCATCAATTCCTGTTCGGAACGCTCAGAATTATCATTATAGCTTGCCCGCAGGTCTTCCAGCAAATCCGGAACATTAAGAAACAAAACCTCAAATCCTTTGTTCATAAGTTCATTGGCAATGCAAATCGCCAGCATGGTTTTGCCCGAACCGACGTTACCAGTGATCAAAAGTCCTTCAGTATGCTGATCCTGAATGAAGTTTCTGCAGAATTCACGGGCACTGTTCAATACAAGCTTAGCTGAATCTCTATCGCTCATATTCATGCCTTCCCGCATGGCACTGCTGTAATAATCTGTTTTGAAATCTTCAAAACTAATATCACGCATGCATGGACTGAGACGTGAATTCCGAAAAATATTCTCCAGATTCCTTTGTTTCCGGCAGGAGCAGGGATAAGCAATATCATCGCGCAATACAAATCCACGATCAAGACAAAGCTTGCATTTATACTTTTCGGTCATTTGCTGTCACTCCTAATTTTCATACAGAGAACGGATCAGTTCTTTTCTCTTTTTTTCTTCGGGAGTTAACTGTTTATCTTTGCTGTTCCTGCGTTTATCGCTCTTTTCGTTATGATTTTCATTGCCGCGCCGGCGCCGGAATTCCTGCTCTTCCTGCCGTGCCTGCTGCACAGTATGGATATTATTGTTTTCCCAGTCAAGCAGGATACCATCTACATATTTCAACTTATATACTCCGCGCAGTACCGACTGCCGCAAGGCTTCCTTGATCAATTCTTCGGAATAACCCTTATCCAGCCAAATCCCTACCTGCTCAAATTCAATAGGAGTCAGCGGTCTGCCAAATTCATTTTCAAAGCACACGACCAAGCGAGATAATTCAGGCGTAAAGATCTTTTTCTGTATTTCTGACTGCAGGGCTTTTATCTGGTCGATCTTTTTTGTATCTTCGATACGTTTTTGGGCCCATAATTCAGATATTTTATCATAAAGCGGAGCAAGGGAATATTGTTGACAGACAGTATCATTTCCCGCCTGATAAACATCCCGTTCTTCCAGAAAACCATCCTGCTGCAAAGACTGCAGCATCTCACTGATCTGTATCGCCGTTTTGCCGCAGTATTCCGCCAATTTATCTGTATCAGGAATTTCTCTGCTTTTATTAATATAATACTGAATATGCAACAGCAGCAATAATTGACCATCACTGAGACCCATTCTATAATAATTTTTCAGTAAGATCACCGGTACAGATACCGTGCCCTCTGCAAGCATATCCGCTGCAAAGTCAGCCGCAGTATTTACATTTTTATCTTTAGTCATATATCGCTACCTCTTTTGTTGCACGAAGATATCTTATCTCCGCCGCTGCCATTAACTTTTAATATCATGAAAACAATCAATCCGAACCATATATTCTAAAGACCGGTTCGGATTATTGAAGAAATATGGTGACCCCTACGAGATTCGAACTCGTGTTACCGCCGTGAAAGGGCGGTGTCTTAGGCCGCTTGACCAAGGGGCCGCAAAGTGGTGGGCCCACCAGGATTTGAACCCGAACAAAGCCTTTTTTCGGGAGCCCTGACGGCGCCTCGCTTCGATGCGCAGAGCCTTGTAAATACTGGCTTCGTGATGCATAAACTACTTTAAAAGTTTAAAGTCAATTTTAAAGATTTGAAGTGGTTTTTCAGAACTTTATCACCACGATTATCACCGTAAACACATAATATCACGGATAAGATAATCCGTCAAGAAAAATTTGAGAAGCTGGTTTTAAACTTTTATTAGTATACTTGTTTATTATATTGACTATTGATTTGTTATCAATTATAATAAAATTAACCTCTGAGGTTAATTCCAAAGGGAAAGGCACAACAGCATGCTGGAGATTAAGTTCAAAAACACAAGGATCGAAAAGGTGTGTACAGATGCTTCTGCGGCAAGAAAACAATACGGTCCGGAGATGGCTGATAAAATTCAGCAGCGTATCGATGAAATAAGATCAGCACCTAATGTTGAATTTATGATACGATTTCGCATCGGTCGCTGCCACCTGCTTCAGGGGGATAGAAAAAATCAATATGCTGTTGATCTAGTACACCCTTATAGACTGGTTTTTAAGAAAAAAGACTCAGAGATCCAGATAGTTACTATTATTGAGATCATTGACTATCATTGAGAAACGAAAGGAGGAATTTCTATGATGAGAAGCAAAACCACTATTGCTATCCCGCCCGGTGCGACGATTAAAGAGCAGCTTGTTGACCGTGGTATGAGTCAGAAAGAATTTGCTTCCAGAATGGATATGTCTGAGAAGCATATTAGCAAGCTCATCAACGGTGAAGTTCGCTTAACTCCTGACGTTGCGGTGCGTTTGGAATTGGTGCTCGGCATTCCCGCACAATTCTGGAGCAATCTCGAAAGTATTTACCGCGAAAAACTTCTGAAAGTCCAGGCAGAAAACGAAATGGAGGAAGATATTAAGATCGTAAAAGAACTTCCTTATAACGAGATGGCTAAAAACAACTGGGTGGAACAAACACGAAAACCCGAAGAGAGAGTCTTTAATGCCAGAAAATTTTTTGAGGTCGTTCATCTGGGGCTTTTAAAAGAGCCCTTGATACCAAACATTGCCTATCGAAAGTTAGGTGAAGGTGCTAAAACTGACTACGCTCTGCTCGCCTGGGCTCAGAAAGCAAAATTAGAGGCAAGAGCTATTAATACCGCTCCAAGCAATATTGCCGGGATAGATGATCTGATCCCCGCTATTCGCAGAATGACCATGCAGGATCCGGAAGAATTTTGTCCGGAACTGCGCCGTCAGCTCGCCGCGTGCGGAATAGCTATAGTATTTTTGCCTCATTTCAGCGGATCTTTTCTGCATGGAGCTACTTTCTGGGACGGAGCAAAAATCGTTTTAGGTTTAACAGTTCGCGGTAAGGATGCTGATCGTTTTTGGTTCAGTTTCTTTCACGAAATCGCGCATATCGTTTATGGGCATATCTCAAAATCCGAAGGTATTTCCGAGGAGGACGAGCAAAATGCCGATGATTACGCGAAAAATAGATTGATACCTTATGATGCCTATAAT
>JAZPYJ010000142.1:0-7810 GCA_045544075.1 Thermoanaerobacteraceae bacterium
ATCATAATTAGTATAAAATTTATAGTATCCGCCAAGAAAATGCTCCAGATCATCGATGCGTATCCTATAACCATCATGCCGGATAAAAAATCCGCCTTTATAATGTTTGGGGACTTTGAGATACATTACATATTCAGGATACCCGAAACCGTTCAGCATGTAATCGGCCCGATAGAATATAGTATCGATGAAATACGCTGCATCGAACTGATTTAAATACTCAACATCATTTCCGCTGGTGATTAGACGGTCATATAGTTCAAAGGAAGCCATCAAAAGCTCCATGTAAGTATGCCAGGTAGTTTTCTGATCATGAATTTGTTTAATGTTGTTCTGAACATTCTGCAGAGCAAAAGTAAAATATTCTTCACTGGGGACATATTTTGTGATTTCATTAAGGGAATAGGCGACCCAATGATCGCGATATTGAGTATAGTCATCTGCTATAAAATGATCGACAGCAGACTGAGCGGCGCTGAGCCATTTTTTATCCTTGGTCATACCGTACAAACGGCATAATGCAAAAGTTGCCTCGCCGTCATAATAAACCGTGCGGAAAGCTTCTTTATCGGAATAATCAGGATAATTGAGCACATGATAAAACTCGCCGCTGTTCTGATCCATCATGGCCAATATTCCATTGCCCAATGCACAGCAAATATCTTTATACTGGTCGGTATCGAACACGTCCATATAAACCGATAGAATGATCACAGCCAGTCCGTTGCCGCCGAGTTTAACTTCATCGCTTTTATGCTCAATGATAAAAGCAGTTTGATCATCCTTATATTCGAGACTGGTATCCAAAGCGTAATCTATACCTGATTCTATTTGGGCTTTTAATTCTTCACTTGGTTTCTGTTGATAATAATTCAGTAAACTCCATATCGAGGCTATATGACGCAATATGTTGTAGTCTTTCAATTCTCGATCATAAGTAGGATAATACCCGTAAAGAAAAGAACCGTCTTCTTTCTGCATATCAGCGAGATAGCCTGTCGCGGAATCAATGATTTCCCGACAGTAATCCTTATCGATCTGATCGATCTTTCTTCTGCCGTAATTAGACAGGTCATCATTCAATTCATAAACAGAACAGCCCTCATCACAGAGCCAGCTGCGGCATGTGAACAGCAGGAAATGATCCGGTATTTTATTTAATTCCAGATCATATTGCTCAAGATATTCATTGATGGTTTCCAGATCAAGTATATCGTTATCATAATCGATCAATTTATTGCCGTTTATCTCTGCTTCCAGCAGAGATATAGAATATTCATCGTCAAAAGATATTCCCATTCTGAACATTTCATCGTAACAGGGTTCAACCATTTTTTTGAGCAGTTCCTGATCAGATTGAGAGCAGCCGCTGACAATATCAACTTTCAGCCATACAGGATCGATCTGTTTGTTTTGTATTATTTTTCGGGCAGCCTGTGAAGCGTTTTTCCAGGCATCGTTGAGTGTTTGTGCCGTACCGTGAACGACTTTGGCTCTGCTTTCAGTATCGCAGATAGAGAAAAAAACAACAAATGGTGCAGTTTCAGAATTGTAATCCGCTTGACTTTCGATGTCTGCCTGCAGCATATTCAGATCAGGTATGGATTCCTGCAAAGCAGACATTTTGGTGTTGAAATGGTTTATTATTTCAGCTGAATCAAGCGGAATGGAAGACTGAGGCTCATCAGACTCTGTTTTATTGCAGGCACATAGCATCATACATGTTGTAATGAGAAGGATCACCCAAAATAAGTGTTTATATTCCTTTAATTTTGTGGTATTATTATTCATATATTAAACTCCTTAAATGTTGTTTTTATCGATTATATCATAAGTGCTGTGAATTAGCCAGAAAAACGATAAACTATTGAATAGTCTGTGCTTTATAGGGCAAAGGTGGTGTGATAAAAATGATAGTGATTACCACACATGATAATACGGATTTTGACGGCCTTGCTTCTGCGGTAGCCGCTCAGAAACTATATCCGGGATCGGCGATCGTTTTGCCGGGCAAAGTCAACTTTATGGTTAAAGAGTTTTTATCTCTTTATAAAAGTTCTTTTTCTATCAGTAAATTGCAACAGATCGACAAAGAAAAAGTTAAAAGAATGATCATAGTTGATACTCAGAACCGGAATCGTATAGGCAAGGTCGCCGAGCTGCTTGATAATGGAGTACCGGTAACTGTGTTTGATCATCACGATACGGACGGCATTAATCCTCAGGCTGATGAGATATATTGCGAAAAGGTCGGAGCTGCAGTAACACTGCTGATTGAAAGGATTATCGAGCTGCGTCTGCGGATCTCGTCTGTAGAAGCAACGGTAATGGCGTTGGGGATATACGATGATACAGGCAATTTGCTGTATCCTACTACTACAGCACGTGACATGAGGGCAGCTGCATTTTTGCTGGATAATGGTGCTAATATGAGCGTGATCGCCGAGTTTCTCGGCCGTCCGTTATCAGAACCTCAGCGCTTGCTCCAGCGGCAGTTTCTAAAAAACAGTGAGATCATTCAGGTAAATGGTTTGTCAGTTATGATCACAAATGCCGTTACATCAGATTATGTGGGCGGAATACCGATAATTCTGAAAAAAATAACCAGCTTAGAGAACGTGGATATTATTTTTGCCCTTGCCCAAATGGGAAACCGGATGCATCTTGTGGCCCGCAGCTTTGATAAAGACAGCGATATACTGAATGTAATAGAGCATTTTGGCGGAAAAGGACATCCTTTGGCTGCAGCGGCAGTGATCAAAAATGCGGATTTTCAGCAGCAATTTGAGGAATTAAAACGCATTATTCCACAAAAAATGAAAAATAATCAGCTGTCAAGCTCGCAGATCACCAGCGATGTTATGACTTCCCCTGTTAAAACTGTCAATGAATCCATGCCGGTCAGGGATGTACGCAAAACTATGATGCGTTATGGTCATTCAGGGCTGCCTGTTGTTGATGACAATTATTGTCTCGTGGGGATCATATCCAGCCGTGATATTGAAAAAGCTGTAAAACATGATCTTGCTCATGCTCCGGTAAAAGGATTTATGAGCAAAGATGTTATAACTGTTCCGCCTGATCTTCCGCTGCATGAAGTCCAGCAGATAATGATCGAGAAAGAGATAGGCCGTATACCGGTGGTTTATGACGGAAAATTGATGGGCATAATAAGCCGCAGTGATATCGTCGGACTATTTCACGGAGGTGAAGTTAAAACCAGAACCAGGCAATTGTTCAAAATACCTGAAAATACTATTGAAGAACAGATCAATGTTCTGGAATCTGATAGCATAAGCTCTGAATATCGTCAGGTATTTTCTGTTATAGGGGATCTGGCAAATTCCAATGGCATGAAAATATATCTGGTTGGCGGGATCGTAAGGGATTTATTACTGAATACGCCCAATGATGATATCGACATGGTCGTAGAAGGGGATGCAGAAAAACTGGCAGAACTTGTATCAGAAAAAATGCACGGACATTTACTGCGCCATGAACGATTCAAAACTGCCAAGATATCTCTGCCCAGCGGTCTTAGCATCGATATAGTAACAGCCCGGATGGAATACTATCAGTTTCCTGCTGCGCTGCCCGAAGTGGAAACGTCTTCATTGAAGCAGGACCTGTACAGACGCGATTATACTATCAATGCTATGGCTATTTCATTGAATAATGATTCATTCGGTCGGGTTATCGATTATTATGGAGGGCAGATGGATCTTCATTCCGGCAAAATCCGTATTTTGCATGATAAGAGCTTTATTGAGGATCCTACACGTATTTTGCGGGCCATACGATTTGAGAAACGATATGATTTTTATCTGGAAGATCAAACTGAAGCTTTGCTGAGGGAAGCTTTGGCCCGGAATATGCTGGAAGAGCTTTCATCAGGACGGGTAAGGCATGAATTGCTTTTGATCATGAAGGAAAGCAAGGCTGCCAATATTATTGAACGTCTGAATTATTTTGGCATCTGGCAGCGATTGCTGCCGGAGATCCCATTTGATGATCAGGCCAAGCAGCTTCTGTTAATGGTACAGCTCAAACGCTTGGAATTTAAAGATTATAATCTGCCTTTGGACCATGAATGGCTGTACTTGCTCATACCTTTAAGCAGCTGCTGCAGCGGGGAGAATCTGCAGCGCCTGATAAAACGTGATTATTTCACCCGGTATGAAAAAATCGCTTTGCAGGACAGCTGGGCAAACTGGACTTATACTGTGCGGCGTTTATCAGTCAACTCCAATATTATACTTAACAGTGAAGTATATCAGCTGCTGCAGGCACTGCCGTTGGAAGCACTGCCGTTTATAGCTGTCGTTGCCGAAACTATGGGACGTCGGGAAATCGTAAGGAATCGTATAAGATGGTATATTAATGAAGGGCGTAATATTAAACTGGCCATAGACGGCGGGGATCTTATCGCTGCCGGATTAACGCCGGGCAGAGAATTCAGATTGATCCTGCGTGAGATCATGGAAGCTCATTTGAACGGACAGGTCAACAGCCGAGAGGAAGAATTGGAACTTCTGCATGAGATCATAAGTCATAAAAAGGGATTTTATAATATATAATTGATGTTTATGGCTATTATATGATATAATATTTAAATACTACAATCTTCAGTATTATTATATTTATATTTTTCATTGAAAGGATAGGATATGGATCTGTTGAACCTGCCTAGTGTGCAGGAAATAATTATTCTATTGCCTGCAGTCATTATAGGTCTGACGTTTCATGAAGCGGCTCACGGTTATGCTGCTTACAATCTGGGCGATTATACTGCCAAAGATTCAGGCAGACTTACGATCAATCCTCTAAAGCACATTGATCCTGTAGGAATGATACTGTTGTTTTTGGTCGGATTTGGCTGGGCTAAGCCAGTTCCCGTTAATCCTATGAATTTTCAGGGGGATAGACGGAAAGGCATGTTAAAAGTGGCATTGGCGGGCCCTGTTTCCAATGTGATCATGGCAGTCCTTTTTTCAGTGGTTCTGGGATTGCTTTTGGGCTTCGGAGTGCTGAACGGAGATTCAACATTCAGTTACTACGCTCTGAATATTGTTTATCAGCTTGTTTCAATAAATATAGTTTTGGCGGTTTTCAATTTATTGCCGGTGCCTCCTTTGGATGGATCAAAAGTTTTTGCCAGCCTGTTTCCTCAAAAAAGCGGTTGGGTCTACGGGATGGAGAAATACGGCACGATTATTTTATTGATTTTGCTCCTGACAGGAGTTTTGGGTAAGCTGCTGTTTTATCTGATAGATCCGATGCGCAGCGGATTATTATCGCTGGCTTATGGACTGGCGTCACTCATTCAGGGAATTTAGTGATTTTCCGGATCGATTATTTTAATTTTAATATTATAATAATATAACAAAGCAATTACTACACAGAAAGAATGGTGAGACAGAATTATGGAGAACAAAGGGATTATACTTAGCGGAATGCGGCCGACCGGCAAGCTGCATATCGGTCATTTGAGCGTGCTGGATAATTGGGTCCGGCTGCAGGAACAGTATAAATGCTATTATTCAATTACAGATTGGCATGCGTTGACTACATCATTCAGTGATACTGAAAAGATCAAAGATAATAAAAGAGAGATGCTCATCGATTGGCTGAGTGTCGGCCTGGATCCGGAAAAGAGCGTGATCTTTGTTCAGTCTGATGTTAAAGAACACGCTGAACTGCATTTGCTTTTTTCAATGATCACACCTCTTTCCTGGCTGGAAAGAGTACCTACTTACAAAGATCAGATAAATCAGCTGAGCGGGCAGGGAAAAGATATCAATATGTATGGCTTTCTGGGCTATCCATTGCTGATGGCGGCGGATATACTGGTTTATAAAGCAGCAGCGGTACCTGTCGGTGAAGACCAGCTTCCTCATCTTGAATTATGCAGAGAAGTTGCCCGCAGATTCAATTATTTATATGGTGATGTATTTCCCGAGCCTCAGGCATTACTGTCAAAAACAGCTTTGCTGCCCGGCGTGGATAATCGCAAAATGAGCAAGAGCTATAATAACTACATCTCGATCTGCTCCGGTGCTGAAGAAATTAATGCTCAGACTAAAATGATGATTACTGACCCCGGCCGTATCCGCAAAGATGATCCAGGTCATCCTGAAATATGTGTCGTTTCCGTCTATCATGGCGTATATAATCAGAATGAGGCTGAAGATATACGCGAACAGTGCCGTAAGGGACAGATAGGCTGTGTTGCCTGTAAAAAGAAACTTGCCAAGATAATGAATGCTATGCTGGAGCCGTATCGGGAAAAAAGAGCCGCATTGGAAAACAAGCCTGATTATCTGGAAGAAATAATTGCCTGCGGAGCTGATAAAGCAAGAGAAAAAGCTTCAGCTACACTGGCTGAAGTAAGAGATGCAATGGCGATCTGAGAAAACGGTATCGGTTATTAATTATTTTCCGGAGTTGAAACAGTGAGTTATAATATAAAACTGCCTGTTTTTGAAGGGCCGATGGATCTGCTTCTTCACCTGATAAACAAGCATAAAATAGATATTTATGATATTCCGATAAGTAATCTAGTAGAAGAATATCTGCGTTATCTGCAAACCATGCAGCGATTGGATATGGAGATAACATCGGAATTTCTTGTTATGGCTGCAAATCTACTGGCTATCAAAGCCAGAATGCTTCTTCCCAAGCAAAAGCAGCAGCCTGAGGAAGAAGATGAAAATGAATCGGCGGATCCAAGACAAGAGCTGGTTGAAAACATACTGCAGTATCAGAAATATCAGCTGTTAGCCGAAATGTTTCAAAGCAGACAGCTCAATGACTGGAGATGTTTTGAAGGCGGCATTGCAACGTCCGGTCATGATGAATATTTTAAAGAATGGCTGACCGGTAATATCGAAAATGACGATAACGAACATTGGCCGATCATTAAAAAAACATCTTATAAGTTACTGCTAAAGGCATTCAATGATGTTATCCGAAGAAAGTCAAAAGACGATGCGTCGGAAGTCCGTGATCATTTCAATAATATCAAGCATGAGGAATACAAAGTCAGTGATAAGATCTGGGAAATAAAAAAACTTTTGTTTTTGAAATCAGGACATTTATCGTTTGCGCTGCTGATAAATAATTGTTCTGACCGTAATGAAATAATCGTAACTTTTTTAGCTCTTTTGGAAATGATTAAAGATGGAGAAGTAATTGTAACGCAGGAAAAAGCATTTGATCAGTTACTGATCACTGCTGATGGTAATTGCCATGTTGAATAATATAAATCCTTATCATAAACAAGGATCATCAGGGGATCGTGATGATGAACAGAAGCTGAAAGCCGTGCTGGAAGGAATCTTTTTCGTTGCTGACGCTGCTGTTTCGATCGATACTTTAAGTAATATCACTTCCTGTGACAGTTCATTCATTAAAGATATCATCTATGATCTGGCTGATGATTATGCAAATGATCCTGAACGGGGGCTGATGCTGGCTGAGCGTGAAAATGGTTGGCGTCTGGTAACAAAGCCGGAGATCGCCGGTTATGTGGCTGATTTTCTTCAGCCGGAGGAAAAGTATTCTCTATCCAAGGCTGCTCTGGAAACACTTGCGATAATTGCTTACAAGCAACCGGTCACCAGATCGGAAATCGAAGCGGTCCGAGGTATAAAGTGTGAAAGGATACTTTCTTCCCTTCTGCAGAAACAATTGATCGCAGAGCAGGGGAAATTAGACACACTTGGAAAACCGATAGTTTACGGTACAACAGATTTATTCTTGAGCACGTTCGGACTGTCCGGCCTTGACGAGCTGCCAGAACTGGATGAGG
>JAZPYJ010000143.1:0-13220 GCA_045544075.1 Thermoanaerobacteraceae bacterium
ATGACCTGGAAGGAATTTGATGAAAAAGCTAATCGCTTTGCAAATCTTTTATTGTTGAAAGGTGTGCAGCGAGGTGATAAGGTAGCGATTTTGATGATGAACGGCATCGAATGGTTGCCGATCTATTTCGGTATTCTGAAGACAGGCGCTTTGGTGGTGCCGCTCAATTACCGTTATACTGCTGATGAAATAAAATATTGTCTTGATTTGGCGGACGTATCCATATTAGTCTTCGGCCCGGAGTTTATAGGCCGTGTGGAATCGATTTATTATCAGCTGCCCGATGATTTCCAGCTGTTTTATGTAGGAAGCGACTGTCCCGGCTTTGCTGAAAGTTACTTCAAGCTGACATCTCATTGTTCGACCAATCCGCCGCAGATCTATCTGCGGGACGAGGATGAGGCTGCGATCTATTTTTCTTCCGGAACGACCGGCTTCCCTAAAGCCATTCTGCATACTCATATGAGTCTGATGTGTGCCTGCCGTACGGAACAGAAGCATCACGGTCAGAACAGAGAAGATAATTTTCTGTGTATGCCTCCTTTATATCATACAGGCGCAAAAATGCATTGGTTCGGCAGCCTGATGGCAGGCAGCAAGGCGGTTCTGCTGCGCGGGATCAATCCTCAGTGGATCATGCAAACCATAAGTGAAGAAAAAATAACCATAGTATGGCTGCTTGTACCATGGGCCCAGGATATTCTGGATGCTATCGAAAGCGGGGAGATCAGACTCGAAGATTATAAACTCGATCAGTGGCGGCTTATGCACATCGGTGCTCAGCCGGTTCCTCCCAGCCTGATAGTGCGCTGGAAAAAATATTTCCCTAACCATCAATACGATACGAATTACGGATTATCCGAATCGATCGGGCCGGGATGTGTTCATTTGGGCGTAGAAAATATTCACAAGGTAGGTGCTATAGGAGTACCGGGTTATATGTGGCAGTGCAAGATCGTCGATGAAAACGGTAACGAAGTTGAACAGGGCACTGTAGGCGAACTGATTGTTAAGGGTGACGGAGTCATGCAGTGTTATTATAAAAATCCGGAAGCTACGGCGGAAGTGCTGAAGGACGGCTGGCTGTACACCGGTGATATGGCCCGTCAGGACGAGGACGGATTTATATTTCTGGTCGACCGCAAAAAGGATGTGGTTATCACAGGCGGTGAAAATATTTATCCGGTACAGATCGAGGATTATCTGAGAAGCTGTGACAAGATCAAAGATGTTGCGGTGATCGGTTTACCTCATCCGCGTCTTGGAGAGATCGCAGCTGCTATTATTGAACTGAAGCCGGGTGTGAGCTGTACCGAAGAGGAGATCGATCATTTCTGTCTCGGATTGCCGCGTTATAAACGCCCGCGCCGTATAATATTTGCGGATGTTCCGCGAAATCCGACCGGAAAGATCGAGAAGCCGCTGCTGCGCAAACGTTACTGCGGTGAAGAGCCGCTGGTAGAAGCTCAGACCGAGGCCTAGACAGCGAAAATTTTTTCAGATCAGTATTGACAAAAATAAAGATCTCAAGTACAATATCACCTGTAAAGTAAAAATGCTTTACAGGTGATGCTTTTTGGATAAACAAACGAAATACAATTTATTATTTGATTATTACGGCAATCTGCTTACTGAAAAACAGCAGCTGATAATGCAACTGGCTTTTGGCGAAGATATGTCACTGGCCGAAATCGCCGAACAGCTGAATATCAGCCGTCAGGGCGTATATGATCAGATCAAAAAATCGGGCAAATTGCTGGAAGATTATGAGAAAAAATTAGGGTTTTGGGAAAGCGAACAGAATTCACAGCTGGAATTGAAACAGGCTTTGGCGGAGCTTGCCGCTTTGCGTAAGACACTGACGGGGAACTATTCTGAAGAAGCAGAAGCAGAACTGAAAAAAGTGGAAACTCGATTAAAGAAATTAATTGTTCGGGTGGAGGAATGAGATGGTATTCCAGAGTTTATCAGAAAAACTTCAGAACACATTTGCCAAACTTCGTAAAAAGGGCCGCCTGACTGAAGAAGATGTTGACCTGGCGATGCGCGAGGTCCGCGTGGCGTTGCTGGAAGCGGATGTTAACTTTAAGGTCGTAAAGGAATTCATTAAAAAGGTCAAAGCACAGGCCATAGGTGAGGAAACGCTCAAAAGCCTTGCTCCTGCTCATCAGGTCATAAAGATCGTCAATGATGAACTGGCGGAACTTATGGGCGGAAAGCAGGAAGGTATCAAAGTAGCGTCCAAACCGCCTACGGTTATAATGATGATAGGCCTACAGGGAGCAGGCAAGACCACTACAGCTGCTAAACTCGCCAATAATTATAAAAAACAGGGCCGCCGCCCGTTGCTGGTGGCAGCTGATATATACCGACCGGCTGCGATCAAGCAGTTAAAAGTGTTGGGCGAGCAGCTGCAGATCCCGGTTTTTTCACTGGGAGATAAATGCAGTCCCGTCGATATTGCAAAAGGCGCATTGAAACACTGTGAAGATAATAATAATGATTTTATGATCATTGATACCGCCGGACGTCTCCATATAGATGAAGAACTTATGGGTGAACTGGCTGATATAAAAGAAGCGGTCGATCCGCATGAGATCCTTTTGGTCATAGATGCTATGACGGGGCAGGACGCGGTGACTGTAGCGGAAGCATTTAACAGTGAGCTGGAAGTAACGGGTCTGGTGCTTACCAAGCTGGATGGCGATACACGCGGCGGTGCTGCATTGTCAGTACGTGCTGTTACGGGATGCCCGATCAAATTCGTCGGTATGGGAGAAAAAATGGATGCGCTGGATGTATTCCACGCAGACCGCATGGCTTCGCGTATCCTTGGCATGGGTGATATAGTAAGCCTTGCTGAAAAGGCGCAGGAAAACTTCGATAAAGAACAGGCAGCTGTTCTGGAGCAAAAAATCAGATCTCAGACTTTCAATCTGGAAGATTTTCTCGATCAGCTTCAGCAGCTGAAAAAAATGGGACCGATTGATCAGCTTATGGGTATGATACCCGGGATGGGATCAGCCAAGCAATTGAAGGATCTGCAGGTCGATGACAGAGAAATGGCCCGCATTGAGGCGATAATACGCTCCATGACCAAAGAGGAACGGGCCAATCCTGATATTATGAACGGAAGCCGCCGCAAACGGGTGGCGGCCGGCAGCGGAACTACTGTCGCTCAGGTAAACCGCCTGCTTAAACAATTTGAACAGACCAAAAAATTGATGAGGCAGATCGGCGGCAAAGATAAGATCAAAAAAGGCGGTAAATTTAAAATGCCTTTCTGATAAAATGATAATTGCTGCTAATAATCAAAGTTTGATAATCAGAATAAGGAGGTGAAATCATGTCAACTAAAATTCGCCTGAGAAGAATGGGTGCCAAAAAGGCTCCTTTCTACAGAATCGTTGTTACCGATTCCCGTTCTCCAAGAGATGGCCGTTTCATTGAAGAAATCGGTTACTACAATCCTCTGCAGGAACCTGCAGTCTTAAAGATCGATGAGGAAAAGGCTCTGAAATGGATGCGCAACGGTGTACAATTATCTGATACCGCAAAACGTTTATTCAGAGAAGCGGGAATAATGAAAAAATACTCCGAGGAGAATTAATCAGGAGGGAAAGCTTTTGACAGAATTAGTTGAGATTTTCGCTAAAGCCCTCGTAGATAATCCGGATGCAGTTAATGTTGAAATGATCGAAGATGAAATAGGTTATCGTATCGAATTGCGGGTAGCGCCTGAAGATATGGGCAAAATCATCGGACGTCAGGGCCGTATTATTAGGTCTTTGAGGACGGTAGTTAAGGCTGCGGCTGTCAAACAGCAGGTTAAAGTAACTTTAGAAGTGATATGATAGGGAGGGTGCTGCGCCCTCTTTATTTTTCATATCGGGTTATCGTCGGGTGCATCAAAAGAAGGGAGGTGTTTTTGTGGACTCTATTACACTGTTAAGGCCCGTGACTGTAAAGGTCAGAGTCACTGAACAGTTTAAAGACGGCATGGTGTTTGAACTGGAACAGCAGATCGACCGTCTGGATAACGAGATCCAGCAGCTGGAGTTCCAGATAAAAAGGATGAGACTGGAACTGGCCAATAATACTATCGGAGCCAGTGCCGCTCAGCAGAAGCATGAAATGGAAAAACAACGCCGTCAAGAATCCAAAGCCAGATTGACGGAACAGTTGAATAATATGGAAAACATGCCTATAGGCAGCGAGATATTGAACAGCAGCATTCAGGGTATCGTCGAGATCAAAGTCGGCGATGACTGGGATCGTGTGCTCGGAGCCGAAGTGATCGTCGAGGACAGTAAGGTCGTAGAGATCAGAGAAGTGGCGGTTGAATAAACTAACGAGGAAAATCATATGCAGCCGGAATCAACAGGATCAATATATGAAGTAACTGATTTGGATAAAGAGCCTATTATCGTAGGGGAAATCATTAATACTCACAGTAATCGCGGCGCAGTTAAAGTGAAACCACTGACAGATTTTCCCGAGAGATTTTTTGATAGGGAGTCTGTTTTGCTTGCCGATGGTGACAGGCTTCTGGTGCTTCATATTACAAGTGTCAGAGAACATAAAGGGAACATTTTGCTGACTTTCCGCGAGATCCCGGATATGAATGCAGCAGAAAAACTTAAAGGCAAATATCTGAAAATCAGACAGGAAGAACTGAAGGAGCTCCCTCCGGATAATTATTATTTATTTCAGATCATCGGTCTGAAGGCAGTGGATACTGACGGCTGTTATCTCGGGCAGATTACTGATGTGCTGGCAACGGGCAGCAATGATGTATATGTTATTCAGCCTCCGGACTCTGAGGGACAAAGATCTGCTCCGATCTTATTGCCGGCATTGAAGAAAAATGTACTGCAGGTCGATCTTGCTGCTAAGCAGATGACGGTTCGAATACCTGAAGGCCTACTGGATTAGGATGACGTTGAATTTGCACGGTCGAGAGGGAAATGCTGCCGGAAGGATTGGTGATCAATGAAGATCGATATTTTGACATTGTTTCCTGAAATGCTGCAGGGTCCGCTTAATGAAAGCATTATGAAACGGGCACAGGATAAACATCTCGTTCGATTTCAGCTTGTTAATATCCGGGATTTTGCAGATAATAAACATAGGACGGTCGACGATGAACCTTTTGGCGGCGGACCGGGAATGATAATGCAGCCGCAGCCTGTTTTTTCAGCAGTGGAAGCAGCAGTATCAGAAAGTCTGGATCAGGTCGGTTTGACCGGTGAGAAAAAAATCAGATCAGGATCTCCGCGTATTATTCTGATGTCACCGCAGGGCAGAGTATTTAAACAGTCGATTGCTGCCGAACTGGCTCAGGAGGAGCATTTGATCCTGGTCTGCGGCCATTATGAAGGTATCGACGAACGGATAAGAGAGCATTGTATAACTGATGAATTGTCTATTGGTGACTACGTGCTGACAGGCGGAGAACTGGCAGCTATGGTGATTTGCGATGCTGTCGTGCGATTGGTGCCTGGCGTATTGGGTGACCATGCGTCAGTAGAAGAAGAATCATTTTCGGCAGGTATGCTTGAATATCCGCAGTATACCCGGCCGAGGGATTTCCGTGGCTGGAAGGTGCCGGATGTGCTTTTGAGCGGCAATCATGCAGCTATTTCCAAATGGAGAAGACAGCAGGCGCTTCAGCGCACCCGGGAGAGGAGACCGGACCTTTTTCAATGCCTTGAAGATAAAAAATGAAAAGCATTTAATAAGGAATGATTTATGAACAAAAGAGATTTTTATATCGCTGTGGTACATAGCCCGATCTATAATAAAAATATGGAGATTATAACCACTGCCATCAAAAATCTGGACATTCATGATATTGCCAGATGTGCCCGTACTTATGATGTGCGAAAATATTTCATCGTTCATCCTCTGGAAGGTCAGCAAACGCTGGCCCGCAGGATCATTGATTATTGGACAAAGGGATACGGTGCCGATTATAATGACGATCGCCGGCAGGCTTTTTCGCGGGTGGATATTCTTCCTACGCTGACCGAAGCGAAAAACAGGATAGAAGAGATCTCGGGTCAGCCTCCGTTTACCGTAACAACTGATGCCCGCAGCTATAACGATGTGATATCATACAGGGCTTTGAGGCAAAAATTGGATGATGATCAAAGACCTTGCCTGCTGATATTCGGAACAGGTTTCGGTATCGCTTCATCTTCGATGTATGAAGCGGACTATATTCTGGAACCTGTTTACGGACCGTCTGATTATAATCATTTGAGCGTTCGCAGCGCGGCATCGATCATACTTGATCGCCTGCGCGGGGAAGCATGGTGGGAAGATCAATAAAAAATTTCATTCTTTTGCTTGCATTTGGAATTGATTCATGTTAAAATATCATTTGTTATCGCAGGCGGTCCTCTGTCGCTGACTGGCGGGAATGAACGTCTTGGAATTAAGGAGGAATTAAATAATGGATTTGCTCAAGTTGGTAGAAAAAGAAAGTTTGAAGGAAAATATTCCTAATTTCCGCCCCGGTGATACCGTAAAGGTCCATGTAAAAGTTGTGGAAGGCGGCAGGGAACGTATCCAGAACTATCAGGGCGTTTGCATCAGACGCAGAGGCGGCGGCATTTCGGAAACTTTTACAGTACGCCGTATTTCCTATGGTGTTGGTGTGGAAAGAACATTCCCGATTCATTCGCCTAAAATCGCTCAGATCGATGTCCTAAGACGAGGAAAAGTAAGAAGAGCGAGACTGTACTACCTGAGAAACTTAACAGGCAAGGCTGCAAGAATTCCAGAAAAACGCTAAATTC
This sequence comes from Thermoanaerobacteraceae bacterium, assembly GCA_045544075.1. Classification (GTDB taxonomy): domain Bacteria; phylum Bacillota; class JAZPYJ01; order JAZPYJ01; family JAZPYJ01; genus JAZPYJ01. The sequence continues at coordinate 6,804 of JAZPYJ010000143.1, forward strand.
AGGGGGCTGTTTCCAACAGCCCCTGTTTGTTTAATCTGCCAGCGGAGGATTTATTATGTACAGCGAAGATAAAATAATTGGCGATCATCAGGATATAGCCAATGGTGTTCTGCTGAATAACGGACAGCCTATGGAAGAAGGAGCGGCGGAAGATAGTACGTTATCCGGCGGAGCAGCATCTTCATCTGATAGCTCGGGAGAATATGTGGTTGAGAAAACAATAGAGCCGGAAGCGGCAGAATCATCAGCGTATGATAAAATTTCTGCGGCAAATGCAGAGAATGAAGCAAATGCTTCAAATCAACAGGAAACTGCTTCAGAGCAATTATCATTTTTCGAGAGCGATCCCTACGACCAATCATTGCCGAATGAAGATGCGGAACAGGTGGATTATGCTGCCTATGCCCGTAAACTGCAGGATGATGAGACTTTGAGCCGACAGGCACAGGCAGCGGCCAGAGAAGAGCAATTGCCTAAACATCGCCGTGAAAAAAGCAATCTGGCTGAATTTCTGGAGATCGTCATAATTGCGATAGTACTGGCGGCTATCATACGAATCTTCCTGTTTGAGCCGTTTTACATTCCTTCTTCTTCCATGGAAAACACGCTGCAGATCGGTGACCGCATTATCGTCAACAAGCTGGTCTATGATTTTAAAGATCCGCAAAGAGGAGATATTATCGTATTCCATTATCCGCTGGATCCCAGCAATGACTTCGTTAAACGTATCGTCGGCATAAGCGGTGATATCATAGAAGTGCATGATGGTCATCTCTATCGCAACAATGAAGAATTATCAGAAGAATATATTGCTGAAAGTTATATCAACGGCAGTTACGGGCCTGTGCAGGTCCCGGAAGGGTATTATTTCTGCATGGGTGATAACCGGAACAATAGTGATGACAGCCGATCATGGGGCTTTTTGGCGGAGGATCTTATCATAGGGCGGACAGATGTGATATACTGGCCGCTGGACCGGCTGCAGCTTGTTGATTAGAAAGTTAACAGGAGGATATGATGAGCGAGATCCAATGGTATCCCGGTCATATGATAAAAGCGCAGAATAATATAAAAAATGAATTGAAACTGATCGACGTAGTTATAGAACTCGTGGATGCCAGGCTGCCTGTAAGCAGCCGCAACCCTAAAATCAAAAGTCTGATCGGTGCGAAGCCGATAGTTATAATATTGAACCGCAGTGATCAGGCTGATCCGGATGCTAATCAAAAATGGCTTTCGTATTATCAGAAGCAGAATATAGTGGCTGGATTGGTCGATGCTCGTTCAGGAGCCGGGATTAAGGCAGTATCAGCTTTGGTCGGCAAAGCATATACTGAAAATCAGATCCGCAAAGGTTCCAAGAAATCAAAAAGCAAATTGAGATCGTTGGTGATCGGTATACCTAATGTCGGCAAATCTACATTTATCAATCGTCTGGTCGGGAAAAATGTTGCTAAGATCGGCAATAAGGCCGGCGTGACCAGAGGAAATCAGTGGCTGAGAGTGGATGATAAGCTGGAGTTATTGGATACACCGGGTATTCTATGGCCTAAGTTCGATAATCAGGAAATTGGTTATAAACTTGCAGTGACCGGAGCGATCAACGACAATATTCTGGATTTTGAAGATTTAGCTCTTCATTTGTTAGCATGGATCAAAGATAATAATAAAATGGCAAATCTGCAAAAAGCCTATCAGCTCGATCTTTCGCCGGACGGAGATACAGATCAGGATATGCTGCTGGAGATGATAGCCCGCCGCAAAGGATGTTTGGTTTCCGGCGGAAAAATTGATACGCTCAGGGCATCGCAACTGCTGATCAAAGATTATCGTGCGGGCAAACTCGGACGCATCACCTTTGAACTGCCGCAGAATTAAAGATCATCAGAAGTGAGGAATGACTGATGGAAAAATGGGATTGCGTAAGCCTTACCGTCAGTGAGGTCAGACAGCAGATAAAAGAAATGGGAAACCGGGGATGGTCAGACGAGATATTAAGTGTATTGGCGTCTGATCAGCGCAGTGGAGTTCAGCATATCTATCAGCAGATGCTGAATAAAAAGCAGCAGGATGAAAAAGAAATCGTGCGTCTGGAATCCATGCTGCGTTTTGAAAGAATGGCTCATGAACGGGGAAGCCGACTGATCGCCGGACTGGATGAGGCAGGACGCGGCCCGTTGGCCGGACCGGTAGCTGCAGCGGCAGTGATTTTGCCGGCAGAGTGCCGCATTCGTCAATTGAATGATTCAAAAAAATTATCTTCTGCGGTCAGGGAAAAATTATTTATAATAATTCGTGAACAGGCTTTGGCTTATGGAATAGGTTTCGCTTCGCCGGAAGAGATCGATTCGATCAATATTCTGCAGGCAACTATGCTGGCTATGAAAAGAGCTCTTCAGCAAATGGAAGAGAAATTTGATCTAAGACCGGACTGTTTGCTTTTGGATGCTGTACAGCTGCATTATGACCCGCAGATCACAGAAGTGCCTATTATAGGAGGAGACGGATGCTCGCTTTCTATTGCGGCGGCATCTGTTTTAGCTAAGGTTTCCAGGGATCATCTGATGCTCCGTTATCATGAACAATATCCGCAATACGGATTTGCTGCTCATAAAGGCTACGGAACGGCCGAACATATGCAGGCGATCGCCGAATATGGCTTGTGCCCTATTCACCGCCGGTCGTTTGCTCATGAGATAAGGGGAAAAAATTCTGATCGATGAGTAATTATAAACAAATGCTCGGTCGCCTGGGAGAAGATATGGCGGCCGAATATTTTATAAAGCATAATTATAAGATACTGGAAAGAAATTACCGCTGCCGTTTGGGTGAAATAGATCTGATCGTTCTGGGAAAGAACGGTATAGAGCCGGTATTGGTTTTTGTTGAAGTAAAAACAAGGCGCAGTCTTAATTATGGAACGCCGGCAGAGAGCATAACCTGGAAAAAACAGAATAAGATCAGAAAGGTAGCTGCCTGGTATATGGCGGATCATCCCGAAAGTAAAGGCTGGAATATACGATTTGATGCGATCTTAATTCTGAAGAATCAGGGAAACGGTGAAAATTATGATCTGGAGCATATCAGTAATGCATTTTAAATAACAGCAGATGACATACTATAAAATTAAGGTGGACGGATGAAATTTGATAAGCAATGATAACTGGCGCCTGGAAATATTGGACGCGGTATCTTCTACTAATGATATCTGCCGGGAACGTGCGCTGCATGGAGAGAATGAAGGACTGGCGATCCTTGCCATGCGTCAGACTGCCGGCAGGGGAAGTAAAGGACGAAGTTTTTTTTCACCCGAAGGAAGTGGGTTATATTTAAGCATTCTGCTTCGCCCGGCGATCAGTGGAAAACTGTCGGTCCTGCTGACTCCTGCAGCTGCGGTAGCAGCGGCCCGGGCCGTCGAAGATATTTTTTACTGCCGTATGGATATCAAATGGGTAAATGACCTATATTTACGAGGGAAAAAAGTAGGAGGTATTCTTACTGAAGCTGCTTTTTCAGTACAGGAAGAACATCTGGATTATGCAGTGGTGGGGATAGGGATAAATGTTTTCAGGCCGGAGGAAGGTTTTCCGGCTGAACTGGCTGAGCGTGCAGGAGCTATAACGGAAAGATCGGTTCCGTCTGCGGATCATGCTCGACAGGTGATCATTCGACTGGCTTCATGTATATTAGCGTATTTCTCGGATTATTATACCGAATTGGAGGATAAACATTTTCTGGAAGAATACAGAAAACGATCGCTGGTCATATGCAAAAGGGTCAGAATAAAAACGGCTGCAGGCGAACGCATGGCAAAGGTGAAAGCAATAAATGATCAATGTGCTCTTGAAGTTCTGTACGAAGATGGTTCTGAAGCCGTGGTAAACAGCGGGGAGATAATTATATAGGATCTGTGCTGCAAAGACTGATATCATGCTGCCCCGGGGTTTTTAACCAGATTAATTGATATTGTATTTTATTGGATAGAGTAGTATAATTTGCGCAGGAGAATAATAATATCATGCCGGAAATAATCGAATTAAATTCATCAAATGAACAGGATACCATAAGAATAGCTGCTGAAATAGGAAGTTTGCTCCGGGCAGGTGATCTGCTGGTGATCAACGGGGAATTAGGAGCAGGTAAAACATATTTTGCCAAGGGGATAGCCAAAGGTCTTGATATTGATGACATGGTCAACAGTCCGACATACACCCTGATAAATGAGTATCAGGGACGTTTGCCTTTTTACCACTGGGACGTATACAGATTAAGTGATCCTGAGGAAATATTCGAACTGGGAAGTGACGAGTATTTTTATGGCCGGGGAGTTACATTGATCGAATGGGGAGAACGGATCGCGGAATTACTGCCGGAAGAATACCTGCAGATAGATATCGAACGTCTGCAGGATGATATCAGCGGTGAGCAGCGGCTGCTGAGGATAACAGCCAAAGGGAGCCGCTATGAAAGTTTATTGAAGGAGCTGTCTGCCAGATGTATGTATTAGCTGTGGAATCCGCCACACCGGCAGCGGGAGTTGCCTTAATAAATGAGCATAGGATCATTGCCGAAAAGATCGTGAATAATCAGCAGACTCATTCGCAGAATTTACTGCCCATGATAGATGAAACATTGCAGGAAGGCGGACTGCGGATAAAGGATATTGATCTGCTTACTGTTTCTCTGGGCCCGGGATCGTTTACAGGGCTCAGGATCGGTTTCAGCTTAATGAAAACACTGGCTCAGGTAAATGATATCCCGCTGACAGGTATTTCAACTCTGGACGTGATTGCGGGGCAGATATCGGGACAATTGCTCAAATATAATGAACAGGATATCACGGAGCGATCTTTTGAAGATATAAAAGACAGCAATAGTCTGATCTGTCCGGTTTTAAATGCAAGACGCAACGAAGTTTATGCTGCTTATTATACGTCTGCTGACCGGCAATTGAGGCAGATTAGTGATTACCGGGCAGTTGCGCCGGAAAAGCTTGCCCGCGGATTATCTGCTTCAGCCCGACCGATCATTTTCGCAGGGGACGGACTGGAGCAGTACAGGGAGCTATTTAAAGAAATATTGGGAGAATTATTTATGGAAGCGGATTATTCATGCTGGCTGCCGCGGCCTTCGGTAGCAGCCAGATTGGGATTGCAGAAATATATTATGCAGGGATCTGAAGATCTTAATAGTTTTCTGCCTCTTTATTTACGGGATTCCGATGCCAAAATTCCCAATGCTAAACCGGGGGTCAAACTTGCGTGATAAATATTGTTCGGATGTCAGAGGAACATTTGGACCAGGTGTCCGATATTGAAAAACAATGCTATAAAACACCCTGGTCACGCCATTCATTTTTCTATGAAGCTGTGGAAAATAAGTGCGGACGTTATATAGTTGCTCTTTGGCAGGATGAATGCGGCCTTTCTGAAGTGATCGGCTATGCCGGTATGTGGATACTGCTGGATGAAGCACATATCACCAATGTGGCTGTCGTTCCGAATTGGAGAGGAAAGCGGATAGCGGAGATGATGCTTCGTTATTTGTTGACATTGGCGATGAGTGAAGGAGTTTCTGCCGCTACTCTGGAGGTCAGACCTTCCAACGTTTCCGCATTGAAATTATATAAGCGTCTTGGATTTGTTGAAATGGGACGCCGCAAAAATTATTATGAGGATGACGGGATTTATGAAGATGCTCTGATCTTGTGGCTGCAAATGATCGGAGATAATTCTGATGGAGTACCAAAAACGGAAATCGAGCGAGGAGCAAGTAAATGAGTGTTAAAATATTGGCGCTGGAATCTTCTTGTGATGAAACAGCCGCAGCTATCATAGAAGACGGAAACAAAATACTGTCTAATATCATTTCTTCCCAGATAGAGATCCATAAGGCCTTCGGCGGAGTGGTTCCGGAGATCGCTTCCCGCCGCCATCTGGAAATAATTAATGAGGTCATAGAGCAGGCTTTGCAGGATGCGGATGTGGAATGGGATGAATTGTCTGCTGTTGCAGTGACCTATGGCCCGGGCCTTGTAGGTTCGCTGCTGGTTGGAGTATCGGCGGCAAAAGCATTAGCTTATTCACTGAATGTTCCGCTGATAGCTCTTAATCACATCGAAAGTCATATTTACGCTAATTTTCTGGTCCATCTGGATATAAGTTTTCCGCTGGTATGTCTGGTGGTATCAGGCGGTCATACTGATCTTGTGTATTTCAGCGATCATGGGCATTTCAATATTATAGGCCGCAGCAGGGATGACGCTGCCGGAGAAGCATATGATAAGGTGGCGCGCACCATAGGGCTGGATTATCCGGGCGGGCCGGCCATAGATAAACTTGCGGCGGAAGGTGATCCTTTTGCCTATAAGCTGCCGAGAGCATATCTTGAAGAGGGCAGTCTGGACTTCAGTTTCAG
>JAZPYJ010000144.1:0-52944 GCA_045544075.1 Thermoanaerobacteraceae bacterium
ATCGGGAGTTACCGTACCTGATCGCTTTTATAGGAAATAAATGGGCACGGCAGCAACAAGGGGGAATATGAGTTGCAGGAAGCAGGTACCAATAATCTGGAAGCAGCTAGAGTCAAAGCTCAGGTGCTTATAGAAGCATTGCCTTACATCGAAAGGTTTTACGGCAAGACCATCGTCATAAAATACGGCGGACATGCTATGGCCAGCGAGGAATTAAAAGACGCAGTAATGCAGAATATCGTGCTGATGAAATATGTAGGCATGAATCCTGTTGTCGTGCACGGCGGAGGGCCTGCCATTACGGGAATGCTGGATCGTTTGGGAATTGAAAGTCAGTTCGTCGGAGGACTGCGCGTTACTGATCAGGATACGATGGAAGTTGCCGAAATGGTTCTGGGCGGTAAAATCAATAAAGAAATCGTGACCCGTCTCTGCAGTCTCGGCGGAAAAGCGATCGGTCTCACCGGCAAGGATGCAGGACTGATCAGAGCCCGGAAAAAAATGGGACGGATCTTGGACAAAAACGGCAGTGAGCAGCTGCAGGATATAGGTCTGGTGGGTGAAGTGGAAAAGATCGATCCGGCTATTGTCAATACTTTGCTGAAAGAAGGCTATATTCCGGTTATCTCACCGATCGGCTGCGGAGAAGATGGAGAAAGCTATAATATTAACGCTGACTATGTCGCGGGTGAGCTGGCTGCTGCCCTGGGAGCGGATAAACTGATAATACTTACCGATGTCCGCGGCATAATGAAAGATATAAATGATGAAAATTCGTTATTAAGTGAAATAAAGGTTCAGGAAGTACCGTTCCTGATTGCTCAGGGCATAATCAAGGGCGGAATGATCCCTAAAATAGAATGCTGCGTACACGCTGTGGACAGCGGAGTAAATACTGCGCATATAGTAGACGGACGCATCCCGAACTCCATCCTGCTGGAGATATTTACCAGAGTAGGCATAGGCACGATGGTCGCAGGATGATAACAGAGATACGGCAGGCAAATGGAAATGAGGTGGCAGAATGGATTTAAAGGAAGCCCAGCAGTTAAACAGTAAATATGTAATGAACACCTATGGACGCAACGCACTGCTGCCGGTCAAAGGCGAAGGATGCTGGATCTGGGACAGCGAGGGGAAAAAATATCTCGATTGCGTAGCAGGTATAGCGGTAAATGCATTGGGGCAATGTCATCCGAGCATTACGCAGGCAATAAGCCGGCAGGCGGGACAACTGATGCATTGTTCCAATATTTATCTGATCGAAAATCAAATCAGACTTGCTCAGCTGCTGGTAGAAAAAAGCTGCTGTGATAAAGCCTTCTTCTGCAATAGCGGTGCGGAAGCAAATGAAGCGGCTATCAAGCTGGCACGCAAATGGGCCAAACTTAAATACGGTCCGGAAAAATATGAGATAATAACTGCTAAGCAGTCCTTCCACGGACGCACGCTGGCAGCAATCACAGCGACAGGACAGCCTAAATATCAGAAGGATTTCGAGCCGCTGCCGGCAGGATTCACATATGTTTCCTACAACGATCTGGATGAGTTGAAAGAAGCGATCGGTCCGCACACCTGCGCCATTATGCTGGAAGCCATTCAGGGAGAAGGCGGAGTACATCCGGCAACTGAAGAATACCTGCAGGGCGCGGCTGCATTATGCAGCGAGCTGGGCCTGCTGCTTATAATAGATGAGGTTCAGACAGGTATCGGCCGTACAGGCAAATTATTTGCATACGAACATTACGGGATCCAACCTGATATTATTACGCTGGCCAAGGCTTTGGGCAACGGTGTGCCGATAGGTGCGATGCTTGCCAAGGACAGTGCAGCAGCGGCTTTTGTTCCCGGCAATCACGCTTCGACATTTGGCGGCAATCCTCTCTCCTGCGCAGCAGCGCTTGCCGCTCTGCAGGTGATGGAAGAACAAAAGATCGTGGAACAGGCTGCGGCCAACGGTCGGTATTTGATGGAACTGCTTATGCAGCTGAAAGAAAACTTCAAATCGGTGACTGATGTACGGGGCAAAGGCCTGATGGCAGGCGTTGAGCTGGATCGCCCGGCAGCCGAAGTGATCGGCAAATGCAGGGAAAAAGGTCTGCTGGTTCTCGGCGCCGGACCCAATGTCATCCGTTTTGTTCCTCCGCTGATCATAAGCAAAGAAGAACTGCGGCTGGCAGCATCCATTGCAGAACAGGCTCTTACGGAAATGGAGGAAGGAGAATGTTAGGATATCTTATTCTTGCTGATGGAACTGTCATGCAGGGACAGGCCTTTGGCTGGCAGGGACAGCTCTGGGGCAGAGCGGTATTCAACACCGGAATGATGAGTTATCAGAGCGTCATTCAGGATCCTGTCAATTATGGGCAGATCGTGATCATGACTTGGCCTCTTATCGGCAATATCGGAATCGCCCAGGCGGAAAAACCCGCGGGCGGTGTAAGGGGACTGGTAGTTAAAGAATATTACGATACACCTGATCATTGGCGCTGTCAGCGAACTCTGGATCAATATATGAAGCAGCAGAAAATAATCGGTCTTGCGGGCGTGGACACGCGTTATCTTATGCGTTTGCTGCGGGATAAAGGTGCAATGGGCGCTGTAATTCTCTCAACGGAGCAAAAGCTGAGCGGTGAGCAGTGGCAGGAGCTAGTGAAACTGGCTCAAAACGGTTCGCTGGAACAGCAGCCGGTGATGGCTGTAACATGCAAACAGAAATATCAGCTGCCCGGGTCCGGTCCGGACGTAGCAGTTCTTGATCTGGGTGCTGCAGTTCCGGCTCTTGGTGAACTGCAGGGATTAGGATGTTCTGTTACAGTATTTCCCGCCCAGACAAAGGCGGAAGAAATAATAGCTGCTTCACCGGACGGACTGCTGATAAGTGACGGGCCTGGAAGTCCAGACGAACTGACTGAGATAGTACAGATGCTGAAAAGTATTATGCAGGCCGAAGAGAAACGATTGCCTATCTTCGGCGTCGGGCTTGGCCACAACGTACTGGCAAGTGCTATGGGCGCGGCCAATGTTCAGCTGAAGTCAGGTCATCACGGTACGAATCAGCCGGTGCTCAATATCGCTGCCGATCATGTCTGCATCACTTCACAGAATCACTCCTGGACAGTAGATGAGAAAAGTCTGGACGGACTGAATGCGGAAATCACACGCCGCAATATCAATGATCAGACGATCGAAGGTCTGTGTTATCTCAACTATCCGGCATTCTCGGTGCAATATCAGCCGCAGGTCATCGCTGCTTCTCCTGATTCTGAGGAACTGTATAGGAAGTTTGCGGATAGTCTGCAAGGCGCGCAAAGCTCAGTGGGAGGTGAATGCTGATGCCGGTAAGGGAAGATATCAAAAAAGTACTGGTAATAGGTTCAGGACCGATCGTAATAGGACAGGCTGCTGAGTTTGACTATGCGGGTACTCAGGCCTGTAAGGCGCTTCGTGAAGAAGGTCTGCAGGTCGTACTGATCAACAGCAATCCCGCGACGATCATGACTGACAGCAATATCGCCGATGTGGTATATATAGAACCGCTGAAATGGGATATCATAGAAAGGATCATTGATAAAGAACGACCTGATGGCCTGATCGCCGGATTGGGCGGGCAGACAGGTCTGAACATGGCTGTGGAACTTGCTGACAGAGGTATACTGGATAAATACCGTGTACGTTTGCTTGGCACTCCGCTGGAAGCTATCCAGCGGGCGGAAGACAGGGAAATGTTCAAAAAGACTATGTTCGAGATCGGTGAACCTGTTCCCGAGAGTGCGATTGTCAATACGATGGAAGAGGCACTCAGTTTCTCCCGTGAAGCAGGATATCCGCTTATCGTACGCCCTGCTTATACCCTGGGGGGAACAGGGGGCGGTGTTTGTCATAATGAAAATGAACTGGTAATGACTGCTACCAAAGGCTTCAAATCCAGTATGATCCACCAGCTGCTGCTTGAGCGCAGCGTACTGGGGTGGAAAGAGATCGAATACGAAGTCATGCGCGACGGATGCGATAACTGCATCACCGTCTGCAATATGGAAAATATAGATCCCTGCGGTATTCACACAGGCGACAGCATCGTAGTAGCTCCGACTCAGACGCTGACTGACGAAGAATGCCAGATGCTCAGAAACTCAGCGATGAAAATAATACGCGCTCTGCAGATCGAAGGAGGATGCAACGTACAGTTCGCTCTGCATCCGACCAGTCTGCAGTATGTCGTTATAGAAGTAAACCCGCGCGTAAGTCGCTCAAGCGCGCTGGCCTCTAAGGCAACGGGTTATCCAATAGTCAAAATGACTGCCAAGATCGCCGCGGGCCTGACTTTGCCTGAGATCATCAATCCGGTGACAGGCAATACTCCCGCCTGCTTTGAACCGACCATTGATTATGTAGTGATCAAAGTTCCGCGCTGGCCGTTCGACAAATTCGTCACTGCAGACCGCGTTCTGGGGACTCAGATGAAGGCAACAGGCGAAGTAATGGCTATCGACCGAAGTTTTGAAGCGGCGCTCTTGAAAGCTATGCGTTCACTGGAGATCGGCGTGGACAGCCTGCAGATGAAAGGTCTGCCGCAACTGACTGATATGCAGATAGAGCATAGGCTGCAGTTCGGTGATGATGAACGTATTTTTATTATTGCAGAGGCTCTGCGCCGCTCAATGACGCTGCGCGAGATCCATCAGCTGACTAAAATCGAATATTTTTTCCTGCAGAAGATAAAAAATATCGTGGATTGGGAACATAAGATCCGCAGCACAGGCAGTATCAATGATGCTGATCTGATTCAGGTCAAGCGCCTGGGCTTTTCTGACAGCCGTCTGGCACAGCTGCTCCAGATCAGTGAGCAGGGATTGCGCGAGCGCCGCAAAGCGGCAGGCATCGTTCCGGTCTATAAAATGGTAGATACCTGCGCCGGTGAATACGCAGCGCAGACGCCATATTATTACTCTACCTACGATTACGAAGATGAAAGTGTGCGCTCGGAACGGAAGAAGGTGATAGTTCTGGGCTCAGGGCCTATCCGCATCGGACAGGGAATAGAATTCGATTACTGCTCGGTACATTCAGTCTGGGGACTGGCAGAGGAAAATGTAGAAACTATCATAATCAATAATAATCCGGAAACTGTCAGCACAGACTTCGACACTTCAGATAAACTGTATTTCGAGCCGCTTACTTTGGAGGACGTGCTCAATGTAGTAGATAAAGAGCAGCCGCTCGGAGTTGTTGTACAGTTTGGCGGGCAGACTGCGATCAATCTTGCCGGTGAACTGCAGGAAGCAGGGGTCAATATCCTTGGTACTCCGGTAGAATGCATCGATCTTGCTGAGGACCGCGAAAAATTCGAACAGTTGCTGAAGGAACTGGGAGTACCTCAGACCGAGGGTCGTACAGTTACCGCGGTAGCCCAGGCTCAGCAGGTTGCGGAAGAACTTGGTTATCCTGTTTTGGTCAGACCTTCCTATGTGCTGGGGGGACGTGCCATGGAACTTGTTTACGATACGCCGCAGCTTCTGAAATATATGGAGCAGGCCGTACAGGTTTCACCCAAACACCCTGTGCTGATCGATAAATATGTACGCGGCAAGGAAGTTGAAGTAGACGCGATCGGTGATGGTGAGAATCTATTGATGCCCGGTATAATGGAACATGTCGAAAGAGCGGGAGTACACTCAGGCGATTCTATAGCTGTTTATCCGCCGCAGACGCTTGACCAGAGCGAGATCGATATGATCATCGCCTACACTACCAAGATCGCCCGCGCACTGAAGATCAAAGGGCTGATCAATATCCAGTATGTAGTAGACCGTAAGGGTCAGGTTTACGTTATCGAAGTAAACCCGCGCGCTTCACGCACAGTTCCGATCCTGAGCAAAGTAACAGGCGTGCCGATGGTCAGAACAGCGACCCGCGCCATGCTCGGCAAATCACTGCAGCAGCTTGGCTATCAGCCCGGTCTGTGGCCGCGATCCAATTATATCACAGTCAAGGCGCCGGTTTTTTCCTTTGAAAAGCTGGGGCTTGTAGATATCTCCCTGGGCCCGGAAATGAAATCCACAGGCGAAGTAATGGGAGTCGATAAAACATTTGCTCATGCTCTTTACAAGGCGATGATCGCTTCCGGCCTGCGTATTGAAAAAACCGGTGCGGTTCTTGTTTCAGTTGCTGACAAAGATAAAGAAGAAGTCATCCCGATCGTCAAAGCATACAGCGATCTGGATTTTGAGATCATCGCCACCGAGGAGACAGCCCGCACTTTGCAGGCAGCAGGGATAATGACAATAAATGCAGTCAATCCGGTGCAGCAGATCCGCGACGGACGTATATCGCTGGTGATAAACACTCCGACCAAAGGTAAAGCGCCTGAGCGCAAAGGTTTCCGCATCAGACGCATGGCTTCTGAATTAAAGGTGCCCTGCCTGACCTCGCTAGATACAGCACAGGCACTTGTGGAGGTACTCAAATGTCTGCGCAGCGGTGAACAGGCTGAATGCCTGTCCATGGATGAATTCACTGCCTTTATCGATAAAGAATAATCAAGCCGGAGGAGGACAGAAAATAAAATGAACAACCTGGAAAAAATTCTGCAGGAAGAGACCTCGCTGCAGCTGCGGGGACGTGACTTGCTGTCACTGGATGATCTAAGCTCGGAAGAAGTAGCGCAGGTGCTGAGGGTAGCGGCCGTTCTAAAAAAAATGCAGAAAGCGCGGCAGCCACATCCTGTACTGCTGGGCAAAACATTGGGCATGATCTTTCAGAAGGCCTCCACCCGGACCAGGATCTCTTTCGAAGTTGCAATGTATCAGCTGGGAGGTCACGCGCTTTTTCTCAGCGGACAGGATCTGCAGCTGGGCAGAGGTGAAGCAGTGCCTGATACTGCCCGCGTCATGACCAGATATCTCGACGGTATTATGATCAGAACTTTTTCGCAACAGATGGTGGAAACACTGGCTGAAAATGCCGACATTCCTGTTATAAACGCGCTGACTGACTATGAACATCCCTGTCAGGTACTGGCTGATCTGCAGACTATTCAGGAACATAAGGGCCGTTTGGTCGGCCTGAAAATGGCATACATCGGCGACGGCAATAATATGGCTCATTCTCTCCTGCTGGGTGCTGTCAAAACAGGTATGAATGTAGCAGTCGCTTCGCCGGAAGATTATCTGCCGCAAGCGTCCGTCACAGAGAGAGCAAAAGAGATAGCTGCGGAATACGGCGGACAGGTGCTGATCACTTCCGATCCGGTGGAAGCTGTAAATAATGCTGATGTTGTGCTTACCGATGTATGGGCAAGCATGGGACAGGAAAGTGAGCAGAAGATCAGAGAAAAAGCCTTCGCAGGCTATCAGGTAAATGCCGAACTTACGGCACATGCAAAAAAAGATTATCTTTTCCTGCACTGTCTGCCTGCTCATCGCGGTGAAGAAGTAAGTGCGGACATAATCGATGGCAGCCATTCGGCTATATTTGACGAAGCGGAAAACCGTCTGCACGCGCAGAAAGCTGTGCTGGCGTTATTAATGAATAATTAAGCAAAGTATTTCAGGCTGATCAGAAAGGAGCTATTCATCATGGCAAAAAAAGTTATACTGGCATATTCAGGCGGATTGGACACTTCTATCATCATCCCCTGGCTTAAAGAAAACTACGGTTATGAAGTAATTGCTGTCTGCGGCAATGTCGGACAGGGAGAAGAACTGGAACCGCTGCATGAAAAAGCACTCAAAACAGGAGCCTCCAAATTATACATCGAAGATCTCCGTGAAGAATTCGTAAACAATTATGTATTCCCTACCATCAAAGCAGGCGCGGTTTATGAAGGAAAATATCTGCTGGGAACTTCATTCGCCCGTCCTATCATAGCTAAACGGCTGGTGGAGATAGCTGAAAAAGAAGGCGCTGAAGCCATTTGTCATGGCTGTACGGGTAAAGGCAATGATCAGGTTCGTTTTGAACTGACTATAAAAGCGCTCAACCCCGCACTCAAAGTTATCGCTCCCTGGCGCACCTGGGACATCCGTTCCCGTGAAGATGAGATCCAGTACGCGGCTGAGCGCAATATTCCTCTCAATGTCACCAAAGAAAAGATCTACAGCCGCGACCGCAACCTCTGGCATTTAAGTCATGAGGGCGGGGATCTGGAAGATCCCTGGAACGAACCGAAATTTGACAGCCTTCTGCAGATAATCACTCCTCCGGAGAAAGCTCCCGACAAACCGACTTATGTGGAAATAGGCTTCGAGCAGGGCATACCTGTTGCGCTGAACGGCGAAAAACTGGGCGGCGTGGAACTTATCGAAAAACTTAACGAAATCGCAGCTGCCAATGGCATAGGCATAGAGGATATTGTGGAAAACCGTTTAGTCGGCATCAAATCTCGCGGGGTTTATGAAACTCCCGCAGGCACTGTTCTCTACGCAGCTCATCGCGAGCTGGAATATCTCACTCTCGATCGTCAGACCATGCATTTCAAGGAACAGGCAGCGCTTCGTTTCGCCGAGCTGGTCTATGACGGAGTATGGTTCCATCCTCTGCGCGAGGCGATCTCCGCTTTTGTCGATGTTACCCAGAAGACATGCACAGGTCTCGTGCGCCTGAAACTGTACAAAGGAAAAGTATCACCGGCAGGCGCTCAGTCACCGTATTCCCTGTACAGCGAAGAATTTGCAACCTTCGGTGAAGACGAGGTCTACAGCCAGAAGGATGCCGAAGGATTCATCAACCTCTTTGGCCTGCCTCTCAAAGTTCAGGCTATGATGAAGCAGAAAAACGGTATGCCCCGCGAATAAAAGATAAAATGCAAGGCAAAACTGACGTCGGTAAACCCGGCGAAACCTGCTTATTTCCGCTGCCCTTTGATCCAGAGGGCAGCGCTTGTTCTGTGTGCAGTTGCACGGAAGGTTTTTTTGTGATACAATCAAAAATATTTTGTTTAATATCAAGACAACGAACGGCGGGGAGGGACTGACTGTGGCTGATGAAGCAAAGCACGGGGTCTTCATGAGAATATTGATCTTTATCCTGCAAGTGATCTGCTGGCTGATCGCTGTATGCGGATTACTGTTGACTGCATATGCATTTTACTCCGGGGAATATATGGGAGGGGCTCTGATGCTGGCGGGGAGTATAACTATAATGCCTGCCATGAACCGCCTGTCGATATTTCGGGGCAAACTCACCGGTCATCTTAGAAGACTAGCTGCTGTCGTTCTGCTGATCGTCGGAATGAGCATCGCTTTCACTTCCGCGCCTGATATAGGTATCAAGGACAATGCTTTGGATATTTCCCGTGAACAGCTGACGCAAATGATCACGGAACGGCTGAAGGAGATGGGACAGCCGGTCGGTGAGATCAGCGAAGAAGGTCAAACTATAGGTGAGTTTGTCCAAGCTGAAGTCAACGAAGCCAGCCGATACAGCAGTTATCAGATATACGAAGCCAGAACCTCCGAGGATGTAAGTGTGCAGATCATCCAACACAGCGGAAAGATCGCAGCGGTGCGAGCCTGTGCTGCTGCCGATGATTATTATACGGAACCGGATCAGAGTACGGAGCAGATCATCAACAGCGTAATGGACTGGCTGCTGGATAAATGCGGTGTTCTGAGCAATGATAAACAGGCGATCATATCACAGCTCAAAGCCAATGACAACACAGGCAGGGTCACTAAATATAACTATATAGTGGAAATGAAATCAGAACCATATTATCGGGAGACTGTGATGATATACGATACGCAGAATGCCGATCAGCTCGATCAGGTCAACACAGCGGAAATAGATGATAGGCTCAGTGTCTATGATTATCTGTCTGAACCGGAGCAAAGTGTGTCCGAGCAGCCGCTTGAAAGCTGGTAGGAAGAGCAGTTATAATATAGCCGGCGGAGATCGGGAAAAGTGTTCCTGTAAAAGAACAGCAGGGACATGCTAAAGGAAGTATAGCATTTTTTATGGTCAGGGCCGCTGTCAGAAAAAAGCTGCATTGAAAATAAGGATGAGAGATCGTCGGAGATAAATAGATTTCTGAAAGCCGAATACAAAGCATTCGGCTTTTTACTGTTTTTTTCTGAAAAAGCTTGATTTTACTTTAACTTTACAATACTATGATTCCAGGATTTACATTAGCCTTGTATAATCCGTAATAAAAAATATGAAGGAGGTCTCCGCGGTGATATATTGTGTTGAGGATGAGAAGAACATCCGTGACCTGATGATCTATACGCTGAAAGCATCAGGCTTTGAAGCACAGGGCTTTGAAAACAGCACCGGTTTTTGGCCGGCTATGAAAGTGCTTCGGCCGGAACTGATCATTTTGGATATTATGCTGCCCGGAGAGGATGGATTGACGATACTGGAAAAACTTCGCTCTTCACCTGTTACGGCCGATATCCCCGTGATCATGGCGACAGCGAAGGACAGTGAATATGATAAGGTCATCGGACTGGACAGCGGTGCAGACGATTATCTGGCAAAACCGTTCGGCATGATGGAAATGGTATCCCGTATCAAAGCAGTGCTCAGACGTACGACATCAAAGCAGGCGAACATCCTTATCTGCGGGGGCATTTCTTTGGATGAGAATAAACATTCCGTCACCGTGAACGGAAAACCTGTTTCATTGACTCTGAAAGAATACGAATTGCTGAAGCTGTTTATGGATAACCCCGGCCGGGTGTTTACAAGAGACATTCTGTTGTCCGATGTCTGGGGAATGGATTTTATCGGTGAAACCAGGACCGTGGACGTGCACATCGGAACGCTCAGGACCAAGCTTGCGGAAGCAGGCGGACTGATCCGGACTATCCGCGGCGTAGGATATAAGATGGAGGAAAACAATGAGCAATAAAATTTTCAAAGCCATCTGGATCGCTGCCGTTTCGGTCTTTATCGCGTCGCTGATTTTTATTATGGGAATATCTTATAATTACTTTTCATCTCTGCAGAAAAATCAATTAAAAGATCATGTGGAGCTTGCCGCACAGGGTGTTGCGTTATCAGGAGAAGCATATTTTGAAGATCTGAATACGGAACACTACAGGATCACTTGGATCGACGCCGATGGCATAGTGCTCTACGACGATGAAGCGGACTCGACGCATATGGAAAATCATCTTGAGCGTGAGGAAGTCAAGCAGGCACTGCGGGACGGTTACGGTGAATCGTCCCGATACTCCAGAACCTTGGCGGATAAACAGCTTTACGCGGCAAAGCGCCTGCCGGACGGATCGGTACTGCGTCTGTCCGTTGTGCAGGTCGCAGTCTGGACACTGCTGCTGGGATTTGCCCAACCGATAGCCGTAGTAGCTCTGATCGCGCTGGCGCTTTCGTTTATTCTTGCAGCACAACTTGCCAAAAAGATCGTCAAGCCGATTAACGAGATCGATATCAATAATACTGATCAGTATTACGGCAAAGAAAATTATAAAGAGGTCGAGCCTCTCCTGCGGCATATCTCGGCACAGCAGGCACAGCTGAAAAAAGATCAGGCACAAATTGAAAAAATGTCGCTGATCAGACAGGAATTTACCGCAAATGTATCGCATGAACTGAAAACGCCGCTTCACGCGATTTCCGGCTATGCGGAGCTTCTGGAAAACGGAATGGTCAGGAATGAGGATGTAAGACCTTTTGCTGAGAAGATACACGGAGAATCCATGCGAATGACAAGGCTTGTCGAGGATATTATAGATCTGACAGAACTTGATAACGGCGGATCGGATATGAAGTGGGAGGACTGCGATCTGTACCGGATAGCGGAGAATGCTGTTGACAGTCTTGAGGCTGCTGCGTCCGCTATGCATGTGTCGGTCAAACTGGAAGGGACAGACGCTCCCCTGAGATCGATCCCTCAGCTGCTGTACAGCATCGTATATAACCTTTGCGATAATGCTATTAAATATAATCATTATGATGGAAGCGTAACTGTCAGTGTGCGGCAAAATAAATCCGATACTGTTCTGAAAGTTAAAGATACGGGCATAGGTATTCCGGAAGAATGCTTTGATCGTATTTTCGAGCGCTTCTACCGGGTGGATAAGAGCAGAAGCAAGGAGGTCGGCGGTACCGGACTGGGGCTTTCCATCGTTAAGCATGACCTGTTGATCCTTAACGGGAAGATTAGAGTGAGCAGTGAGGTCGGCAAAGGTACCGAATTTATCATTACGATCCCGAACGGACCTAAAGAAATGAAGGCCAGAGAAAAATAAACGGCAGGTGTTTTCGCTGAAAGGATCAGATTTGCAGGAGCTGCGGCTCCTGCATTTTTATTTTACAAAAATTTTACAAAACTCCGGTAACGAATTTGATGTTTTTCCCCTATCCTGTTCCTGTATGATGGAGAAAAAAGGGGAGAAAGCAAAATGGATTTGTTTGATGTTTTAGATCTGATCGGAGGACTGTGCCTGTTTTTGTTCGGCATGACACTGATGGGACAGGCTCTGGAACGCCGTGCCGGAAACGGACTGAAAATGCTTCTCGGCCGGCTGACGACCAATAAAGCTGCAGGCATAGCGACAGGGCTCGGAGTCACTGCAGTGATCCAAAGCTCTTCGGCTACGACTGTTATGGTAGTAGGCTTCGTCAACTCCGGACTTATGACGCTGCGGCAATCTATAAATGTGATCCTGGGGGCCAATATAGGTACGACAGTCACGGCGTGGATATTGAGTCTGGCCGGGATCGACAGCCATAATTTTTTTATAAGCCTTTTGAAACCGTCGTCATTTACGCCGATACTTGCCCTGATAGGCATCGCTTTATTTATGATGTCGAAGAAAGGCAAGGGCAGGGATACGGGCATGATACTGCTTGGCTTCGCTACCCTGATGTATGGAATGGAAACTATGTCAGGAGCAGTTTCAGTACTTCGGGACGTGCCGGAATTCCAGCAGTTATTCCTGAAATTCACTAATCCTATCCTCGGAGTTCTGGCGGGTATGGTCCTTACGGCGATCATCCAATCCAGCTCGGCGTCTGTCGGTATCCTGCAGGCGCTTTCATCCACAGGAGCAGTATCATACGGGGCTGCGATTCCGATAATTATGGGACAGAATATAGGAACTTGTATCACGGCTATAATCTCCTCTATCGGAACGAATAAAAACGCGAAACGTGCTGCTCTCGTCCATCTAAGCTTCAATGTAATCGGTGCCGTTGTATGGCTGACCGTATTCTGTGCGGTAAAAGCGATATTTGATCCGGTACTGCTGACGCAGTCGGCAAGTTTTACGGGAATAGCGGTAGCTCATTCGATATTCAACATACTCTGCACTGCCTTAATGCTGCCGCTCAGCGGACTGCTTGAGAAAATGGTCTGCAGGATAATCCCTGATGCAAAGGCTCCCGAAAAACTAAAAGAGCTGGATGAGCGTCTGCTGGGCAGCCCGATCCTTGCTCTTAGTCAATGCAATCATGTGCTGGACGATATGGCGAAGGCAGCTGTCGGTACTCTTAAAGAAAGTATGGAAATGATACTTCATTTTGATGCGGCTAAAGCCGAAAAGATCCGCGAGGCGGAAGAAAAAACCGATCATCTGGAGGATATTATAGGAACATATCTTGTACAGCTCACATCCCGGCAGCTCGGTGAGGATGAAAGTATAAAAGCAACCGAATACATGAAACTGATCGGAGATTATGAACGAATTGCCGATCATGCTGTCAATATTCTGGAATCGGCGGAAGAAATGGAAAGAAAAGGTATAGTATTTTCCGGATACGCAACAAAGGAATACAGGAATATCTGCGCCGCGCTTTCGGAGATCCTTGATCTGTCTTACATGGCGCTTTCCAAAGAGGATCTTGCAGCTGCAAGGAAAACGGAACCTCTGGAGCAGGTTATCGATGCGCTGAAGGAAGAGCTGCGTACCCGTCATATCCTGCGCCTGCAAAAGGGAATTTGTTCAGTAGACGCCGGATTTGTCTGGTCAGATCTGCTGAATAATATGGAACGGGTCTCAGACCACTGTTCCAACATATCAGGTTGCGTTCTTGATACAGTCGGGCAAAATATGAATATCCACGAAAATCAGAATATACTAAGAAACAGTGACGAAGACTTCCAGCAGGTCTATCAGCAATTTAAAATAAAATACGTTACGTGATAACAGAAGCGAAGCCCCCGGATCAGTCTGATCCGGGGGCTTTATTTATCTCAAAGAATATTTTATGCAGATTTTCCGGCATAGAAGTGAACATCATTTTAACGACTGTTTCTGCGGATGTAGTATTGTCGTTGAGCACCCATTCCTGTGTCATTCCGACGGCGCCCATACAATAGAATCTGATGCTGTAGGCCGTCTGCGCATCAAGAACATCTGTTCTCAGATTTTTTCGCCAGGGCGGTGTACTGTTTAACGAAATATTCCAGCATATAATGCCAGAGGGCATTTTGGGATACGTCCTCGTAAGCGCGTTTGTAGAACATGATCTCCCGCTTCATTTTGTTCATACCATCGGCTGCCGATGAAACTGAAATGATATCGGTACCGTAGGCATCATTATAAAACATCCACGCTACAAGATCGTATTTGTCCCTGAAATGGTAATAAAATGTAGGGCGTCTTATATCGGCTGCAGCGCAGACTTCCGTGACGCGGATCTTATCAATGGGCTTATGCCGCATTATCTCCCGCATTTTCTCGGCGATCCAGTGCTTTGTACTTTCCGTCATGTACGCTCTCCTTTTTACAAAAATTATTTTATGTAAGAAAACATATCATTATTATACTTCTGTCAGTTGAAAAAAGCAAGAGTATTGAATAGAATTAAAGCAGAAAAAGAAATGAATCATTTCAAAACATCCTTGAAACTGTGTAATAAAACAGTTCGGCAGAGACTAAAAAGGAGGCAATTATGGATTTTCTGAAACTAGCGAAAAACAGATATTCCGAGCGGTATTTTGATCCACGCCCGGTGGAACAGGAAAAGCTTGACAGAATAATTGAAGCGGGGCGTGTCGCGCCTACCGCCTGCAATTATCAGCCGCAGCATTTTTATATCATCCGCAGCCGGGAAGCTTTGGCAACGCTGAAGCAGGTGACGCTTTTTCATTACAATGCACCGATGATGATCCTGGTCTGCTATGATATCAGAAAAGTATGGAAAATGAACAATGACCGTTATTATCAGAGCTATAATTCAGGCGAGCAGGATGCCAGCATTGCCGCCGCGACGATGATGTATGAGGCTGAAGAGCAGGGTATCCACACGATCTGGATCAGGGGATTTGACTCCAAAACCGCAGCAGATAAGTTCGGCCTTCCTGAATATATGATACCTGTTATGATGCTCGGGCTGGGGTATCCCAATGAAAGAGCAAAGGCTAATCAGGCTCATTTCCAGAGGGACCCGGCAGAGCTATTCGTAACGGAATTATAAAACGGGGGCTGAAATGAAAAAGATAATAATCATCAACGCAAGTCCGCGCATCGGCCGGAATACTGGCACATTGCTCGGGAAGGCCGGTGAGGGAGCAATATCCGAAGGCGCTCAGACACAGGTTTTTGATCTGTACCGTCTGGAAAATGTACATGGCTGTATGTCCTGCTTTGCCTGTAAGCTGGCACCTAACGAAGGGAAGTGTGTATTTGAAGACGGACTGGCGCCTGTGCTTAGGGCGATCCGTGAGGCGGACGGGCTGATTATCGGTACGCCGAATTATCTCGGTGACGTCTCTGCGGGTTTTCGTGCGCTCTACGAGCGGCTGATCTTTCAGTCTCTGACCTATCGGAAAGAGGCGCATCGATATTTGATCATCAGGAAGCCTGTTCTGTTTATCATGACAAGCAACGCTCCGAAGGAATTTTATACGCCTCTGGGATATGGAAAAACTGTAAAAGCATATCAAAATGCTTTGAATGATGCGGTGGGGAATACGAAAGTAATGATAGTCGGAAATACTTTGCAGGTAAATGATTACAGCAGGTTCAATTGGACGATGTTCGATCCTGCTGCCAAGAGGGAATACCATGACAGGATGTTTCCTGAGGAGAAGAAAAAAGCATTTCAGCTTGGTGCGCAGATGGTAAAAGAAGGCTGGTAAAGGAGAGGGATAAAATTGCATTTTACAGGAACCGTATACAGAAATCCCTATTGGCCGACCTGGCCGCTGCTGGAGATCACACAGGGCTGTACCCATAACAGATGCAAATTCTGCACGATGTACAGGGATGTGCCCTTTAAAATGTCGCCCATGGAATGGATCGAGGAAGATCTGATGGAGATAGCCCGTTCTGATCCGGGAGCCGGAACGATGCAGCTTCTTTCTGCTAATCCTTTAGCTCTGACTTATGATAAGCTGGCGCCGATCCTGGAGAAGATCGATCAATATCTGCCGCGAATGGAGTATATTTACGCAGCGACAAGAGTGACCGACATAGGCAATAAAACCGTTGAACAGCTAAGAAACCTCAAAGATTTGGGGTTGCGGGAGATATCCCTCGGCGTGGAGAGCGGTGACGATTGGACGTTGGATCGTGTCGGCAAAGGTTATCACGCGGAGGATATAATCGAACAGTGCGCTAAACTGACGGAGGCAGGAATAGATTTCTGGATGTCCTTTCTCAACGGCGTTGCCGGCAGGGAACACAGCATCGATCACGCGGTCCGTTCAGCCGAAATATTCAGCAGATGCAATCCTTTGGTGGTAGGGACCGGCGGATTGGTCCTGTTTCCGGAAACACCGCTGCTGGAGGAGGCAAAAAGGGGAGAATTCGATCCGCTGTCCGAGAGGGAGATGCTTTCAGAACTGAAAACATTTGTCGAGCATCTTACCTGCGACTGTACATTTATCACGCATCATACAGTGTCCGGCAAAAACCTGACAGGACCTGATTTCCTTAGACGAAAGGGAAAGATCGTTGCTGCGCTGGATGAGGAGATAAAGCATGGAGATATGGACAGACTGGCTGCGGTCAGAAGGAATAAAAGGAGTTTGTAATGAGAAATGAATTTAAAAGAACAGATGGTCTGTTTTCACTGTGCGGGCTTAATTGCGGGTTGTGTCCTATGCAGATCAGAGGAAAATGCAGCGGCTGTTTTACGGACAGCCCCTGCTATCCCTCCTGCTCGATCGCACCCTGCAGCGTTCGGCACGGAAACATTGATTACTGCTATCAGTGTGCCGAATACCCCTGCAGACGTTACGAGGATATAGATAAGCATGATTCCCTGATCTCGCACAGGAATCAGAAAAAGGATCTGGCAAAAGCAAAAGAGATAGGTATAGAAGCATATCTTGATGAACAACGGGACAAAAGGATGATTCTGGACCGTCTGCTGGATGAATATGACGACGGAACGAAGGACGTATTCTTCTGCCTGGCAGTCAACATGATGGAAGCCGATGATCTGAGCGATCTCCTGCGGGCCGCCGCAGGAAATACGGCGGCCGCAACAAGGCATGATAAGGCTGTTTTCATGGAGAATGCACTGCGTGATCTTGCTTCGGAAAAGAACATCCCGCTTGAGCTTCGTGCCTGGAAATAATGATCATTCATCGTATTTTCTTCTGCGATAAGCAGGCGGGAGCGAAAAGGAGGATCAGGCCGATGCCGCGATCTTCCAGGAAGCAGCCTCCCGGCGGGCTTCCACGAAACTTTTGTAGATACCTTCCTGCTGCAGAAGCTCATCATGCGTACCTTTTTGGGAGATCTGCCCGTTTTCTATAACAAATATCTGATCCGCATGGCGGACTGTTTTCAGACGATGTGCTATCATTATAATAGTCTTTTTTTTGGTCAGGGCTTCGATAGCCGCGCTCAGTTCCGACTCATTTTCCGGATCTACGTTGGCTGTTGCCTCATCCAGTATAATGATCGGAGCGTCCTTCATTATGGCGCGGGCGATTGAAATACGCTGCTTCTCACCGCCGGAAAGACTGGCACCGCCTTCACCTATGATAGTATCGTAGCCGTTCGGAAGTGACAGGATGAAATCGTGACAGCGCGCCTGTTTTGCAGCTTCCATTACACGTTCCATAGATGCTTCAGGTTCACCGAAACGGATATTGTTAGCTACCGTATCCTCAAAGAGATAAACGTTCTGGAACACGAAACTGAAGTTTTTCATCAGTGAATCAAAACTGTAATCCCTGACATTCCTGCCGCCAAGCAATACCTCGCCATCCTGAACATCCCAGAACCGCGCCATCAGGTGACAAAGCGTCGTTTTGCCGCCGCCGGACGGGCCGACAAAGGCTGTGGTGGTTCTTTCGGGGATGCGCAAGCTTACACCGTCGATGATCTTTCTTTTATCATAGGAGAAGCTTACGTCTTTTAGTTCGATATCTTTTCTTTCGGGTGTGATATCTTCTCCGTCGATATCCATCGGAGGCATATCCAGTATTTCTTTAGTCTTGCTGACCGCTATCCGGATATTGCGCATGAGTGCGGTGAACGAACTCATTGAATCAAGGCTTTCATAGACCATGAAGGACGAAGCTATCATTACTATACAGAACAGAAGAGGCATAGAGCCGGCAAAGTACAGTTGCAGACTCAGAACACACATGGCGACGCCTGTTATCTTGGTGGCAAGATTCTGAAGAGTTACCCAGGGAATAACAGTATATTCAAGCCCCGTATCCGCATATTGCTTTTCTTTAATGGCAGCCTCTAATTTCTTCGCTGCGCTATCGGTCATGGAATAATTTTTGACCTCGGTGATGCCCTGCACATATTCGATAACCTGCGCAACCAGATCTTCATCTGCCAGGTGCTTTCGGGGTGCAGCAGGGAGGGTAGCTTTCTGCATAATGGTGTTGAAAAGGATGTAAATAATTATGCCGGCTGTAAGAACAAGGCCTATCCTCCAGTCGAAAGCATATACGAAACATGTGATAACAGCGGTGGTAAGGATGCCCTGCGTCGTGATCATTACGATCCGGGTCGCGATATCGGCCAGTGATTCCATGGTATTGGTAGTTACATTGGTGATCGCGCCAAGAGAGTTCCTGTTGAAAAAGCCCATAGGAAGATACCTGAGATGTTCAGCTATCTCGATGCGTTTATGAGCACAGGAATGATAGCCTGCTTCACATTGCAGCATCGTTGTTTTCAGATTGATCAAAAACTGTCCCGCTACAGATACGAGCATGATTCCGAGTGCGAGCCAGAAATGCCTCATACTCATGTTTCCCTCGATAAGTCCCTGCACGACAACGGCTATAGCGATAATGCGGAGCGCGGAAAAAATGGCTTTTATAACTCCCAGAACGATCGCCAGATACAGTTTATCTCGATCTTCTTTATTACAGAAATCAAAGAATTGTTTCAGTGTCTTAAACATTGTTTTCTCCCTCCTTTGCTTCGATGTGAGCCTGCCACATCCTGCGGTACAGTTCACTGGATCCAAGCAGTTCCTCCTGTGTGCCGATTGCCTCTACGCATCCGTTATTGATAAGTATGATCTGATCGGCTGAAACGATAGTGGAAAGCCTGTGAGCGATTACAAGAAGTGTTTTGCCCTGTACCAGTCGGGCGACGCTGCGCTGTACCAGAGCCTCGTTCTCTGGATCCGTGTAAGCTGTAGCTTCATCCAGGATCACGACAGGGGCATTTTTCAGCATGGCCCGTGCGATTGAGATACGCTGCCGCTCACCGCCGGAAAGATGACTGCCTGAACCTCCGCAGATCGTATCATATTCGGTTTCCAGCCCCATAATGAAATCATGACATCCGCATGCTTTCGCCGCATCCGTTACCTGACGGTCTGTAGCCTGCGAATCTCCGAGACGGATATTTTCCATAACGCTCATATCGAACAGGTAGTCATCCTGAGAAACATAAGCGATCATCTTCTGATAATCATCCAGGGAAATATTCCGGATATCCACTCCCCCGAAAGTAATGCTTCCGCTGTCCACGTCCCAGAAAGAAGCGATCAGCTTGGCGATGGTGGATTTACCGGAGCCCGAGGGACCGACCAGCGCGTTGACGGTTCCTGCTTTTATAGTCAGATCTATACCATGCAGGACCTCGTTTTCCTTGTAAGCGAAGCGCACGTCCTGAAGTCTTATATCCGTGCCCTGCGGCTGAAGAGTCATCCTGTCGGGACGATCGAGTTCTGGCTTTTCCAGAA
Organism: Thermoanaerobacteraceae bacterium; assembly: GCA_045544075.1. Lineage (GTDB taxonomy): Bacteria > Bacillota > JAZPYJ01 > JAZPYJ01 > JAZPYJ01 > JAZPYJ01. The sequence continues at coordinate 20,086 of JAZPYJ010000144.1, forward strand.
TATCAGTTACTTCGCTGATTATTGTTCCCATCTTGGTGATGTCATCCATATAGCTTGCCGCTGTAACAAAAGGTGTTATCAGTCCCAGAGAAAGGATGATCAGCATAAGCAGATCAGGAGCGGTGACCGATCCCTTTATAAAGAAGGATACTCCGAACGGCAGCAGAGAAAGCAGAGTAGCGGGCATCAGTACCAGAGCCATATTCTGATATACATTGCAGCGCCTCATCCATTCGATGAAACAATCCGCTCCTTCCTTTGCTGCGGTGACGAATTTCTCGTAGCTCGTCTTTGCTTTGCCGAAGGCTTTTATCACTTCTATACCGCCGATGTACTCTACAGCGGTATCATTCAGTGCTTTGGTTTTGACGATAGCGTTCTGATAGCTTTCCTGACTGCTGCGCATCATCAGCAGGAAGAACAGGGCGCCGACGGGAACGGTGATCAGCGACAAAAGCGCAAGACGCCAGTCGATCCTCAGCATATAGGCGAAGATCACAAAGGGGATGATCAGATTGGAGGTAACTTCCGGGATCATGTGAGCTAGTGTAGTCTCGATAGAATCTACACGTTCCACGATGATGTTCTTGTAAGTGCCTGAAGATTCTTCCAGCACATCGCCCAGCGGCATTTTCGCCAGTTTTCCGGTCAGTTTGCGGCGGATATTTGCCAGCACTTCGAACGTTGCCTTGTGGGACATCGTAGTCGAAGCCGCATGGAATATCCGGTCCAGTATGAAGAACAAAGCCATCCACAGGCACTGGGACAGACAATAACTGAAGTCCGCTGTTTTTTCCAGCAGGCCCCTTACGATATTAGCCATAAAAATGTACGGGATAAAACCGGACAGAACACTTAAGACCGCCAGCATAACGCTGGTGATATAACTGCTGCGCCTGCTGCCCGCAAACTCAAGTATCCAGCTTAAAGTGCTGCGTTTTCTGACTTTGTTTTGCTGCTTTGGTTTGTCCATATGAATTCGGCCTCCTGGTTAGATTATTCTAACTAAATGTTGTATTTAAAACGCTTTATATCCTGACCGGTGTCAGAACGATAAGGCGTCAATACCCGAAAAATTCTCTCCAGGCTTTGGAAAAATAACGATCCAGCGTATCCGCATAATGCATAGCCTCTTCCCTTGTAAAGTCATGTTCCACCGTCTGAAATACAGCGTTTATGTTGACTGTGATCAGAAGATGAAGCTCCTTGATACGAAAATCATTGATCCTGATCCCTTGTTCCCGGAGAGCATGCATAAATGAAAGCACCGTTTTTTCCTCCAATACGGCCAGATCATGAAGGAAAGTCTCGTACTTAGTGCCCTGAGATCGGCAAACGATAAGCCGGAAAGCATCCAGATGGTCATAAATATAGGCGACTGCAAGTCTGGCATCCTGACCGATCTCCCAAATACTCAGATCACCGGCTTCGATAGATATTTTCTGCTCATTTTCCTCCTGTCGGTATAAAGACATCAGTCCCTGATATGTTGGTTCGACCAAAGCGGAAAACATTTCTTCTTTGCCGGCGAAATGCTTGTACAATCCGGATGCACTCATTCCTGCAGCGGCGGCTATCCGCCGCATCGACGCATCCTTGAAGCCGTATTGCAGAAATTCCGCCGTTGCTGCTTCTATTATGTTTACATGATGAAGTTTCTTGTCACGAATCACGGGATCTCCTTTGCAAAAATTGCATAAATAAAGCGAACAGCGTTCTCTTTATTTATAGAATACACTGTTCGCTTGGTACTGTCAAGACCTGATTATTATTTTTTTTATTTTTTTCCAAAACAGAAAACTAATATGTTCCGATGATAACTGAGCATTTGCTGCGTTTATTGATGCTGATCGTGCTTTTTAAGTTTATCAGTCAAGCCTTGATACCGGACAGCAGATCATCCAGAGGGATACGCTCCGGATATTTGCCTTCTGCCAGGATCTCTGTCAGATATTTATTGTCCAGTATCATATCATCGCGGATAAGCTGCCAGTTGGCTTTCTTCTTAAAAAATACTTTGAAGATAAGAAAGTTCATGATCGGACCGATCAGCGGTGCAGTCATTCCGAAAGCTTCCGTATGAGAGAACCAGCATCCTGTTTCCGTGCGTTTGCCTTCAAAGGTAATGAACGCAGTTTTCTTGTCGCTCTGGAAAACGATACGAAAATGATCGTCATCCTGTTCACATTCCTTGATCGTTCCTGTAACATTGTAGTCCAGATCCATTACGATCTCGCGGAAGCGTATCCTGTCTCCGACCTGATACCCGCCGTCATACATTTCGCATTCGATATGATAGGGACTCCATTTAACGAACTCTTCCTGAAATTCGGCGACCCAGGCCTCCAGTTTCTCATAAGATACGGGAATATTTACGCCCTCGGTCAGTGTTACCATCCGGCAGACCTCCTGAAAAATTTTTCGCTGTTGATCTATAAAAGCAATGATGTCCTGCGTGTCTTAGCAAAGGAATTTTGTATATATTTCGATCCAGGCCTTTTTGAGGCCGGAACTTATGACGTCAGTGTTCAGCCTCTGCCGGGCTGATCAGATACTTTTAGTCCTGTTCCAGCCGTCCCCCGCATCGGTCTGGTGATGCACAAATCTGAAATCGCAGACATCTCCGCCCTGACACAGGGTTTGGGTACGTATGAAATCGGTATAGGGCAGGCTGCCGTAGTTGATGATATCTGCATGACAGCACATGGAACCGAGCTTCATCAGATTACGTCGGCCGAGTATCTGAGCATAGATGCACGCATTGCATTCAAAATTGAATTCATTTTTAGGATCGTCTTTGTGCCAGGTATAATGCCAGCCGACACCGGAACGTTTGCTGAATCCGATCGGAACGATCTTTTTCATCAATGGAAGAAAGAAGCTGCGCTTTGCCAGCTTCTGCATCCCCGAAGGGTCTAAAAATTTCCACATTTCCTCCGAAACCAGTCTGTATGCTTCCTCTTCGTCTGTTCCGTGTGCCTGCAGCACTTCATACAGGGCGATCGAGGTCAGAATCTGAGCCATATGCTCGTAGTTTCCCTTATCGCAGTAGTCTCTTTCCTCAGTCAGCAGTTCGTCCATCCTGTTATATACATCCTGTCGTATTTCAGCGGGCAAAGTCGGGAAATAATTCTGATATCGGCTGATCGCCACCATTGCTTTCGGTTCATACTTTTTCATATTATTAGCCTCATATCCCTAAATAATTCATTGTTTCTTTTTATATCCGTTGTCGCAGTAAGGACCGCCGGATGCCAATGTATATTCACGCACGAAGTCTGATGTACCGCCGATATCATTAAGGGTATAGTCCATGCGGCACATGGCGGGAACGAATTCCCACAGGCCGAGTTCCTTCATCAGGGTACATATCCCGCAGGCGGTAAATCTCGCCTCGTAGCCGTTGCCGTTGGGGTAAGGGAGGAGTTTCATGTTCCAGGAATAAGGGTTGCGGTCAGCGGCGTTCAAGGCGGCTGCCTCTTGCAGATTACGGATATTATTGTTACTGAAGCGTTTTTTCCCGGCTTTACGGCAAAACCATTTCAGAAGCTTAGTAGTCATTGCATGCTCGTAAAAATCCGCCGCACGGTCCACTGAAGGTTTTTTCTCCATGTTCAGCAGAAAAGCCGAGAGCAGGGCGCAGTTCACTATATTCTTCTTAAATAGATCTGCTTTTTCAAATTCAGGGAGTCCGGCGATTATCTCTCTGTATTTCAACCGGGCAGACGAAGCAATAGCATCGGCTTCCTGTTCGCTGTGACCAAGTACGGAGATAAGGCTTCCCCGAAATGATCTTTTGAACAGAGCCACATTCCCAAAGGCATACCGATATATTTCATTGACTGTTCTCCGTTTTATAATACCGGCTGGCATATGCAGATGACTCTGACATTAGCGGGCCGAGCTTACTGTTTTACTGAACGATCATTTTATCACAGATGCAACAGCTACAGCGCAGGGGATGCGTCCGTCGGCCGTCCGGATCATTACGTCGCGATAACCCGAATCCAGAAAGAACTGACGATAGCTATCCGGTGTGAATTGTCTTTTGAAATCAGCTCCGGCTTTTCCTGCAGCGGAAGAAAATCTGCTCGTTCTGCCTTTTCGGTCTGTGTTTATGTAGGTAGGAATGATCAGCGTTCCGCCAGGTCTGCATACGCGGGCCAGTTCATTCAGTGCCTTCAGCGGATCATCGAGAAGATGGATAACGTTTCCGGCAACGACCTTGTCGAATTCGTCATCGGCATAGGGAAGATCAGTGATATCAGCGGACAGAAAGGAAATATTCTGAAAAGCAGCACAGTTCTTCTCGGCTTTTTTCAGCATCCTTTGCGAGAGGTCGGTAGCTGTGAGCCGTCCGCATCGGGGAGCGATCACTGCGCTTAACAGGCCGGTACCGCAGGCGCATTCAAGAACGTTGTCATCCGGCCCTATAAGGCCGGCGACTATTCCGCGCAGGGAATTATGTGCTTTCCTGTTGATGACGTTAACGAATATATCGTAAAATCCGGCTACATTATCCCAGAATATTTTGACGCACCTTCTTAGTCTGCTGCAGCGGAGAGCGGCCCGCCGGTGATATTTGGTCGCCGGGGACCTCTGTCTCCGTTGGCAGTTGGGGGAGAGTTAGATTTATCTAACTTTATATCATTATTATAATACATAATCAGAGGAAATCAAGAGGAAAATGAAAAAATTTAAATAATTTACGGATTGATGTTATCAGAAAGGGTTTCCCCGGGCGGGGAAGAGGATACTTCTGCCTGCTGATCATCCGGCTGAACGCTGCCGCTATTCTGTTCCCGGGCAGTATCATGATCCTGAGCCAAGTCCTTATCCGGTACTTCTTGCTGTTCCATATCTTCGGAACCTTCGTGATCTTCGTACGCAGGGGCGTCTAAATCTTCGCTGACGTTTGTTTTAAGCTCCAGAAGAAGCTTCTGCGTATGATCTTCGTTTTTGGTATTCGCGGCGATAGCGGTTTCTGCTTTCTCTGCTTCAGGATCGCCTTCTTTTTCTATCTGTGCAAGCGTTGAGGCAACTGCGTCTCCGATCTTGTGATGTCGAAGCTGCTGCAGATCCATGGTTGACAGGAGGAGCTCCCCGTCTTCGTTGCCGGCTTTAACATCCAGCACATAATCAAAACAGTTGATCGTATACTCTATGTTAGATTCGGCTGCGACCGTAACTGTCCCGTAGGGTATCGCATAAGCTGCAGCAGCACCTGCCCCCGTGAAAAGAGCGAGCGCGGCGGCGACAGAGGCTGCTGTTCTGATCATTTTCGGGAGGGCGGACTGTCTGTCCGATCGTTTTGTATTATAAAGTTCGATAGTCTGTCCGATCGTATAATTTTCGCGGGCGATCCTGCGTATCTCGCCGTTTTCCAAAAGCGCGGCAGCGTATCTGCCCCGTATATCAACTATCACTGCTTTCATACAGACATCTCCTCCGTTACGAATTTCAGATATCCTTTCAAATTGGGATAATCTCCGTCCATGACCAGAACGGCCATGATAATATATTTACGATAGCGATCCAGTGTTTTACGGGATACTCCTGATCCGACTGTCAGGCTTTTGACCGGCAGTTTATGCTTTTCTTTCATCTCGGCACAAAGGACAGGGTGTGCGATCATATAACGCACGGCAGCGGCACATTCTCTTCGTGTCTTTTCCTGACGGGGAGAATGCTCCGCAAGATCGAAGAAGCGGAAGCCGTACTGTCTGAGCATATCATTCGCGGATGTTATCTCATCTTTCAGTATTATGCTGAGAGCATCAGTTGCCTGCCCTGTATGGACGATGGAAAGATAAACGCCCTCAGTATCTTCTTCCGGCTCGCCGTTTCCCTCCATAACGTGAGGAGCGACAGGCACTTCCTGTATGGCGTGCTTATGAGATCTGAAATGATCTATCAGATCACGCCTGATCAGCATCTGTGCGAAGGGGAGAAATTCGCCTTTGTCTTCCCGATAGATATCGATCGCACGGGAGAAAGCGTATAAAGCAACTGACCATTCGTCATCGCTTTTAGTTACAAAACGGCGGCTGGCGGAGGAAGCTGTCCGCAGGATCGTCTGTTCCTGTTCCCGTATGATCTTCTCCCGCAGAGATTCATCCTTTGCCGCGAGCAAAGCAAGTTTATTGAGTTGTACCGACATTATATATCACCGCTTTTCTAATGCCATTACCGGACGATATGTCCTAATGATCAGAGATGCTGCCGGTTTCCCATGGTACGGCGGCATATTCGATCGTTTCGTTTCAAGGCATTATAATAGACGGATCTTAAAACTAATTTAAAAGAAACAAGAGGTCGGGTTGGCCCCGACCTCTTATGTTTGGATAACACAGCTGTATCAGACTGTAAAGGGGTTGTCTATGCCCGGCTTGTGTTATTATTTTGTGTTCTGAGCAATGATAGCTTCGTATTCAGCCTGAGTGATCACACCGGCATCGAGTAATTCTGCCAGCAGGCCGTCAGCAGGAGCTTCACCATTCATTTCCGGCAGATCGGCAGGAGCTTCGCCGTTAAGTTCCGGGAGATCAGTCGGAGCTTCACCATTCATTTCCGGCAGATCGGCTGGTTTGTTTTCTTCCATATAGGCTTTGATGTTGGCGAGTGTTTCATAAGAGATAACGCCGTCACTGGCCAGAGCATCAAAATCAGTAAACTGAGGAGCCTGACCATTCATTGGAGGCTGACCGTTCATGTCAGGAGCTTCACCGTTAAGTTCCGGGAGATCAGTCGGGGTTTCACCGTCCGGAGCTTCGCCGTTCATCTGGATGTTTGCCGGCATTTGCGGGGCCTGTGCCGTACTGTCCGAGCCAGGGGTAGCGGCAAAAGCTGTCGCGGCGAGGCACAGAACCATCGCGAATGCCAAAACGATAGTAATTGATTTTTTCATAGTTCTTTTCTCCTTATTTTTTGTGATAAAAGTATCGAGCTTGCGTATGATGTCGCGGAGTCTTTCACCTCCTTTCTTAAGAAGCTCTCCACTTCACTAATTAATACGATATCTCTGCCGGAAAAAATTGGGTCGAACGAAAAAATTTTCTATAGATAAAATTTTTCGGGCCGGTGTTGTACCGAAATGCGGAGTTGATCCTTAAATAATTACAAGAACACAGGGGGCCTGTTAAAAAAGCAGATAACAAACAAGGGAGCGCTCACACAGAAGGATAAACTTACCGTTTCTTTCTGTGCGGCGCTCCCCGTTTCTTTCATGCGGCGCAGGGGCAGGATTCAGATAGAGCAGATAACGGGCAAGGGAGCTCTCACACGGAACGATAAAAAAAGACTTTTCTTTCTGTGCGGCACTCCCTTGCCTGATTGGAGAATCTGCATGAAAAGCACTGATCTGACAAGATATTCTGTACAAAACTTACATAATTGTATTCTGTCAATTTTTAGAAAATCCTTTTTTATAAAAAATTTTTGATAATTATGACCAGGAACTATATATTTATCTTGTGATATTTATTTCTTACGGCCTCTTGCGTGAAAATCTTTTTTACTTTACAATAGGATAAAGAAGAAAGTGCCCGAGCGGGAAAAATTTTCAAATACCCCTTGACTCTACAATAGATGTAGAGTGTAACATAATTACAAAGGGGTGATGAAAAATGATCGGAACGATCGTAAATGTAGGAACTATAGTAGCAGGGAGCCTTATTGGCGGACTATTCCGCAAAGTGATGAATGAAAAGCTCAGCAGCAGTCTTATGAACGTTATGGGCCTTGCCGCGTTCGGCCTGGGGATCAATGCTGTAGTACATAATATGCCGGAAAGCGACTACCCGGTGTTGTTTATAGTCAGTCTTGCTGTCGGCTGTCTCATCGGAACGCTGCTGAAGCTTGATCAGAGGACGACAGGTCTCACTAAGCGTAAGGATGAGAGCGGTGATCTGGGACAGGGGATCGTAACAGGCTGTCTCATCTTCTGCGTCGGGACGCTGTCCATCCTCGGCCCCGTACAGAGCGCATTGTTCGGAGACAACACATATTTATTTACCAACGCGTCGCTGGATTTCGTGACTGCGATGGTACTGGGTACGACCTATGGAGTCGGCATGGCCCTGGCCGGAGTCATTCTGCTGCTGTGGCAGGGATCGATATACTTTCTGACACTGCTGCTCGGGAGCTTTATTACGGATGTTATGATGGTGGAGATATCGATCGTCGGAGGTTTTCTCATCGCCATGTCCGGCCTTTCCATCATGAAGATCAAGGAATGTCATACACTGAATTGTCTGCCCGCGCTTTTCGTACCGATCATTTGGTGCATCGTCTGCGGCTGAGAGGTATATAATGGAACAGGGAAAACTATACCGCATAGGAGAAGTGGCGAAAATGTTCCGGCTGAGTGTCGGAACGCTGCGCCATTATGAGACGCTGGGCATTCTGCAGCCCGCGTATATCGACCCGGAGAGCGGGTATCGCTACTATAACGTGCAGCAGTTTGAATGTCTCAATACGATACGTTATCTGAGAATGCTGGAATTTTCTCTTGAGCAGATCGCCGCTTTTCTCCGGAACCGCGATACGGAACAAATGGCGGAGATGCTCAGGACGCAGAAGCAGATAGCCCGGCAGAAGCGGATGGAGTGGAAACGGATAGAAAAGAAGATAGAGCACCGCCTGCGGAGACTGGAAGAGGCCAGAGCCCCCGGCCTTGGAGATATCGAGCTGCGTACTGTTCCGCAGCAGCGCGTGATCAGCATCCGTTCCGAAATGTCGCTCCATACATATCTGGATATGGAAGAGGCGATCAGAGAGCTGGAACGGGAACTGGACAGCGCCGGCGTATTTCTCGGCAAGATAGGTGCGGGCATCGCTAAAGAACGGCTGGAAGCAGGAGATATCTCAAATTATGATACAGCGTTTTTGCTGCTGGATCCGGAAGATAAGACCGGAGGATCATACGAGACGCTTCCTGAGACGCTGTGTGTATGTCTGCGCTTTGCAGGCAGTCATCCGGATGCGCCTGTGTACTATGAGAAGCTGCTGAGGTTTATCAGTGAACATGATCTGATCATCACGGGATTCTCGCGGGAGATCACATTGATCGACGAGGGACTGACGCAGCATCCCGAGGAGTTCGTCACGGAGATACGGATCCCTGTACGGGAAAACAGTGAAGAAATGAATGAAAATATCTGAACGAATTTTTCCCGGGAATCGCCCCTTGCGCGATTCCCGTTTTTACAGTACAATATGATCAGACAGTATGGATTATTTACAAAAGAATATCGGATAGAATCGATGCGAAAAAAACATTCGTATCCGGGAAGGAGGAATTGTTATGGCTATGAAAAGACTTGTAATCGAATTCGGCCAGGGCGTGGATATGAACGGCGCGGATCAGAACAATGCCGTGCTGAAGGCTGCGAAAGACGCGATACATCACTGCTGCATGGCCGGCATAACCGAGATATTCGATATCACCGACCGCAGGACTCAGGCGTTCGTTAAGGCGGATATCTATGCACCGCATCCAGAGGAAGTGGATCCGCAGGTCGTGATCGATTATCTGAGTCGCTGGAACGTTGAGGCTGAAGTGCATCATGGCGGAGCTAATCCCATGGGGATATCGCTGGACGGTAAGCCGAAAACAGAGATAACCATCGCTATCGTTGCACTAACCGTATACGTGGATGTATGAAAAAGAGCATACAGATAATAAAACGCTGCAGGGAAAAGGGAAAAGGGCGGCAAAAGATATCCGGTTCGGATGTTCCGGCCAAAAGGAGGAAGATGATGAAGAAAAGTATCAAACGATTGACGCTGATCATGCTGGCGCTGGTTATGGCGATAGGCGTGCTCGCCGGCTGCGGCCAGAAAGGACCGACGGCTGATGACGCCAAAGGCTACGTAAAAGCTGTGCTCGATCTTATGTGCACGGGAGATTATGATCACTCGGTCGATCTTACGGATATTGAGGAAGGCACGGAAAATGATATCCGTGAATCCATAATCGATGCTATGATGACCGAATTGAGCGCTCAGTCAAATCTGAGTGAAGAGGTTGCGAACGGCTTCAGACAATTTATGAGCGAAGCGCTGACAAAAACGAAGTATACTGTAACGGACGCGGCTGCCACGGACGACGGCGGATATGACGTAACTGTCTCGATCGAGCCGCTCATCATCTTCGCCGGTGTCGAGGATGAACTAACCAGTGTGATCCAGGAGAAAGCAGCAGAGGATGCCGACAAGATAGCGGCTATGTCGGAAGATGAGAGGACCAACTATGTGATGGAGATCCTGGTTGAGCTGCTCAACAAAAAGATCGCCGATCCGCAATATGATCCGGCAGAGGATGTAACCGTTCATTACGGACTGCTTGAGGGAGAGGACGGAGCATACGGCTGCAGTGAAGCTGACGGAGAAAAACTCGGAGCTAAGCTCTTCTCACAGTCAGGATTATAGTCAAAAAATCACCGAGCGGGCAGGATGGCTTTGAACTGTTGTGTCAGTTCTTTGCCTGAAAAATGCTGCGGAAACGATGAGGCGTTCAGCTGAAATATTTTTTCTATGAGATTGACATCGTCTGCAAAATGAGATAATATAAAAACAAGGTGAAGAAGTCACCGTTATATTGTAAAGGTATTAGGCGAAAGCTTTGATCCACGTTTGTCAGGGAAAATCATCCCGGACGGCGTGGATCTTTTTTGTTGACAGGAAAGACGGTATCGATAAAAAAAGGGGGAACCATTATGAGTAAAGACAAAAGTATTCTTGTCAATTCGGCTGTTAAGATCGCTGTGATAATCACGGGCAATCTGCTGTATGCCGCGGGAGTGGTGTTTTTCATTCTGCCTTCGGGTCTTATAACCGGAGGTTCTACAGGAGCAGCTCTGATAGCCGAACATTTCTGGAACATCCCGGTATCCGTATTCGTCGGTGCTGTTAATATCATCATGTTCGGGCTGGGGATAGTATTTCTGGGCAGGAATTTTGCTCTTTCCACGCTGGTGAGCACCGTGGCCTATCCTGTTTTGCTGGGGCTGTTCGGACACGCGGCGGGAGACTTCGTACTTACTGATGACATGCTGCTTTGTTCTCTGTTCGGAGGATTATGCATAGGTGCCGGTCTGGCGCTGATCATAAGACTGGGGGCCAGCACCGGAGGAATGGATATACCGCCGCTGATCCTGAAAAAGAAGATCGGTATACCGGTCAGTGTGAGCATGTATGTTTTCGATCTTGTCATACTGGCAGGACAGATGATCTTCTCCGAAAAGCAGGCCTGTCTTTACGGGATACTGCTCGTGATGGTCTATACTATGACTTTGGATAAGCTGATGACCATGGGCGCGGGCAGAACGAAAGTCGAGATAATCAGCAGCGATCCTGAAAAGCTGCGCAGAGCCGTACTGAACGAAATGGACCGCGGCGTTACTATGCTCCATGCCAGGACCGGATATCTGGGTACAGAGACGGACATTCTGTTCTGTATCATATCACCGAGAGAGCTGCATAAAATGGAAAAGATCATCAGGGAGGCAGATCCGGAGGCGTTTATCGTTCTTTCCAAAGCGAACAGCGTATACGGCAGAGGATTCAGCGCGGAAAAGAATTATATTTAGGATGGTGAAATATTTCTAAGATCCGTCTTGAAATCTTTATCAAAAGGACTATAATGAAATCAGGGAACTGATGGCTGAATGAAACCGGTCGAAGTCCAGACATGCATCGCTTGCTGCGGAAAGATGGCCGGCTTTTCAAATTGCTTTAGTGATCACAGACCTGAACGATACTTCTGAATTAGTGTATCGTTCGGAGGGATCGGGCATAATGATTTTAAATATCCAGGCCGGGAGGTCAGTGAATTTAAAATGCGGGATGAAAATAAAATGCGGACCAAATTTAAAACGTGGAGAAATGATGACAAAAGACGCAGAAAAACAGCATTCATTATTGCTGCATTCTGTTTGCTCCTGCTGATCGCCGCTCTGGGTATAGCGGCAGGACTGCTGCTGGCGGATCACAGCAATAATACAGCCGATACCGGTCAGGTTGTTTCAGCAGAGAGCAGCGCAGACAATATAGCTGTACCGGAGGAGAATGCTAACGAGGACGCCGCAGCGGAGAGCGAAGAATCCGATAAAGATAATGATTCCGCTGATGAGCAGAAATCTAAGCCAAAACTCGTACAGAAAGCTGTCGCTCTTTTGTTTCCCCCCAGAGATATCGATCCTGCTGCGCCGATGGTCGCCCTGACATTTGACGACGGGCCTTATTCCGAAGTTACCGACAGCATCCTTGATACGCTGGCGAAGTACGACGGGCTCGCTACCTTCTTTGTGGTTGGTTCCCGTCTCAGCTGGCAGCAGGACACCGTCAAGAAAGCAGTCGGAATGGGATGCGAGATCGGGAACCATTCCTATACTCATAAATATTCTTTCAGCGAGGCATCGGATGAAGTGATCCGTGAGGAAATCGATAAGACTGATGACGCACTTGAGGAGCTGACGGGGACAAGAACGACCATTCTGCGCGTTCCTTTCGGGGATGCAAATGATACAGTTAAAGAGATCGTCGGCACTCCGATGATCGGCTGGGATCTGGACACGCTGGACTGGTATACCCGTGATCCCGATTCCACCATAGAGAAAGTAAAAGAGAAGGCTCATGACGGCTGTATCATCCTGATGCATGATCTGTATCCGGAAACAGCCAAAGCCTGTGAAAAGATAATCCCCTGGCTGTCCGAACAGGGATACCAGATAGTTACCGTCGATGAGATGATGAAAGCACGAGGAGTGGAGATGCAGAACGGAGAGATCTATAATAAAGCACCGACAGCTGAGGAATGGCAGGCTGTGCAGTCTCCGCCCGATCAGCCCGAAGATGCCGCTGCTGACGGAGAACAATGACCGGGCGCTTTGCTTTGATCTCCGCGAACCATTTTGTCCTTATCGAAGAAAAGAAAGCGTTCGTTTTTTCCGATGATCACGGTATAACGGATACCGCCGTCCTCGATCTTTTCCGATGCGGGACGGCAAAAACAGCTTGACAAAAAGCAAAAAATACGGGTAAATATTTATACCCGTATTTTTATGTTATATTACTCAGGGAGGCGGAAAAATGAAAGAACTGCAGAAAAAATACGCGAGTGTAATCTTAAATGTTTGCTTAAAAGTAAAAAAAGGGCAGCCCGTATTTATCAGCGCTAACAGCGAAAGATCGGATTTTGTGCGTATCGTTGCCGATGAAGCTTTAAAGATAGGGGTAAAAGATATCTATTTCGACATTACGGATCCTGTTCTGAAGCATTCGATACTGAAAGAATTGACACTGGATGAATTAAAAGAGCATCAGTATTTCAATAAACAAAAATGGAATGAATATGCCGAAAAAGGTGCGGCGTTCGTAATGCTTGCCTCAGAAACTCCCGGACTGATGAAAGACATAGATCAGAAAAAACTAAGCGATATAACGATGTACGGTCTTGAGACTAGAAAAGGATTTGATGCTTTGAGAGACAAATCGATGGTTCCCTGGTGCATCGCAGCCGTACCGACTCTAGCCTGGGCCGGGGAAGTATTTCCGGACTCAGAGACTCCGCTGGAAGATCTGTGGGACAAGATCTTTGAAGTGTGCTATATCAAGGAAAGCGACCCCGAGAAGATCTGGATGGAAAAAACCGAAAAGCTGAGGGAAAGATCGAAAAAATTAACAGATTGTAAGTTTAAAAAGCTGAGATATACCAATTCGCTCGGAACTGATCTTACTATCAGCCTGCCCGATGATGCTGTCTGGGGATCGGGCTACGAAGAATTAGCCGACGGGACGAAAGTCCTGGTCAATTTTCCGACCGAAGAAGTTTTCACATCTCCTGACTGCAGATCGGCGAACGGGATAGTTTACTCGGCGAAACCTTTATCCTATCATGATAATATGATCAGGGATTTCAGGATAAGATTCGAGAACGGCATCGCTGTTGAATGTCATGCCGAAGAGGGGGAAGAAACTTTAAGGAACATCATTGCTTCCTGTGAGAATTCGGATATGCTGGGTGAAGCGGCGTTGGTACCGTATGATTCTGCCATTTCGAATTCCGGAGTCATATTCTACGAAACTTTGTTTGATGAAAATGCTGCCTGCCACCTGGCACTGGGCGATTCTTTTCCCCAATGCATAGCAAACGGCGAAAACATGACAAAAGAAGAATTGTTTGCGAAATATAATCTTAATAAATGCACCAACCACGTCGATTTCATGATAGGCAATAAAGATACGGATATCACGGGGATCACTGAAGACGGCAAAGAGATACCTGTCTTCGTTAACGGCAATTTCAGCGAGTATTTTGATTAGCGGGAAATCATAACATACCGGGCTTATCCCGAAGGATGCTCCGCAACAGCAGCATCCTTCGATAATAAGATACTGTAAAGAAACTTTATTATTGACATTTTGGTCAATAGAACTATACTTGTAATAGAGATGTTGGGGAGGCGTCTGGCGCGGCGCTGAAAAAATAAAGAGGAGGCAAAAGTATATAATGAAGATCGGCTGTGTCAAAGAGATCAAAAACAATGAATTCCGTGTGGGGATCACGCCCGACAATGTGAGGGCATACGTCAATGCAGGTCATCAGGTATATATCGAGAAGGGTGCCGGAGAAGGTTCCTGCTTTGCGGACAGCGAATATGCAAACGCAGGCGCGCAGCTGCTGGACAGTGCCGGAGAAGTGTGGGGCCTTGTCGATATGATGATCAAAGTCAAGGAGCCTTTGGAGGAGGAATATAAATTCTTCCGCGAAGGACTTATCCTTTATACATATCTGCATCTGGCGGCGGATCAGGCACAGACCGATGCGTTGCTCAAGGGAAAAGTCAAAGCGGTCGCTTACGAAACGATGATGGAAAAGGACAGGAGCCTTCCGTGCCTTACCCCTATGTCTCAGATAGCGGGACGTTTATCCATTCAGGAAGGCGCGAAATATCTGGAAAAGAAATTCGGCGGCGAAGGGATCCTTCTGGCCGGTGTTCCGGGTACTCCGAAGGCTAACGTAGTGATCATCGGCGGCGGCATCGTCGGCACCAACGCCTGCAAGATCGCCGTGGGAATGGGAGCCAACGTAACTATAATCGATATCAATCTGAAAAGACTGGAACAGCTGGATGATCTGTTCGGGGCCCGTATACAGACGCTCGTCTCGACTGACAGCAATATCGAGAAAGCAGTAAAGGACGCCGATCTGGTTATCGGTTCCGTTCTTATCCCCGGCGCGTCCGCTCCTAAACTGTTCAAGAAAAAATATCTCAAAGAGATGAAGGACGGAGCAGTATTCGTCGATGTAGCCATCGATCAGGGAGGCTGCGGCGAAAGCAGTCATGTTACTACCCATGACGATCCGATATTCATAGTGGACGGAGTAGTTCATTATTGCGTAGGCAATATGCCGGGGGCAGTCCCGAGGACCAGTACTATCGCTCTGACCAATGCGACGCTGTCGTACGGTCTGAAGATCGCGGCGGCAGGTCTTGAAGAAGCCTGCGCTAAAAATTCCGCGATCGCGCTGGGAGTCAATTGCTATGACGGTAAACTTACCAATAAAAACGTTGCCGATGCTTTCGGGTATGAGTATACGGAATTGAGTGAGCTGATCTAGCGGCCATATATTCTGACACGGATCGTTTTTCGCATCGTTATTCCGGTATGATTTGCTTTCCAGGCTGCAGGGAGATCCCTGCAGCCTTTTTTATCAGGGGACGCTTTTTTATCCTGAACGATCTTTCCCGCAAAGCACATCGTTCAGCAAATACGTATTGAAAAATAAACGGAGGTTATCATGAAGATCGACATCTATTTTGACGAGTTCATAGAGACGTTTTCTACGAGATATAATAAAGATATCCGAAAAACGGCCAAAAAGCTGCTGAAAGGAAACAATGAATACTGTCTGCCTGAAATGCCGGGCTTTGAGGAATCTGAATATCTTGGCATTAATATCAAAGAATCTGTCAGGAAAATTCCGCGGGGAAAAGACAGCGCGATCAGTGTCTACAAAAAGCTGACTGATTTCCTGAGGGAGAAAGGCGTTGAAGTTTCCGTGACATTTCCTCCTGTTCCCGTCGATATCAGTTTCGAGCGGCAGATGTTCATTGCCAAATATCTGCAGGATGAAGATGCACACGTTCGTGATCTGGAAGATCTGCTCTGGGTCAGCGATCGCACCATCGATCAGGATCTGCAGCGCCTGTATCGGGGAAGCGACGATCCGATCCAGGTCTGCGGCCGTCCTTTTTTCATTCCCGACAGCGAGCGCGTAAGGGGACAGATACGCTCTGCCTCTACCGCTCATCCTCTCTTCCTGACTGAAAATCTCACTCAGGTGATCATCATGCTCAAAGGCCTGCGTATCATGGCTGACAATCCGCTTTATACAAGCTATGCCGAGGCCTCGGCTGCGGATATCTGGCAGCAGCTTTCCGATTATGCCAAGAAGAGGATCCGTTTCGTGCTCAGCGAACTGCTGCCGGAAGATCTTTCCTGGTATGAGACACTGGAAGAGAAAACAGACAGCTTTTATACGGAGCGCCGATGCAGCGTGAACGGAGATGTATGGCTGGACTGCATGAAGAACGGAAAGAGTTTTTGCGTCGAATACAGGACTGACGGCGGAACGGTGTTTTATGAAGACTGCCGTTTTGTTCCCCACAGTTATCGCAGGAAAAAGAACGGTATCGTGATCGAAGTGGACTGCCGTCAGGGACGGAAATCACTGGATTCCGATCATGTCATCCGCAGTTCTTACAGTGCGGAGGAGTTGCTCGCGGACTGAAAAACACGAAGCTCAGCTTCGTATGGCGATCCGGTTTTTCATGTTAAAATAAGGGCATAAAATAAAGCAAAGGAGATATGAATCATGAAATGCACATTTTATCGCCCTGAAACTGTAAATGTCAAAGAATGGAAGGCCATCCGCGAAAAACTGCGCGCAGATCTGGATGAACTGGAAACTGAAAACGCTGCGGAGAACGATGCAGTCCGCTACCTTGAGGGCCTGCTCTCACAGGCCGAACCGCTGGAGAAAAACCCTGCGATGTACTTCTTCGGCTTTGACAAGCCGAGCCATATGCCTTCCGATATACGGGTGGAGTATTATTACTGGCCGACTTATCTGGCTGCCGCGCTGACTATGAAAGCCTGCCTGCTTTATCCGGGCATTTTGAAAAAGGTATCTCTCCCGGACGGAAAGAACGCAGAGAATATCCTGCGTTCCGTGCTTTTGGGCTGCACCGGCCGGGAATTTAAAGGACACGGCTTTGACGATGTGAGAGGGCTTGTGGAAGTCATGGAGTTCTTTGTCAGGCATGGTGTTATGGACTTCCTGAAGCAGAACGAAGGTTTTTGTCCTGAGTTTGCCGCGTATGTGAACGATGCGCTGATGTTTATGCTGACTGGAGCGGCGGCAGACGGCGTGACCGGCGATTGGGGAGACGACTACACAGACCGTGCCTGTGTCATTCTGGAGAAGGCCGGTTTGATAGCTCCGGAGGAAGAAAAGCCTGAAGAAGAGAACGAACAGCGCCTTTATCTGGCTTACGGCAGCAATCTGAACACCAGGCAGATGAGCCGCCGCTGCCCTGATGCCCGCGTTGCCGGAACAGCGGAGCTTTCCGGCTGGCGATTGATGTACAAGGGCAGCGGGAGCGGCAATTATCTGACTGTAGAACGGGCGGAGGGATATAAAGTTCCCGTTGCCGTGTGGGCTGTCTCCGGACAGGATGAGGAGAATCTTGACCGCTATGAGGGATATCCTGTCTTCTATTATAAGAAAGAGCTGGAGATTTTGCTGCACGATACTGCGACCGATGAGAAGCGCCGGGCAACTGCATTTATTTATATCATGCACGAGGAACGCAGTCTTGGCCGCCCCACGGAAAGATATATGAAAACCTGCCGGGAAGGCTATGACGGATTCGGATTTGATCAGGCTATCCTGAAGGAGGCATACGAGTTCAGCTGCCGGGGATAAGCTTGCCGCATCACGCCGCAAGAAGATCCATCCGGAGGTTGAAGGGCCCCGGCCGAAAAAAAACAGGGAATTCTTTGATTCCGATGGGGGAAATGATATGGTCAGAAGAGAATATGTCGTAGCCAGAGTAAGAGGCGACAGAATGAAAATCCTGAAAACTTTTGGAGATAATAAAGAAGCTGCTTTGGAATATGGCAAAGAAATCGCAAAAAAAAAATAAAAAAGATGTTATCGTTTGTTTATCAGGCGCAATAAAAAATAACAGGAAAATCATCAGACAGGATATGATAATATATAAAGTCTGGGAAAATAATGAATGAGGGTTGAGAAATCAATCCCCTGCTTTGTTTGCGGCGTTCAGCTTATATTGCCGCGCTTGAAGCAGTCGGTCATAAAAAACCGTTGGTACGAATGACAGAATTATGATATAATCAAGAAGTATATATTGGATGAAAAGGCGAAAGCGACGCGAAAAAAATGCTGCTGTCAACAGATTTGCAGTACGGTGCTCAGCCGGAAAGGTGCAGCGGATATGAATAAAAAAGTATGCATATTATATACCGGAGGAACTATCGGCATGGTGCCGACTGAAGACGGGTTCGCCCCGAAGTCCGGATATTTCGGAAGCCTGCTGGATGAAGTAGTTCAGCTGAGATACGATGATATGCCTGAATGGGATCTTGTGGAATTCGATCCGCTTCTGGATTCATCAGATGTTTCGATACCTGAATGGAACGCTATCGGCAGGGCGATAGCTTCGCGCTATGATGAATATGACGGTTTCGTCATTCTGCATGGGACGGATACCATGGCTTACTCTGCGTCCGCGCTTTCCTTCATGCTGGAAGGACTTGCCAAGCCGGTGATATTCACAGGCTCGCAGATCCCCATGTTCAAAGTACGCTCGGACGGCAGGGACAACCTGATCAACGCTGTTCTGATAGCAGCTCAGGGAACCGTTCGCGAGGTTTGCATTTTTTTCGCGTCAAAGCTGATCCGCGGCAGCAGAGCCACTAAAACTTCGGCCGACGAGCTTATCGCTTTTGCTTCACCGAACTATCCTGCCCTTGCCAAAGTCGGGATAGACGTCAGATATAATCAGAGAGCACTTTCTCTGCCCGAACAGGCCGGATCCTTCAGCCTCACAGAGCTGGAGCATGTTCCCATCGCAGTTCTGAAGCTTTTCCCCGGAATGCGATTCGATCTGTTCGAGCCTCTGGTCTCGAGAGGCATGAAAGCTGTTGTGCTGGAAGCTTTTGGTTCGGGAAACATTCCTGCCAAAAGCTCGGACATAGTGGAAAGCATCCGCGAGGCTATCAGGGACGGTGCTTTGGTCGCTGTCTGCTCACAATGCCATCAGGGGACTGCCCGTCTGGGGACCTATGCTTCTTCCGGCAGCCTCACTGATCTCGGTGCGGTCGGCTGTCGTGATATGACTACTGAGGCTGTCGTGGCAAAACTTTATTATCTTTTCAGTCGGAATATGGATAAAGGAGACATCGCACGGGCTTTGGAAACAGATCTCCGCGGCGAGATCAGCGGATAGAAAGACCGTCGGAGACGATGCGCTGTCCGTCTGAATAGTGTTCCTGAAAGAGGTACTGTGATATGCGTGAAATAATTTTCGAGATAATAGAGGTAGACAGGGAAGACGACAGAATAAGCCGCTGGTATGACTGGTTCATGATGACTGTCATCATAATCAGCATCATTCCGCTGGCCTTTAAAGAGCCCGGCGAAACGCTGCGGACGGTGGAAAATATCTGCGCCGGCATATTTATCATCGATTACATACTGCGGCTGGCTACGGCGGACTTCAAATTCGGTTCGCGCTCGGCGGCGTCCTTCATCCGCTATCCCTTCTCCCCGATGGCGATCATCGATCTGCTGTCCATCCTTCCGTCCTTCATGATGGCCAATCAGGGGCTCAGGCTCTTCCGCCTGTTCAGGCTGCCGCATACTATGAGAGTCTTTCGCGTGTTCAGAATCATCCGCTATTCCAAAAGCCTGGATATAATCATCTCTTCGGTAAAAAGGAGCAAAGAGGCCCTGGCGGCGGTATTCATCGTTGAGACAGGCTGTATAATCGTCTCCGCTCTGCTGATCTTCAACGCCGAGCCGGGGATATTCGACTGTTTTTTCGATGCGCTGTACTGGGCGACGATAACCCTGACCACGATAGGATACGGAGATATCAGTCCCGTCACTTACGCGGGCAGGGCTGTGACGATCATCCTGTCTTTGTGCGGGATCGCTTTGATAGCACTGCCGGCTGGCATTATCACCGCAGGTTACATGAAGGAGCAGGAGGAGCGGAGCCGGGAAGAGAAAAAGCGGAAGGAGCTGGAAGAGAGCGCGCGCGAAGAGCAGGAGCGCAGCAACTGCTGCGATGACTGAGGATAATCAAAGAGATCAAGCTTTCGCAAGTGAGTGAATAATATAATAAAATGCATGAGGTGCTGCGATGCGGCACCTCTTTTTTGTGCTTCCGGGTATTTATTTGTTTTACATATTTTTTACCGCAGTACGGTTTTTGGTTTTACAATCGGTCTATAAAATAGAGCCTGCAAGTCAAAAAGAAAGAAAAAATGAATCAGAGGAGGTTCAAAATGAAGAAGATCTTGAAGATGATGGCGCTTGGTATGACTGCAATGATGATGGCGGCGGCTTTAGCGGGGTGCGGCGGCTCGGCCTCGGAGGATCAGGGACTGTCGGGGAAGATCTCCCTTGCAGGCAGCACTTCCATGGAAAAACTGTGTGAAGCGATGAGTGAAAGCTTTATGGAAGCAAATCCCGGAGTTACGGTATCGGTCGAATATACAGGTTCGAGCGCAGGGATCGAATCACTGACCCAGGGAAGCGTTGATATAGGTAATGCGTCACGTGCTCTGAAGGACGGAGAAAAGGCGGGCGGTATCGTCGAGAATATAATAGCGATAGACGGGATCGCGGTCATTCTGGAAAAAAGCAATACTGCAGCAGATCTGAGCAAGGAGCAGCTTACCGATATATATACGGGTAAAATATCCAACTGGAGCGAGCTGGGCGGCAGCGATGAAGCGATAGTAGTCATCGGACGTGAAGCCGGTTCGGGCACCAGAGGTGCTTTTGAAGAACTGCTGGAAGTTGAAGACGCATGCAAATACGCACAGGAACTCGATTCCACCGGTGCGGTCCTTGCCAAGGTTGCATCTACGCCCGGTTCGATAGGCTATGTTTCTCTGGATGCGGTGGATGACAGCGTGAACGTTGCATCTGTCGACGGAACCGCTGCAACGGAGGAGAATATCGCGGCCGGTGAATACAAGCTTTCACGTCCGTTCGTAATGGCTACTAAGGGTGAAGTATCAGAACAGAATGATCTGGTCCAGGCAT
Source organism: Thermoanaerobacteraceae bacterium (assembly GCA_045544075.1). GTDB lineage: Bacteria > Bacillota > JAZPYJ01 > JAZPYJ01 > JAZPYJ01 > JAZPYJ01. Next base: position 41,456 of record JAZPYJ010000144.1, read on the forward strand.
GGTTTTCCTATCTCGGTTCGGAAGAAGGACGCAATGTTATCTCCGGAGTCGGATTGATCCTTCCTCAGTAAGAAAGGCCTGATATGAAAAAAAAGCAAAGATGAATGCCGGGGAATCAGCAGCAAAATATATATTTGCGGTCTGTGCCGCGATCGCCATCTTTGCGGTCTGCTCGATAACATTCTATATGATCGTGAAAGGCACTCCGGCATTTAAGACCGCCGGAGTGCTCGATCTGTTATTCGGAACCGTCTGGCAGCCGACCGCACAGGAAGCTGCGTACGGCATTTTTTATATCATTCTTTCATCTATAATCGGAACAGGCGCCAGCGTACTGATCGGAGTCCCGATCGGACTTCTTACAGCCGTGTTCCTGACTGAGACGGCCGACAGAAGACTGTCTGCTGTCGTTCATCCGGCGATCGAATTATTAGCGGCGATACCTTCTGTTATCTACGGCCTGCTGGGACTTATGCTTTTGAATCCGCTGATGTACCGGTTGGAAAAACTGATATTCGCCGATTCGCAGACCCATCAGTTTACCGGAGGAGCGAATATGATTTCCGCTATTCTCGTATTGGCTATCATGATCCTGCCTACGGTAGTTAATGTCAGCGCAGCGTCCCTGGCGTCTGTCCCCAATGATCTTCGGGCTGCATCTCTGGCTTTGGGGGCAAGTAAAATACAGACTATCTTCAAGGTTGTGATCCCGGCGGCAGGATCAGGGATAATGACGGGCGTCGTTCTGGGCATAGGCAGGGCATTGGGGGAAGCTATGGCGATAAATATGGTCGCGGGCGGTTCCGTCAATCTGCCGCTGCCGTTCAATTCGGTACGTTTCCTGACGACGCAGCTGGTCAGTGAAATGGGATACGCGGAAGGAGCTCACAGAGAAGTACTTTTCACTGTAGGTCTGGTGCTGTACGTTTTCATCATGATAGTCAATCTGGTACTGCTGAAACTGAGAAAGGGGGCGGCGGAGAATGAATGACCATGTCAGAAGCTCTCTCTCTTTGGGTCGCAGGAGATATGCGGATGTTTTTCTATACGTTCTGATATATTTCTGCGCTGCCTTGACGGTGGCGCTGCTTGCGGGGATCATTATCTATGTGTTCGCGCGGGGGATACATAAAGTTGACCTTAGCTTCCTCACTTCCGTTACATCGGTACTGCACGGGACCGTCGGCATAGCGGGGAATATCGTGAATACTCTTTTGATCATAATGATCACCATGCTGATCGCGACACCGATCGGTACGGGCGCGGCGATCTATCTTAATGAGTACGCGAAGCCGGGCAGGATCGTGGATATCATTCAGTTCGCGACGGAGACTCTGGCCGGGATTCCATCTATTATTTTCGGACTGTTTGGAATGATGTTCTTCGGGCAGACGCTGGGGCTCGGCTATTCCATCCTTACCGGTTCGCTGACTTTGATCCTGATGGTTTTGCCGCTGATCACCAGAAACACGCAGGAGGCACTGAAAACGGTACCTGCGAGCTATCGTCAGGGAGCAATAGGGTTAGGCGCCGGAAAATGGTATACTATCAGGACCATCCTGCTGCCTTCTTCTATGCCGGGGATAATTACGGGCGTAATACTGGCGGTAGGACGCATCGTGGGAGAATCGGCGGCGCTTCTTTTCACAGCCGGAAGCGCGAAGATGCTGCCGGACGGGATCACGGATATATTCAGTAAGATATTCGAGCCGGGCGGAACCATGACAGTACAGCTTTATCTTTCCGCGACCAGCGAAGGTGATTTCGAGACCGCCTTCGGGATCGCCGCGGTGTTTTTGGTGATCGTGTTTCTGATAAATCTGGCAACTAAAAGACTGACGGCAAAATTTGACGTGACGAGGAAAAAATAACATGAAACAAAACATAAAGATAAGTGTGAAGGATCTGCACCTTTATTACGGAGATAATCATGCGCTGAAGGGCGTCAGCATGGATATCAGGCAGAATGCCGTCACAGCGCTGATCGGTCCCTCCGGCTGCGGCAAATCAACATTCCTGAAAACATTGAACCGTATGAATGATCTGGTGGACAAGGTGCGGATCGAGGGGAAGATCCTGCTGGACGGTGAGGATATTTACGCGCCGGCGGCGGACACCGCGGTCCTACGCAAGAGAGTGGGCATGGTGTTCCAGCAGCCCAATCCTTTTCCCATGAGTATTTACGACAATATAGCTTACGGTCCGAGAGTACACGGGATAAAAGACAGGAAAACGCTTGACCGGATCGTCGAGGAAAGTCTGAAGGGGGCCGCGATATTCGATGAGGTAAAGGATCGCCTTCGCAGAACGGCGCTCGGTCTTTCGGGAGGTCAGCAGCAGAGACTGTGCATCGCGAGAGCGCTGGCCGTGCAGCCGGAAGTGCTGCTGATGGATGAACCTACCTCTGCGCTGGATCCGATCTCTACAGCCAGGATCGAGGATCTGATGGAAGAACTGAAGAAGAAATACACGGTGATCATCGTTACGCATAATATGCAGCAGGCGGCCCGTGTATCGGATCATACGGCTTTTTTTCTGCTGGGGGAGATGGTGGAATTTGCGGAGACAGAGAAGCTGTTTTCCTATCCGCAGGATAAGAGGACGGAAGAATATATCACGGGCAGATTTGGCTGATCATAGGAGGAAGACGGATGAGATCAAAATTTGACGGACAGCTCAGGCAGCTGAACGATGAAATGACCGAGATGGGCGGAATGATCAAAAAAGCGATACAGGATGCGGTCGAAGCGTTTTTTCACCAGGACGCGGAGAAAGCGAAACGGATCATGCAGGATGATGATCTGGTAGACCGGGAGCAGAAAAAGATCGAAAGCATCTGCTTTCAGCTTTTGCTTCAGCAGCAGCCTGTAGCAGGCGATCTGCGGACGATAACTGCAGCAATGAAGATGGTGACGGATATGGAACGTATAGGTGATCAGGCGGCGGATATTTCGGAGCTGACGATCGCGATGGCTGGATGCCCGTATCTATTAAAAGAGGACAATATCAGAAAAATGTCCGCCGAAACGATCGCGATGCTGATGCAGGCGGTGGAGGCTTACGTAGAACGCGATATGGAAAAAGCGAGGCAGGTGATCGCCCGTGATGATATCGTGGACGGATTGTTTATAAAGGTGAAAGCTGATCTGATCGAAGTAATGCAGCGAAGTCCTTCCTATGCGGAACACGCAGCGGATCTTTTGACAGTTAATAAATATCTGGAACGGATAGGAGATCATGCAGCAAACATTGCGGAATGGGTAATCTTTTCTCTGGATGACAACCCGGATAGAACAGCTGATAAAAATGAAGAGTGCTCTTCAATGGCATAATGTCGCTCATGAACGACATAAAAAGATTAATCGCGGTCCCTGATAGGATTTCAGCATCAAATATAGTATAATAAATATGAGCGGATATCCGCGATTAAAAAGGCGGATGAAAGATATGCTGAATAACTATCTACAGGGAGGAAGGTTTTATGAAAAAACTATTAGGTATCCTTTTGACTGCCATTATGATGCTTTCGCTTGCGGCATGCGGTGATGCAGGTAGCGGAAACGACACGGCCGGGACGCAGTCCGGACAGGAAGAAGCGGTAAGCGTGCCGGAGACAGCAGGAGATATCCTGAACGCGTTAAAGGAAAAGAATAATAATGTAACAGATATCATCGAATGGGATGAAAACACCGATCCCAACGGAAAGCTTGGCAGACCGGGTGAGTATACGGGAAAAGCTGATTTTTCGGATGCGAGAGTAGAGGAATCCTGGACCACAGAAGAGGAGAAAATGCAGTCGGGGCTCAACGGCGGTACTGTTGAGGTGTTCGGCAGCAAAAGCGACTGCAATGACAGATATGAGTATCTTAAACAGTTTACGGGAGCCGACATGGGAGTGTTCGGTCTGAATCAGTATATGTACAAGTATGATCTGGTGATCTTCAGGGTATCATACGACGTTGCTCCGACAGACGCAGATGAATACAAGGCTCAGATGGATGAGATACTTAACGAAGAAGGCGAAGCTGCTGAAGTATAAAAAATCAGCTGAGGCAAAAACAGCATAACGATCTGCAGAAACAGGACCGCGGGCAAAAATGATGCCTGCGGTCTTTTGCATGGTCTCCGACTGAAAACAATCACCAGCAAAAAAACGGCTGCTCATCGATAAAAAAGTCGATCTTTTTTACCGATAGTGTGAGATGCTGTTGTCATAACGCAAACAGATAACAGCTCAAAACGAAGGGCAAAACCGTGTTTGGTGACGCCCTCTTTTTTTATTCAGATGATCAGGAATGGCAGTTATCATACAGCTTTCGTATTGCGGCGGGCAGACCGTCCGGAATGATCCGGCCGAGCCGTTCTTCGTTCCCGTCCTTAATTGCTGTCTCGTAATACCAGCATTTATAGTTGAGCATATCGAGCGTTTTATGCAGCCTGATCATTTCTTCTTCAACGGCGCGCCTTCTGGATTCGAAAAGCTCCTTCCTCTGTTTATAGGTAGCGGGGCCCTGCAGGGCCAATTGCATAAAGCGTTTGATATCTTTGATCTCCAGTCCGGATGCTTTAAGGCATTCGATCACGCGCAGGGCTTCGAGCTCCCGCTCGCTGAATCTGCGGATTCCGGACCGGCGTTCCATTTCCGGGAACAGACCCTCCTTATCATAATATCTGAGCGTTGAAACCGGGAGACCGAACATCTCCGAGACCTGTCCGATAGTGTACATAAAAATATCTCCTGAAATTATTAAAAAATGCTTGACCTAAAGTCAAGTTTATGTGTTATCGTTAAAATCATAGCACAGAATGCGCCGAAAATCAACCGGAATTTCAAGGAGGCAGGAATAATGATTAAAAAAGAAGAACTGAAGCTGACGCAGGAATGGGATAAGACGTTCCCGAAGAGCGAAAAGGTCGGGCACAGCAAGGTGACCTTTGTCAACCGTTACGGGATAACGCTGGCCGCGGATATGTACGTACCGAAGGGAGCGGAGGGCAGGCTGCCAGCTATCGCCGTCTGCGGACCTTTCGGAGCGGTCAAGGAGCAATGCAGCGGACTGTATGCGCAGACTATGGCGGAGCGGGGCTTCCTGACCATCGCTTTCGATCCGTCATTTACCGGAGAGAGCGGAGGCAATGTCCGCTATATGGCCTCTCCCGACATCAATACTGAGGATTTCATGGCAGCGGTCGATTTTCTTTCCTTCTGCGATCAGGCCGATCCCGGACGGATAGGGATCATTGGCATCTGCGGCTGGGGAGGAATGGCTATAAACGCCGCGGCACTGGATACGAGGATCAAAGCGGCGGCTGCTTCTACGATGTATGATATGACCCGAGTGAATGCGAAAGGATATTTCGACAGCGAGGACAGCGAAGAAGCAAGGCATGAGAAGAGAGCCGCCATGTGCGCGCAGCGGCTGGAAGATCTGAAGAACGGAGAGTACATGCCCGGCGGCGGCGTGATCGATCCTCTGCCGGAGGACGCGCCTTTCTTTGTGAAGGACTACCATGATTATTATAAGACGGAACGCGGTTACCATGAGCGTTCGCTCAATTCCAACAACGGCTGGAACGTCATAGGCTGCGAATCCTTCATGAATCAGCCTATCCTGCAGTATTCCGATGAGATACGCAACGCGGTGCTCATCATACACGGCGAAAAAGCTCACTCCTGCTATTTCTCCAGGGATGCTTTCGAAGCGATGACGAAGGACAGTAAGTATGCGGATAACAAAGAACTGCTCATCATTCCCGATGCATCGCATACAGATCTGTATGACGGAGGCGGAAAGGATGCGATCCCGTTCGATAAGCTGGAGAGATTTTTTGACGGATATCTTAGATAAACCATAACAGAAGCGCCCCCGGGATCTTATGCCCCGGGGGCGTCAGTGCGTTTTGGGGAAAGAAAAAGCATATCGTAAAGATATTAAAACTGTGATATAATAATCAATAGAATAATGAAACGTTATCCGGCGAACGGTATTCAATAAAAGCATATCATAGCTTATTGCCGATCGATCGGGATCAGGCCCGGAGGTATGACTGTTGAAGAAAACTATCTCTATTATACTGACGATACTTATGCTCCTCTTTCTGCTCGCGGGCTGCGGGACGAAAGAAGGTATGCAGCCGTCCGTCAGCAGCGCGGAACAGAGCGATCCCGCGCCTGCAGCGACAGATATCGCCCGGCCGGACAGCGGGGCTGAGTCGGCACCGGACACGGCTCAGTCGGATACTGAGGCTGGGCAGACAGAGAGCTCACCTGCCGCTGATCCTTCCGTAAAGCCTGCCGCCGGGCAGACACCTGAAATAACGGATGGATCAACGTTCGAGATCTATTTTCTGGATGTCGGACAGGGGGACGCGGCCTGTGTCCTTTGCGACGGCAAGGCCATGCTGATCGACGGCGGGAACAGCTCCAGATCAGATCTTATCTACAGTTTTCTGAAGTCGCACGGTATCACCCGTCTGGAATATATAATAGCTACCCATCCTGATGCTGATCACGTCGGCGGACTGGCCGGTGCCCTGAACTACGCTTCGGCGGGCAAGGTGTACTGCACGGTCACGCAGCACGACTCCGAAGCATTCAATGATTTTCTGAAATACCTTGACCGGCAGAACGGAGAGATAACCGTTCCGTCTCCGGGAGATTCATTTTATCTGGGCTGTTCCAGAGTCACAATCCTGTTCCCCGAACAGGGCAGGACATGGAGCGACAACACATCGATCGCTCTGCGGATCGAGTACGGCGACACATCTTTTCTGTTCACCGGAGATTGCGCGGCTGAAGATGAGGCCGTTCTGCTCGCGGACGGATACGAGCTCAAAAGCGATGTTCTGAAGGTCGCCCATCACGGGAGCAAATACTCCACGGGCAGTGCCCTGCTGCGCAGCGTCGAACCTGAATTCGCCGTTATATCGGTCGGCGGCAGCAACCCCTACGATCATCCTGCGGAGGAAGTCCTTTCCCGGCTCGCCGGGCAGGATGTCACTCTTTACCGTACAGATATCCACGGAGACATACACTGCACGAGCGACGGTGAGAAGGTCAGATTCGACGTTGAGAAAAACTCTGACATCGATGCTTATATTACGGCGGGCGGCTATAAGAACTATCTGGAGGAACTGGACGCACAGAAGTCCGCGGCGGCGGCCGGCTCTGCAGCTGAAGACGAAGGGACTGAGAAAAGCGGATCGGGCACAGATTACATCGCGAACAAGAATACCGGGAAGTTCCACTATCCCTCCTGTTCCTCGGTGGATAAGATGAAGGAAAGCAACAAGCTGTATTTTACCGGAACGCGGGACGAACTGATCGGTATGGGTTATGAACCCTGCGGCCGATGTCATCCATGATCTCAAAGCACCGGAACGCAGACAGGGAGCGGACCGATCGATGCAGATGCCGGACGGACAGCTGGGAAAATTGAAAAATATCGTAAAAATAGTGTCCCGACTTGAAATTTAAAGGGTATTGTGTTATATTATCTAGTTAGTGATAACTAACCAAATAATATTACTTGTCTTTTTTCTTAACGGAGGGATCATCGTGAACAGTTCGGTTTCTGATCATGAACAGTTTTTAGTCATTTCGGAGCTTGGGAAAAGCTACGGAACGGGAGACGCGAAACAGGATGTGCTTCGGGGCGTAGATCTTAACGTGAATAAAGGGGAGATCTGCGTTTTGCTTGGCCCTTCCGGTTCCGGAAAATCCACGCTGCTGAATATAATCAGCGGCATAGACGCTCCGGATTCCGGACATGTCTGCATCAAAGGTGAAAAGCTGGGGGACATGGACGAAAAAGCCCGTACTTTGTATCGCAGGAAGCATCTGGGCTATGTATTCCAGAGATATAATCTGATCCCCAATCTGAACGTCAGGGAAAACATCGAAGTCGGAGCCTATCTTTCCGACAAACCTCTGGACGTCGACGAGATAATCAAAACGCTGGGGCTGGAGGAACACCGATATAAATATCCCAACCAGCTGTCAGGCGGTCAGCAGCAGCGCGTATCCATCGGACGGGCTGTAGTAAAAAACCCCGATATACTGATGTGTGATGAACCGACAGGCGCCCTTGACTATAAGACCTCCAAGGAGATACTGGGACTGATAGAGGAATGCAATCGCAAGTACGGCAACACCGTTATCATAGTTACACACAACGAAGCCATCCGCCTGATGGCTGACCATGTGGTCCGTCTGAGAGACGGTGTCGTGCGCCGGAATGAGCACAACGCCGAACGCGCGCATGCAGCGGATCTGGAATGGTAGGAGGCGTCAGATGAAAAATCCTCTTAATAAAAGGATACCCCGCGAGCTTTTGCGCGACTGGCGCAAATATTTCGTGATCATCGTTTTTATGACTTTTATGATAGGCGTCGTTTCCGCTATGTATATAGGTCATGACAGCATGCTGGCGGCGATAGACGATACGCAGCGCACCTCCCGTCTGGAGGACGGACGCTTTGAAACAGATGAAGCTCTTTCGGAGAAAGAGATCGGTGAGATCGAGACCGGAGAAATGGCGGATGTGCGCGGCTATTTCATCTCCAAGGGCCGCGAGGAAGCTGAGGAAGAGATCGAAAAAGAAGCAGCGGAGGAACTGGAGGATGAAGTGCGCGACGGTATAGAGAGCGCCGCCCGGGCTCAATGCGCCGCTTTCGGGATCACGGATGAGTCAGTGATCAGCGGACAGATCGAAACGGCGATCTCCGCGAATTACGACGATGCTCTGGCGGAAGCCCGCAGATCGGAAGAATACAAAGAAGCACTGGAGGATGCGAAGGAAGAGGCCTTCGAAGAAGTAGAAAAAGAAGTTGACGAGGAATGGGACAGGATCGCGGATCGTTACGATCTGGAAGCGGAAGGATTCACGCCGACTGCTGTGGAGATCAGTCCCCATTTTTTCCGGGAAGAGGACGAGAATCAGGATTACGACGGCAGCGGAGACGCGGTCATCCGTGTATTCAAAAGCGATTCCGACGTGGATCTGGCGACCTTCAACGAGGGCAGAGCTCCCGAAAATGAAAACGAGATCGCCATCGACCGGATGCATGCAGACAACGTGGGACTTGCCGTCGGAGACGTCATCAGCCTCGGAGAAAGACGCTTCGAGATCGTGGGGCTGCTGTCCTATGTGAATTACACCACGCTCCACGAAAAGAATACCGATCTGATGTTCGACGCTTTCGGCTTCGACGTCGGGATGGTAACGCCTGAGGCCTTCGAGCTGCTGGAGTCAAAACTGCATTACAACTATGTATTCATGTACTGTGATGAACCGGCGGATGAGACAGCCGAAGCCGATGCCGCGGAAAATTTCCTGAAGGCTCTTGTAACCAGACTCGCTGTAGCGGAATTTTCGCTGGAGGATTATGTCCCGGAATACGCGAACCAGAGCTCGCATTTCGCCCCCAGTGACATAGACGGCGATACTGCGGGGGCGGAAGTGCTGATTTATATCCTGATCGCGGTCATCGCCTTCATATTCGCTGTCACTATAAGCACGACTATCGACATAGATGCTTCCGTAATAGGGACCCTGCGGGCATCGGGCTACACGCGGGGGGAAATGACGAGGCATTATATGGCCATGCCGCTATTGATCACGCTGATCGGCGCCCTGATCGGGAATATTATGGGCTATACTGTTTTCAAGGATCTGGTCGTTTATCTGTATTACAACAGCTACAGTCTGCCCGGGTATACCACTGTCTGGAGCCCTGACGCATTTATCAGGACGACGCTCATCCCGCTGCTGCTGATGCTGCTGATCAATCTGTTCGTCATCAGAAAGAAGCTGCGTCTGAGCCCGCTGCGTTTTCTGCGCCATGATCTGAAAAAGACCAGACGGACCAAAGCGGTGCGGCTGCCTTCCTGGCGCTTTATGAGACGGTTCAGGATCAGGGTGCTGTTGCAGAACATACCCAATTATCTGATCCTGATCTTCGGCATAATATTTATCGAGATAATGCTTTGCTTTGCCTTCGGATTTCCGGATTCACTGGATCATTATGCCGAAACGGCTCCCGATATGATGTTCGCCCCCTATCAGTACATGCTGACCGATTCAGAGGATGAGGACGGCGATGAACTGACGACGGATACCGAAGGGGCTGAAAAATTCGGCGCGATCAATCTGGAGCAGGCCAGGGCGAAGCAAGGAAAGCCTTTGCGAGGCGCGTCCGGCAGCGGTGAGAGCGTTACCGTTTACGGTTATCAGAAGGAAAGCAGCTATATAGAGATATCTTCGGCTCCGGCGGAAGGCAGCGTGTATGTTTCCTCCGCCTACGCGGACAAATACAGGCTTTCCCCGGGTGACAGCATCACCCTTTCGGAAAAATACGAGAATACTTCCTACACATTTGAGGTCGGCGGGATATTCCGATATGACGGAGGGATCGCGGCTTTCATGCCCATCGATCAGTTCAATCGTGCCTTCGACAGGAATGAGGGTGACTTTTCAGGCTATTTCTCCTCGGTCAGTCTCACGGATATCGATGAAAAGTATATCGCCAACATCATGACTGCGGAGGACGTAGTCAAGATATCCAATCAGCTGCAGCACTCCATGGGAGGATTCATGAAGATCTTCCGCTATGCGCTGCTGATCATGTCGGCTGCGCTGATCTATCTGCTGAGCAAGATCATTATCGAGAAGAACGAATCATCCATTTCCATGGCCAAGATACTGGGCTTCCGCAACAGCGAGATCAGTTCTCTCTACATGCTGCCTACGGCGCTGGTGGTCCTGATCTTCGCGTTCGCGGGGTTCTTCATCGGCAGGGCCGTTATCACGGTCGCGTTCCGGGCTTTCCTGATGCAGATGGACGGCTGGTTCACTTTCTGGATGAGCAGCAGGGGCATGGCAGGGACCATCCTGTTCGTGCTCATCGGGTACGCGGCGGTATCCGCGGCTGATTACAGACGGATCACCAGGATACCTCTGGAAAAAGCCCTCAAGGATATCGAGTAGCGGAATGCGGACTGTCTGCGTACCGAACAAGGAAAATCCAAAATGCTGTGGGAAATCTGAACTGACTAATGAAAATAGCTTCTTTTAAGAGATGTCAATCAGACTGATCGTTGAAAAAGCAGATTGGATCAAAGTCTGCAGGAATCTGATTGTATTGGAAACAGCATAAAATTACTGCCTTGTTTAATTAAGCACTTACACAAAGTAAGTGCTTTTTTTATAACATTACATAGTAAAAAAAAATAAATTATCTTAAATGCGCAATAAAAAAGAACGTTCGGGCATTATTATTAATGAAGGAATGGAATTAACAACCGAAAACGAAATACGGCATGTAGGATATGCATTATATTGCAGAAGAACCTGTAAATAAAGGAAAGGAGAACGGGCTATGAGCAGCAACAATCAATGCACCTTCCGACGTTATGAAAAAAAATATTTGCTGAATGAGGAAAGATACCGGAAATTACTGCAGATGATCGGAGAAAGACTGCAGCAAGA
>JAZPYJ010000145.1:0-14842 GCA_045544075.1 Thermoanaerobacteraceae bacterium
TAATCCTGAGTTATAACGATATCTCCGGCATCGGTCTGATTGACCAGTGCCAGATCGGCACTGTCCGAGCCCTGCGGTGATGTTAATACTGCCGTTCCGGGAAAATTCAATTCATGAGCATCATCACAAAAGAGCAGGCAGGGCAGTTCATAGCGGGCAGCGATCTCTGCCGCGATCTTTATCACGGGACAGGCATCGGCATCGATCAGTATTTTCATTATATGCTTATTTCCTTTCTTAAAACACTGTCATTTCTTTTAACACCATAATTACTTTTGCGCTATTGAAAACTTCAGTTCTGTTTTCGCTTTTTCCCTGATCGATCAGATCGCCCCTTAGATTTTCTGCCATCAGTTTTTAGAATATTATTTTTTCTATCGTGCTTATTATCAGGAGATGCTTTGGGCTTACCGGTGCTTTGTTTTTTGCCGGACCTGTTTTTAATAGTTTTTTCCGGCCTGATAAGGCAATCCGGCCCGTAGCCTATAAGATCGCGTCTGTGTATCAGGGTAAGCGCTTTTTCTACTACTTCTCTGTTTTCCGGAAGGTTGAACTGCATCAAAGCTCTCTGCATCTGCCTTTGTTCGGATGAATGCGTGCAGTAGATCTTTTCCATAGTGAATGGATCATAGCCTGTATAATACATACAGGTCGCGGCAGTCATGGGCGTTGGAGTGAAATCCTGGACCTGTTGCGGATAATGTCCCATCTGTTTGATGAATTGCGCGAGCTCGACCATCTCGCGCAGGCCGCATCCGGGATGAGAGGCTATGAAATAGGGAACGAGGTATTGCTTTTTGCCCAGATGGCGATTGATATCACTGTATGTCTTCATGAACCTGCGGTAGGTTTCGGCTTCCGGTTTGGCCATTGCTCTGGTGACTTGCGGGGAAACATGCTCGGGTGCTACTTTCAGCTGCCCGCTTACATGTGACCGGCAGAGTTCCTTCAGATACTGACCTGATTTATCGGCCAGCGCAAGATCATATCTTATGCCCGACCGGACAAAAACTTTTTTTACTCCGGCTGTTTTTTCCGCCTGCCGCAGCAGGGCGGCGATATGACTTTGATCGGTCGGCAGATTAGGACAGGGCTTCGGATAAAGACAGCGCCGGTTCCTGCAGGAGCCGTTTTTTTTCTGGATCTCACAGTTGAGGCGCCACTGATTGGCGCTCGGACCGCCGATATCATGGATATAGCCTTTGAAATCAGGCATTTGAGCCAGTTTGTCAACTTCACGCAATATGGATGATTCGCTGCGGCTCTGAATGATGCGTCCCTGATGCATGATCAAAGAACAGAAGTTGCATTCACCGAAACAGCCGCGATGGCTGGTGATGCTGAATTTTACTTCCTGCAGAGCGGGAATGCCCCCCTGAGCCTTATATACCGGATGATATTGCCGCGTGTAGGGAAGCTCATAAATGCTGTCCATCTGCTGTTCGCTCAGAGGCAGGGAAGGAGGATTCTGCACGATATACTGCTTGCCGTTTTTCTGACATACAGTGCGCCCTCTGATAGGATCCTGCTCCGCATAATAAGCGGCAAAACAGCGGGCATAAGTCTTTTTGTCGCTGCATACCTCATCAAATGAAGGCAGCTCCAGCCATTGCCTGCTCTGTTCAGACGAGAGAGGGCCCGTCATGCGGAAAACGGTTCCGCGTATATCGTTGAGCTGACCGATCGTCTCACCTTTATCCAGCCTTTCGGCTATTTCCAGCAAAGATCTTTCTCCCATGCCATAACTCAGCAGATCAGCTCCGGAATCGATGAGCATAGAATGACGGACGCTGTCATCCCAGTAATCATAATGAGCAAAACGGCGCAGGCTTGCCTCTATGCCGCCTATGACGATAGGTACCTCACCGAAGATCCTGCGCAGCTGATTGCAGTAAACTATGGTAGGACGGTCGGGCCTGAAGCCGGTACGTCCTCCCGGAGAAAAGGCATCCTCATGACGTCTTTTCTTAGCCGGGGTATAATGAGCGACCATGGAATCGATGTTGCCGCCGGATACGCCGAAAAACAGGCGCGGTCTTCCCAGTTTTAGAAAATCATCGTTGTGCCGCCAGTCAGGCTGGGCTATGATCCCGACTCTATAACCGCGGCTTTGCAGTACTCTGCCCAAAAGGCCGGCAGCGAATCCGGGATGATCGACATAGGCATCGGCTGAGACCAGGATTACGTCACATTGATCCCACCCAAGATGCTGCATATCTTCTTTGCATATGGGAAGAAATGATTCCGGACCGTATGATCCGGGAATGTTTTTTTTGTTTGCGGTACCTGCCATGATCGATCTCCGTCAAGTAGTGATTCAGATCATCGATCAATCGATCTATGATCTCTCCGTTCTATTATTCTTTGTTTTTGCTTTTATTCCCTTTTTACATTTATATAAACGATCTTTAGCAAGCAGAATTGTTATTTATTATAAAAATTGTATTAAAATACATATTATTGCATAAAATAAAAGAAATTGGATTTTAATCTAGAAAGCAGTCTGCGATGTGTTTCTTACACATCGATATAAAAAAAGGAGGGGATGATCTTATGAAAAGATCAGTCAGGAGCATTTTTGCGGAGATAAAAAAACTGGATACTTTGAAAGATCTTTTAAGCACGGCGGGTTCAAAACTGCTGAATGATTTTTCCCGGGAACCGCTTGAGATCGCGGGAGCTGTTTTGCTGTTGCACTGCAGCTATGTATCAATGGTCAGGATAGTATCAATTTTGGAATGGGAAGATAATGAGGCGCTGATCTCGGGAAAAACGTCATTGGGTAATTATCTGACGTATAAGGAACTTATCGGACAAGAAGATGCGGTGTGGTTTGATAAGCTGGCCGATTTGCATGCGGGTATGCTGGATGAACTGTTCTTAATAAACCGCGAAAAAGGCAGAAGCATACAGACTGAGAAAGGGGGAACGAGCGGTGCGATTTTTACCGGTTCTTATAAAGGGCCGTTTGCGCATTCACGGGCCGGTGAACGTGCGAATGATGATTTCAGGCATCTTTCAGAAGAATTATTTCATATCATGGTCGAAGATATTTACTATCTTGCCGATAATAGCTTCTCAATGATAAAAGGATTGAAAAGTGCATTGATGGCTTTGCCGGAATTAAAAAGTGATTATGCGGATATTTGACCGATCATTTGATTATGATTGTATGTAAAATAGATAAATTTTTCTTGAAATAACATCCGATTGCTGGTAAAATATAAAGAAGGTTGGTTATAATATTATGGAAAGGAGGAATCAGCAGATGGAAATGATCACTATCATGGTGCATTTCAGTGGAGTATTGGCTGAGATGACAGGCATCAAAGATGATGAATGGGAAATTCCCAAAGGTCTCACCTATACACAATTGCTGGAAGGTTTCAAAAGTGAATATGGTGAAGAGGTTTATAACTATCTGAAGAATCCTACCGGCACTCTCATGGTTTATCTTAACGGGACGCATGGAAATAAACTGGGCGGTCACAGCATGACTTTCAACAATAACGGCGACTCGCTTTCCATTATGGCACCTTTCGGTAAAGTAGTAATGCTTAAAGATGTCGGCGGTGCAGGTGCGTTTTGATCTGTGAGATCTGTGTTGCTTATATATTGCCAGTGAGATGATCTCGGCTGCAATCTCGAACTGTTTTGGGATTGCAGCCTGTTTTTTCTGATCAATACATATATAGTTAATTAAGATGTATTTTAATAAAAAAGGATAGAGTCATCAGATGAAGAAATAATCATTTGGTGAAGTGCAGCTCAACAGGATTTGAAGTATTACAGGGAGGTATGGATATGGCAGTATTCAGCAAAACAGGAAAGATCATTTTAGGAAGCGCTATTACAGTTGCCGGAGCTGCGGTTGCAACATTGATCGGGATAGTAGGGAAGGAAATTGCAGATGATAAGCTGAGATATGATCAGTACGGGTATGATGAACAGGGATTTGACCGCAGAGGGTTCGACAGACAGGGCTACGATCGTCAGGGTTATAATGCGGCAGGAGTCAATAGAGAAGGATTCAACAGGCGGGGATATGATGCGGAAGGATACGATCATCAGGGATTTGCTGAAGACGGATATAACCGTGAAGGATATGACCGCCGCGGAATAGATCATGAAGGATACGATCGTCAGGGTTACGGTGAGGATCATTATGATCGTTCCGGATTGGACAGAGTAAGCCATAGCAGACAGTATTACAGCGAGCAGCTTGATCTGTTAAGCAGCCGCCTGGCTGAAGCTGAGAAGCAGCTGCAGCAGGGAGCAGGACGATACGCTGTGTTCGATGCCAATATAGTAATGGAAGAAGCGCTTGATATGATAGTTCGTCATGTGTATGGTGCTGATACAGATGCGGACGGCCCTACGAAGGATGCGTTAACGATCTGTGAAGACAGCTGCCTGCTGGGTGAAGATTTTGAGATAACCGAAAAGCTGCGCGAAGTCAGACGGATCTGCTATGCGAACGGACGCCAGCTGGGCGATGACGTAAGAGCGGAAAAAGTTAATTTTGTATTGGCTCAGATAAAAGAGCTTCTGGCAAAGGCTAAGAATATACTGGTCAACTGCTGATAATTATTCTGATGTGCATTGGGGAGGCGTTTACAGATGCTGCTTGATTTTCATACTCATTGTTTTCCGCATAAGTTAGCAGAAAAAGCATTATCCAGATTGAGCTTTTCCGCAGGAGGATTGAAAGCATATGCTGACGGCACTGCGGACGGACTGCGCAGGCAAATGAAAAGCAACGGTGTTGATCGTTCAGTGGTTTTGCATATCGCTACCAATGCACATCAAATGAAAGCGGTAAATGATTTTGCAGCCCGGATAAACAGTGACGATCTTATCTCGTTCGGCTCTGTTTATCCATGGGCTCCCGATGCGGAGGAAGAATTAGAGAGAATAAAGGCGTTTGGCTTGAAAGGAGTCAAATTCCATCCTGAATATCAGGAGTTTGATGTTAACGACCAAAGGATGCGACCGATATACAGGAAGATATCCGAACTTGGTCTGATCATTGTATTTCACGCGGGCGCGGATCTGGGGTTCGCTCCGCCGTATCATTGCAGACCATCACAGCTTAAAGAGGCTTTGCAGTGGATAGATTCTCCTGCAGTGGCTGCTCACTGGGGAGGAGCGGGCTATCCCGAGGAGGTCCTGCGTGATTTGTGCGGACTTCCTTTATATTTTGATATTTCATTCGGATATAGTCAGATAGCCCGTCCTTTGGCTGTACAGATCCTGGAGAAACACGGAACGGATAAGATATTATTCGGTTCCGACAGTCCGTGGCATGAGCCTGGTTTTGAGAAGCGGCTGCTGGATACCCTTGAATTATCCCCGGAAGAACGGGAAAAGATATGCTGGTCAAACGGGGCCGGACTTCTCGGGATATGCGGCTGACAAAACAGATGATTTATTTTTGATTTTTATGTTTGAATTAAGCAGGCAGGATCATTATAAAAGGAGCAGGCTAAATATGCAGCAGGAGCAACGTTTACTTATAATCGATGGCAACAGTCTGATACACAGGGCATTTCACGCATTGCCTCTGCTCACCAACAGCAGGGGAACAGTAACCAATGCATCTTATGGATTTACCAATATGCTGTACAGGATAATCAAAGAGGAAGATCCCGATTATCTGATCGTAGCATTTGATAAAGGAAAACATACATTCCGGCACGAGATTTTCAGTGATTACAAAGGTACGCGCAGCGAGACGCCGGAGGAACTGCGGCCTCAGTTTGCCCAGATAAAGGAAATACTGGAATGTATGCATATTAAAATGCTGGAGCTGGATGATTTTGAAGCGGATGATCTGATCGGTACCGCTACGCTGCAGGCGGAGGAGCAGGGGATTCACAGCCTGATCCTTACAGGTGACAAAGATGATTTTCAACTGATCTCCGATAAGACGCAGGTGCTTTACACAAAAAAGGGGATCAGCGAGCTTGAATTATATGATCTGGATAAACTGCAGGAAAGATTCGGTGTAACTCCCGAACAGTTTATAGATATGAAAGGATTGATGGGGGACCCTTCCGATAATATTCCTGGCGTTCCCGGAATAGGTGAAAAAACAGCCCGCAAGCTGCTTGATCAGTTTGGCAGTCTGCAAGCTATTCTGGAGAAGCCCGAGGAAGCAGGAAAGCGGTGGCAGGAAAAACTTATCATGAACGCAGACTTGGCCCGATTGAGCAGGCAGCTTGCTGAGATCGAAAGAAGGGCACCGATCGATATAGATTGGGAGGAGTGTAAGCTTCAGACGCCTGACTGGAACGCATTGCTGCAGAAATTCAATGAACTGGAATTCAAAGGTCTGGCAAATTCAGTACGCAGACAAATAAAGGCCGGAACTGCAGAGCTGCCTGAAGATGAACCGGCTGAGCTGCGCGGATCGAGCGGCCAGGATGAAGAGAACGTATCTGATGCGCAGATAAGCCTGTTCAGCAATCTCTCTGCATCATCGGCGGATCAGGTCGAAGCGCCGGATGGTCAGACCAGCTTGTTCGGCGGGCAGGATTTTCGGGCAGAAAAATATGATTATCATATACTGAAGAAAGATAATGATCTGCAGATATGGGAAGACTTCAGGACTATGGTCAGTGATAATGGCTGGATGGCCGTGCATTTCAGCGACGATATCAACTGTGACCGGCCGCTGCAGGATCAAAACAGCTGTCTGGCGCTGGCCAGCGGAGATCATGTGATCGTCTGGGAGCCTGACTTTACTATGCAGGATCTTTCAGACAGAGATATACCACCTGATAAAGGAATTAAAACTGAAAACACCGTCAAAATATGGGACGAGATTTGTGCTTTGATGACTGATGCTTCAACGGATAAGTATTTTCATGATGCCAAAAGAGCTTATAGGCTGTTATGGCGCAGCATGCCGGAGGACAGGAAGAATGAACGGCTGAAGGGCATTGCTTTTGACAGTATGGTAGCTGCTTATATCCTGAATCCGGGAAGAGACAGCTCGGATCTGGCTGTGCTGGCACTGGAATACAACGACACCGTGCTGCCTGAAAAGCGTCCTGACAGAACAGCCTGCGAAGCAAGAACGATAGTTATGCTTCATAAGCTGCTGCCTGATCAGCTCGTTCAGGAAGGATTTTTTGAGTTATATGATAAGATCGAACTGCCCCTGGTGGAGATACTTGCCCGCATGGAAGCCAATGGTGTCAGGGTCGAACCGCAGCAGATCGGCAGTATGTCAGAGGATCTCAGCGAGCGGATAGAGGTCCTCAGATCAGCGATCTATGATCTGGCAGGTGAAAAATTCAACATCAATTCTTCCAAACAGCTGGGTTCGGTTTTGTTTGAGAAGATGGAGCTTCCTGTTATAAAAAAGACTAAGACGGGTTATTCAACCGATGCCGAAGTTCTGGAAGAGCTGGCGGTCAAGCATGAGATAGCGGCACTGATACTGGAATACAGGCAGCTGGTGAAACTGAAATCCACTTATCTGGATGGTCTGCTGCCGCTGATAGATCAGGAAGACGGGCGCATACATACCACATTCAATCAGACGGTAACTGTGACAGGAAGACTGAGCAGCACGGAGCCGAATCTTCAGAATATTCCCGTCCGGCTGGAACTGGGACGGCAGATCAGAAGATTATTTGTGCCGCATGCTGCAGATCATATCATTCTGGCAGCCGACTATTCTCAGATCGAGCTGCGGGTGCTGGCTCATATGTCGGGAGATGAACGCATGATCGACGCTTTTTGCAGCGGGTTGGATTTCCATACGCAGACCGCTTCGGAGGTAAACGGAGTTCCGCTGGAAGAGGTTACTGCCGAAATGCGCTCTAGAGCCAAGGCTGTCAATTTTGGAATAATCTACGGAATCAGTGATTTCGGTCTGGCTAAAGACATCAAAGTAACCCGTAAAATGGCAAAGCAATATATAGACAGTTATTTTGAACGTTATCCGGGAGTAAAACGATTCATCGATGATACTATCCGCGATGCATACAAAAAAGGGTACGTGACGACTATGTTCAATCGCCGCCGCTATCTGCCAGACCTGTTGAGCAAAAATCATGCGGTCAGGAAATTCGGCGAACGGACTGCCATGAATACACCGATTCAGGGCACGGCAGCCGATATCATCAAGATAGCGATGATCAAAGTGCAGAATGAGATGGACAAACGGCAGCTGAAGTCAGAAATGATCCTGCAGGTGCATGATGAATTGATTTTCGATGTGATACGCGGGGAATTGCCCGAGATGATATCTCTGGTCCGTGAACAGATGGAAAACGTTGCTGAGCTCAGCGTCCCGCTGCTGGTCGATATCAAGGCCGGACCAAGCTGGTACGATGTGCGTAAGCTAAAAGATGATACTGATCTTAATGAATTGTTCATTAGATCTGTATGATAAAGATGAATATGATCATGTTATAAGAAAGCCTGACAGTGGGGACTGAAAATGCCTGAATTGCCTGAAGTGGAAACGATAAAAAATACATTGAGCGATGATCTGATCGGCAAAACTATTGCTTCAGCCGAATTTCGTCTGGGAAAATATTCAGAGACCATTGATAAGGAAGATCTGATCGGACGTAAGATACTGCGGCTTTCCAGACGCGGCAAGTATCTTCTGCTGCATTTAAGCGAAGGATTCTGCCTGATTTTTCATCTGCGCATGACAGGACGTTTGCTGTTTGATGTAGAGGAAGCGCCGGGCGGAGAAAAATATACACGGATGGTGATCGGTTTTACTGACGGTACCGGCCTGAAATTTCATGATGTCCGCACATTTGGTATGGCATGGCTTCTGCCTGAATCAGAACTGGATACTTTTCCTCCTTTGCAGAAGCTTGGCTGTGAACCGCTGGGTGATGATTTTGACGCTGAGTATCTTAAAAACAAGCTTCAGCGAAGGTCCGGCAATATAAAAAGTTTGCTTCTCGATCAGACAGCTGTTGCAGGGATAGGGAATATTTATGCTGATGAGTCTTTATTCCGGGCTGGCATACACCCTCTTACGCAAGTAAGCAGGCTCAATGACGATGAACTTAAAAAGTTATGTCAGGCTATCCGCGAAGTTCTGAGTGAAGGCATCAGAAACGGCGGAACGACTATCCGAGATTATGTGGATGGTTCGGGAGTAAAAGGCAACTTTCAGAATTATCTGAAGGTATACGGCCGCACCGCACAGCCCTGTGAAAAATGCGGAACACCGATAAAACGGATCAAGATCAGCGGCAGAAGTACGCATTTTTGTCCGCACTGTCAGAAAAGACCATGCGGCGATGCGTTGGTAATAGGAATCACAGGGGGGATCGGCAGCGGCAAATCTGCAGCTGCAGATTATCTGCATTCTCTCGGCGCCGCTGTGATCAATGCTGATCAGATAGGACACGGACTGCTGCTTGAGGGAGCGGGTGCTTATGAACCTGTAAAAGAGCATTTCGGGGATGCTGTTTTGCGCCCTGACGGCAGTATAGATCGCGCCAGGCTGGGCAGCATAGTTTTTGCTGATAAAAACGAACTTAAACAGCTGAACAGGATTACTCATCCGCTGATCATAAATGAGATAAAATCAAGAGCTGATCAATGGCGCAGATCTGTCCGTAAAGGCAATGATCATGAGATCAAAAATGAACAGGAAAAAGCAGGATCTCGTGCTGAACGTTTGCTGATAATCGAAGCGGCTCTGGCAGATGAGCTGAAGCTCAGTTCCATTTGCGACGAAATATGGCTCATTGCTGCTGACGAAGATATAAAACTGCGCAGATTGGAAGAAGGACGCGGATTAAGTGAGCAGCAGATCCGCACGCGTATTTCATCTCAAAAAAGCGAGGAAGAACTTGCTGCTTTGACAGACAGAATAATCATCAATAACGGGAGTATCAGTGAACTGCAGCGCCGGATCGATCTTGTGCTGCAGGATCTGAAGATCTGAATTATACATTGATCCATGCGGTCAATTAAGAGGAAATATATTGGGAAGACGCAAAATAAAGCGCAAAAACAGAGTTGCCCCAAAAGGCGGCAGGGGATGCCTGACAGTGATCATCATTATCATTGCATTGATATTGCTGATCATGAATTTCGGCAGTTTTATGAAGCTGCTATTCCCATATCCGTATTCGGATATTATAAAACAGGAATCTGCCCGGTATGATATCGATCCGGCGTTGGTGGCTGCGATCATTAAAGCAGAAAGCAATTTCGATACTGAAGCTGTTTCACAACAGGGTGCGGAAGGATTGATGCAGCTCATGCCCGAAACTGCTGAGTGGATCTCCGGTCATTTAAATAAATCAGACTTTTCTGCTGATCAGCTATCCGATCCCGGAACGAATATCGAATTAGGCTGTTGGTATCTGGATTATCTTAATGACAGGTTTGAAGAAAATGTATGTGCATTGATCGCCGCATATAACGCTGGTCAGGGAATCGTGAGCAGTTGGCTGGAAGAAGGCCTGTGGGACGGAAGCAGCAGTGATCTGGATTCTATCCCCTATTATGAAACTCAGCGATATGTTGAGAGGGTAATACAGAACTATAATATTTATAAAAATCTATATGAAGAATCTGAAGAATAAAACGGTAAAGAAAAGGATGGGATCATGGCTATCAAATTCGGTTGCGCGGGCAATCCGCAGAGCTTTTATGATCAGGGTCATAAACATTCTTATGAGATGCCTGCCTGGCTAAAAGACAAGGGACTTAATGCATATGAGTACTCATGTGGACGCGGCGTGAGGATCAGACAGGAAACGGCGGGGAAAATAGGTGCCGAGGCAGCGGAGCATGGCATAAGCCTCAGTATACACGCTCCATACTATATCAATCTTTCCAGTACCGATGAGAAGATTATTGCCTCAACTCAGGAGCATATGCTAAAAGCCTTGCGGGCTGCGAGATGGATGGGGGCGACCAGAGTAGTATTTCATCCGGGAGCGGGAAAAGGTGATCGCTCAGGGGCTATGCAAAGGGCACGTGAAGCACTGACACGTATAGTGGATCTGATCAGAGCAGAGGATCTGGATGATATATGGCTATGTCCTGAAACGATGGGCAAGGTAAATCAGCTTGGTTCGCTGGATGAAGTGCTGGAGCTGTGCACGCTGGCCCCGAATCTGCGCCCGACCATTGATTTCGGCCATATTAATGCAGTTACGCAGGGCAGTCTTGCTGCAAAAGAAGACTTTGCGGCAGTTTTGTCAGCGATAGAAAAGCGTCTGGGAACAGCGGTGCTTACGAATCTTCATTGTCACTTCAGCCCGGTCGAATTTACCAAAGCAGGAGAGAAAAAGCACTGGACTACTTTGGATACACAATTCGGTCCAAGTTTTGAGCCTTTGGCAGTGATCCTGGCCGAGAATGACTATACTCCGACGATCATTTGCGAATCGGACGGCAGGCAAGCTGAAGACGCATTGGTTTATAAAAATATGTATCTGCAGCAACGCGAGTTGATAAGAAAATAATTAAAATCTTTGCATATAATTACGGAGGTCATATATTATGAAATCTATAGGTGTTTTAGGAGCCGGGACCTGGGGGATAGCACTGGCAAGATTATTGGCTAACAAAGGCCATGATGTAGTGGTCTGGTCTGCTCTGCCGCAGGAAATCGATACCCTGCGATCAGCACACAAGCATCCTAATCTGCCGGAGATGATATTGCCTGATTCTTTGGGTTATACTAAATCTTTGGAAGAAGCCTGCACGGGGAAGGATATGCTTTTATTTGCCGTTCCGTCAGTGTTTGTCCGTTCGACTGCAGAAAAAGCGAAGCCTTTTATTGCCGACGGTCAGATCATCGTCAATGCGGGCAAAGGTATTGAGCACACCAGCAATATGACGCTGACCGAAGTTATCGATGATGTTATGCGCTCGGGGAACGATAGCCGGACGATCCGGCTTGTTGCCTTATCCGGCCCGACCCATGCCGAGGAAGTTGCTTTGGATATGCCTACAGCCATCGTTTCAGCGTCTGCTGATCAGGAGGCGGCATGTATGGTGCAGGATATTTTCATGAGTCCCAACTTCCGCGTATATATCAATCAGGATATAAAAGGTATCGAAATATGCGGTGCATTGAAAAACATAATCGCTCTTGCCTCCGGCATGACCGCCGGTCTGGGCTACGGAGACAATGCCAAAGCTGCTCTGATAACCAGAGGGCTGACTGAGATCAAGCGGCTCGGGCTTAATTTAGGCTGCCATAATGATACTTTCAGCGGGCTGGCCGGTATGGGGGATCTTGTAGTTACCTGTACAAGTGAACACAGCCGCAATAACCACTGCGGTTATCTGATAGGCAAAGGATATTCTGCCGATGACGCTATTAAAGAAGTTGGCATGGTCGTGGAAGGGATCAATGTTCTGAACACGGCAATGGAACTGGCTCAGCAGAATAATATCGAGATGCCGATAACCGAAGCTGTTTATAAAGTAGTGCGTGAAGGAATGGATCCGCGGCAGATGGTAGACCATTTGATGCAGCGCGATAAAAAAAGTGAGATATAATATATCAGCATTAAGAAACGAAAAAAATTTATCAATCATACAAAAAAGCATTTACACAAAGCTCTGACTGTGATAGAATGTATTCGTTGTCAGGAACCGTCTGCTAGGCAATACGCTCCTCCGGCGGTTGCGTGGCTTACGGGGATTTTATACTAGAGGAGGTGAAATCATGGCACTGAGCAAAGATAAAAAACAGGAAATAATCAATCAGTACCAGCTGCATGAGTATGATACCGGTTCACCGGAAGTACAGATTGCAATCCTGACCTACAGAATCAATTATCTGAACGAACATCTGGGTGAGCACAAGAAAGATCATCACTCCAGAAGAGGTCTGCTGAAGATGGTTGGTCAGAGAAGAGCTTTACTGAATTATGTCAAGGAAAAAGATTTTGAACGTTATAAAGCTTTGATCGAAAAATTAGGTCTCAGAAAATAATCTGAGAAATAATAAAGTTTTTATTCCCGGATCTTTTGATTCGGGAATACTTTTATTTTATAAGTGTTTTTCAAAAAATATTATTAAAGATATTTTAAAAGGCAGGAATAAAGGTATAGTTCTCGAACTAAAAAAACTAAGTCAAAGTATAGAAAAGAGTCGAGAAAGCTGGAGGTAAGTTAATGAGTTATTTGGAAAAAGGTTATTTAAGAAAAGAGCTCGAGATCGGCGGGCGTACATTGGAACTGGAAACAGGACGTATGGCCAAGCAGGCCAATGGTGCTGTTAAAGTTCAATACGGTGAAACGACTGTACTGGTTACGGCGACCATGTCAGACAAGCCAAGAGAAGACGCTGATTTTTTTCCGTTGACTGTGGATTATGAAGAGAAACAATATGCTGCCGGCAAGATCCCCGGCGGTTTTATAAAAAGAGAAGGCAAGCCGAGCGAGAAAGCAGTTTTATCAGCAAGACTGATCGACCGTCCTATCCGTCCGCTGTTTCCTAAAGGATTCAGACATGATGTTCAGGTGATCGCTACAGTTTTATCTGTGGATCAGCAGAACAGGCCGGAGATCGCAGCAATGATCGCTGCTTCAGCGGCATTGACTATTTCAGATATTCCGTTCAATGGACCTATTGCAGGTGTGAATGTCGGTTTGATCGATAATGAACTGGTCATCAACCCTATTCCGGATGATACTGCGGAAAACAAAATGAATCTGACGGTGGCAGGCAGTTCGGAAGCTGTAATGATGGTCGAAGCCGGAGCTAATGAGGTCGATGAAGAAACGATGCTGCAGGCGATCGATACCGGACATGGTGTTATCAAACAGATCACTGCGTTCATCAATGAATTCAGAAATGATGCTTTGAGCATGGGACTGGCCAAAGAAAAGATCGAGCCCGACATTATCGTCCCTGATGCTGAACTGCAGGAAGCGATCAAAGCAGATATCCTGCCGACGCTGGAAGAAATGATCAAGCAGTGTATAGAACAGAAGATGCTGAAAAAGCCACGGGAAAAAATGTTTGCACAGGTCGAAAATGATCTGGTGGAAAAGCTGGCTGAAAAATATCCGGAGCAGGAGCCTGTTATACGTGAAGTAATGGCAGCTGCAGAAAAAGAAATCATGAGAAAGCATGTGGTACAGGATGGAATTCGTATCGACAGCCGCCGCCTGGATGAAGTCCGTACAGTTACCGCTGAAGTCGGAGTCCTGCCGAGAGTCCATGGATCAGGCCTGTTCACCAGAGGACAGACTCAGGTCCTGAATGTTGCGACTTTGGGAGCTCCAAGCGACGAGCAGATTCTGGATGGTCTCGGACTGGAAGAGAATAAGCGTTATATGCATCATTATAATTTTCCGCCGTTCAGTGTAGGCGAAACGAAGCCGGTCCGCGGCCCGGGGAGAAGAGAGATCGGACATGGGGCTTTGGCTGAAAGAGCTTTGCTTCCTGTCATTCCGTCTCAGGATGATTTTCCTTATACGATCCGTCTGGTTTCCGAAGTCATCGAATCCAACGGCTCATCTTCAATGGCCAGTGTCTGCGGCAGCACATTGTCGTTGATGGACGCGGGTGTTCCCATTAAAGCCCCTGTATCCGGCGTAGCGATGGGGCTGATAAAAGAAGGTGAACAGTTTGCGGTTCTGACAGATATCCAGGGTATGGAAGATGCTTTAGGCGACATGGATTTCAAAGTCGCAGGTACCAGAGAAGGTATTACCGCTCTGCAAATGGATATCAAGGTTGCCGGCGTGACGATGGATATTCTGCGTCAGGCACTGCGCCAGGCATACCAGGGACGTATGTTTATTCTGGACAGAATGATGGCGACTATCGCGGAACCTCGTCCTGAACTTTCACCTTATGCGCCGCGTATATTGA
>JAZPYJ010000146.1:0-7559 GCA_045544075.1 Thermoanaerobacteraceae bacterium
AATGACCAGTAAGCAGGGCCTGCGAATCAGCAAATATCTGTCTGATTTCCTGATTGCTGAGCGAAGCATTTTCCCTTTGATCGTTTAGATTTATATTCATAAATAATCTCCTCTGTTTCTGTAATTTCGGTTATTTCATCATTATTTGTTTTTTTGAATCATTTATAGTCCGGCAATTTTATTGACGCTCAATTATTATTTCAATCAATTATTTGCTTATTCCGCTGTTTTTCAATCAGTGCCTGCTGTATTTCATCCAGAACTCTCTGCGCTGCTTCCAACTGATCATCAGCTTTGGTGATCGGACGTCCGACTACCAGATAATCTGAACCCATCAGTATAGCTTCTCTCGGAGTAGTGATCCGTTTCTGTTCGTTGCTTACTGACCAGACCGGTCTTATACCAGGTGTGACTATGACAAAATCCCGGCCGCAGGATGCACACACCGCAGAAGCTTCCTGAGGAGAACAAACCACTCCGTTCAATCCGCAGTTTTGCCCCAGGGCAGCCCATTTCGCTACTGTATCAAAGATATTCCCCTGCCAGCCAAGTTCGGTCCAGACTGTCTGATCAATGGAAGTCAAAACAGTCACGCCAATAATCAAAGGCAGAGACAAATCTTTTTCCTTAGCCAGCTGACGGCTGCGCTGTACAGTTTCCGTAATCATTTCCCTGCCGCCGCTGATGTGCAGATTGTACATCCATACTCCCTGCCTCACCGCATTACATCCTGCCTGCGCAACTGTATTGGGAATATCATGAAACTTTAGATCCAGGAATACTTTAGCGCCATAATCAGTCAGCAATTCAATGATCTCCGGACCAACGCTGTTATAAAGCTCCATGCCGACTTTAAATATTTTTACTGTGCCCTGAAGCCGGCGCAGCATTACTTCGGTATCATGCAGATCGTGACAATCCAGCGCAACTATCAAATGATCAGCCGCATTTTTGTTGGAAAAAGATTGCGTCATTGATCCCGCTCCTTTTCTGTATTCGATTATTATTTTATCAATTAATATGAGCTAAACCAATTATTTCATTGGCAGAAGCAAATCCTGCATCATGCAGATATTTTTCCATACCATCGATTATCTCCATGGTGATCATAGGATTGCTGAAGTTTGCAGTTCCGACAGCTACAGCCGAAGCCCCCGCCAGCATAAATTCCACCGCGTCCTGCCAGCAGCTGATGCCGCCCATACCGATCAGAGGCAGTTTAACCGCTTTATAAACCTGCCAGACTGCACGCAGGGCTACAGGTTTTACCGCAGGGCCTGATAAACCGCCCGTAATATTGGCCAGCAAAGGTCGTCTACGGCGGATATCTATCGCCATGCCCGTAAGAGTATTGATAAGCGAGAGCGCGTCTGCTCCCGCCTGTTCTGCCGTCATCGCGAGCTGTGTGATATCAGTTACATTGGGAGATAATTTAACGATCAGTGTTTTTTCGGTTGCCTCACGGACTGCCTGAACGACCTCGGCAAGCAGCTGAGGATCACTGCCGAATTGCAGTCCGCCATGTTTCACGTTGGGGCAGGATACATTTATCTCCAAGGCAGCAACTCCTTCAACACTGAGCATTTCCGCCACTTTTTCATATTGTTCCGGAGTATCACCTGAAATATTGACTATCGCCGGAGTCTGCAGCATACGCAGATATGGCAGCTTATCTGTAAGAAAAACCTGTACACCGGGGTTCTGGAGCCCTATCGCATTCAGCATTCCGGAAGGCGTCTCGGCTATACGAGGCACCGCATTTCCCATACGGGGGTACAGAGTAGTTCCTTTAACAGTAATGGCTCCTAAACGATTCAGATCTATATACGGCTCGAATTCCTGACCGTACCCGAAAGTCCCCGAAGCAGTCAGAACAGGATTTTTCAATGTCAATGAGCCGATCTGAACAGTAAGATCAGGTGATTTATTATCAGTCATCAAATATCACCTCATTCAAAGCAAATATCGGGCCGTCCAGACAAATACGTCGATATTGCTGTTCTTCACTGTCCGGTGCTTTTGTTTTGCAGACACAAGCCAGGCAGGCACCAACGCCGCATCCCATACGTTCCTCCCAGGATAGTTCTCCCTTCAGATTATAATGAGAAGCTATTTTGTTTACGGCCCGCAGCATTACCTGCGGCCCGCAGGTATAAAGATAATCAAAAGTACGGACCTGCAGCTCTTGTTCCATAATATCGGTTATAAGTCCGTGATGCCCCTTTGTTCCGTCATCGGTCGCCACACGTACTATCAGATCACCTAAAGCACTAAGCTCATCAAAGGAAAGAATATTTTCAGCACTTCTGCCTGCAGCAAGTAAAGTAACCTCAGCTCCTTCCCGCAGCAGGCACTCGGTCAATTGCCAGACAGCGGCAATTCCGATTCCGCCAGCTGCGATCAAAAACCTAGAACCTGTTTCATTAATAGTTTTATTTTCGGCAGCAGGCAGCGTCCATCCATTTCCCAACGGTCCCAGCACATTCAACCTGTCGCCTGCTTTCAGACCGCTAAGCGTTTCGGTCCCTGCCCCGACTTTCTGATAAAGGAGAGAAACACTGCCTTTTTTAGTATCAGTTCTGAATATACTGAAAGGCCGCTGCAAAATATGGCGGGATAATTCGGGTTTCTCCCCGCAGCTGATCGTCACGAATTGACCTGGGGCAGAAGACTCTGCTATTTCCGGACAATGCAGATCCAGTTGATAATAACAGTCATTCTTATTTTGCCGCAGTACACAAACATCTTGCCTGAACATGTTCAATCCTCCGTTATTTGTCGATCAGACATTACTATCCTGCCGCCGACGATGGTCATAACAGGAAGTCCTTTCAGCTCGCAGCCCATAAAAGGAGTGTTGCAGCTCTTGCTGACCAAATTTTCTCTTGTCACTATTTCTCTGCGCTCCAGATCAAGAACAGTTATATCAGCCTGAGCTCCTGCCTGAAGTGTGCCGCCAGGCAAATGCAATATTCGGGCCGGCGTGCAAGACATTTTATCGATCAGCTGACTGAGACTAAGCTTGTTCTTCATTACAAGTTCCTGATACACAACAGGAAAAGAAGTCTCCAGACCGATCATTCCATTGGGAGCGTAAATAAATTCACAATCTTTATCTTCCACACTATGCGGAGCATGATCAGTAACAATAGCATCCAGCGTACCGTCCGCCAATCCCTCCGCCAAAGCCTCTGTATCGGCCTTCGTGCGCAAAGGCGGATTAACTTTGAAGCATGTATCATAACTGCTCAGCATCTCATCCGTCAAAGCAAGATGATGAGGTGTAGTTTCAGCCGTTACGGGCAGACCGCGCATTTTGGCGTCGCGGATCATTCTTACACCGCCCGATGTGCTTACATGGCAAAAATGCAGTCTGCTTCCGGTCAGTTCGCAGAGAATAATATCTCTGGCGATCATAACTTCTTCAGCTGCAGCCGGTATTCCTTTCATGCCGTAAATCAGTGAATGATATCCCTCGTTCATTACGCCATCACCGACCAGCTGCTTATCCTCTTCGTGCACTAAAACAGGCAAGTCAAACATTTTGGCATATTCAAGCGCTCTGCGCATGATCTCGGCATCGCTCACCGGCTGCCCATCATCAGAAAGAGCGATCGCTCCTGCATCTTTCAGATCGGCAATTTCCGTCATTTCCATACCTGCCTGACCCTTTGTCAGAGCACCGATCGGATAAACACGGCACATGCCGCTTTGCTGAGCACGCATCTTGATAAATTGGATCACACTGCTGTTATCCGCAACAGGATTCGTATTAGGCATGCAGGCCACCGCAGTAAATCCGCCGCGTGCAGCCGCACGGGTGCCGCTGGAGATATCTTCTTTATACTCGTAGCCAGGCTCACGCAGATGAACATGCATATCGATAAGGCCAGGTACGATATACTTGCCGCTGCAATCTATAATCTGCCATTCATCATCAGTTTTATCAGGTACACTCCCTGATACCATCTCCTCCGAGCCATTCAGCCGGCAGCCCAGGATAATATCGTCCTTCAGCCATAAATCACCGGCCTGCGGTTCACTAAGTACTTCCTGGGAAGGATCGAGAATCCAACCGTTACGCAAAACAATCTTCCCCATTATCGCGCACCTCCGATCAGCAGATAGAGCAATGCCATCCTCACCGCTACACCATTAGTCACCTGTTCATTGATCAGCGCCTGGCTGCTGTCAGCCACCGGTCCGGAAATTTCCACGCCGCGATTTATCGGTCCGGGATGCATTACCAGCACATCAGAGGGCAGCTCTGCGAGTATCGCGTTACTTATTTCATATAACCGCGAATATTCACGCAGGCTGGGAAACAGACCTTTTTGCTGCCTTTCCTTCTGGATCCGCAATACATTGATAACATCAGTCCCCTTCAGGCCCTGCCGCAGATCATAGAAAACTCTCACGCCAAGTTCCTCAATACCCGGCGGGATCAGGGTCGGCGGTCCGATAACCCGAACCTTTGCTCCCAGCTTGCTAAGCCCCCAGATATTTGAGCGGGCTACTCTGCTGTGCAGAATATCCCCAACCAGGGCAACCTCAAGCCCTGCTATGCTTCCTTTATGCTCACGCATAGTAAAAAGATCGAGCAGGGCCTGTGTAGGATGTTCATGAAATCCGTCCCCCGCATTTATTACCGAAGCACTTATGTTTTCTGCCAGAATACGCGGTGCTCCCGCGGCTGAATGCCGCAGCACAACAGCATCAGCTCCCATTACTTCAAGCGTTTTCGCAGTATCTCTCAGTGATTCTCCTTTTTTGACACTGCTGCTTGCGACTGCTATATTAATGGTATCAGCACTCATATATTTGCCTGCCAGTTCAAAGGATGTTCTGGTTCTTGTGCTGGGCTCATAGAATAAATTTATCACTGTCTTACCGCGCAAAGTAGGTACTTTCTTGATATCACGCAGGATTATATCCTTCATAGGGGCTGCCGTAGCCAATATCATGTTTATTTCTTCCGCTGTCAGATACTGCAACCCGAGAATATCTTTTCCGGCCAAAGGCATCATTTCACCTGCTTTCTAAATAATTAACGCTGTATGTTGCTCAGTCTGCCTTATTCAATTATCAGTCTGAAGCAAAAGCACTTGATCCTCACCATCTATTTCCTTTAAACAAACTGAAACTATCTCATGATGAGAGGTAGGAATGTTTTTGCCTACATAATCCGGTCTGATCGGCAGTTCACGATGACCGCGATCAACAAGTACAGCCAGCTGGATAAGCTTCGGCCGTCCCAGATCGATCACAGCATCAAGCGCAGCCCTGACAGT
Organism: Thermoanaerobacteraceae bacterium; assembly: GCA_045544075.1. Taxonomy (GTDB): domain Bacteria; phylum Bacillota; class JAZPYJ01; order JAZPYJ01; family JAZPYJ01; genus JAZPYJ01. Next base: position 5,292 of record JAZPYJ010000146.1, read on the forward strand.
ACGTCCTGTATATATAACATCATCAACCAGCACTATCTTTTTATCCACCACAGAAAAATTTATTTCGGTTTTGTGCAGAATCGGCTGCTGAGCCAGAGTTGTCAGATCGTCCCGATATAAAGTGATATCGATTATACCGATTTCAGGACGCTTTCCTTCTATCTGTTCTATCTCATCCGCCAATCTGTCCGCAAGCGGAACACCGCGCCGACGAATACCTATCAATGCGACATTTTCAATACCCTTATTTTTTTCAATTATCTCGTGAGCGATTCTGGTAAGCGCACGGCGCATACCGTCACTATCCATGATCCTTTTCTCCCTATTCATAACACCCTCCTTCAGTATAATTATATCAGAAATGCAAAAACCTCCCGGCCGCGTAAGGCAGTCGGGAGGAAATAAACTTGCCAGACCTGCTGTATCTGCAATAGATCAGCAGAAAATAATCCAACCTTTGTCGGCCTCACGGGGCCTAACTTAAAAGGTATTTCTGTTTTTCAGCCAGCATTCTATATACCGATTGTTTTGTGTAAATATCTTACCATATTTTGAAATAAAGGTCAACTGATATTATTCATCATTCTCAGGTGAAGTAGCAAGATCGAATATATCGGTAACTTCTTTGCCCGGTTGTTCTGTAGCCAAGGTAACCAGCACAGCAACAATAAACGAGCAGATGAAGCCCGGAATTATCTCATATATTCCTGTGCCTGACAAATAAAGCAGCCATCCGATGTCCACGATGAAACCGGTAATAACACCTGCGCAGGCCCCTTTATAATTAAATCTTCTCCAGAAAAGCGACAGCAGGATAGTCGGTCCGAAAGCAGCACCGAAAGCACCCCAGGCATTTTCTACCAGATTCATAATCGCCTGAGCACCTGAACCCTTGGAAGAGGCGATCATAAATGCAATTACGGCAAGTATTACAACAACTATACGTCCGACCCATATCATTTCTTTATCCGAAGCATCTTTTCTGAATAAAGGTTTATATAAATCGGAAGTAAATGAACTGGAAGCGACCAGCAACTGTGAGTCGGCAGTCGATACCGAAGCCGCCATAATGGCCGCCAGCAGCAGACCGGATATCGCAGCCGGGAAGAATAATCTGGCCATAACCATAAACACAGTTTTCTGAGCACCAACCGTGAGCAGCTGTTCACCAACGATCATTCTGGCCAGATAGGCCATCAAACATGTTGCTCCCAAAGAAAGAACGACCCAGATTATTGCTACTACAGCAGATTTTTTGATCATGGATGGTTTTTTGATGGACATGAATCTGATAATGATATGAGGCATACCAAAGTAACCAAGGCCCCATCCAAGGCCGGAAATGACATCTTTCCAGCTTGATGAAAACAGGCCTGATCCGAAATCACATGTTACCAGGGCTCCGTTCGCATCTGTATACTGATAAACTTTAGCCAGCAGCCCTGTATCCAGATTCTGGGTTGCAATAACTATAATAGGTACAGCCAGCAATGCCGCCAGCATTAACAATCCCTGGAAAAAGTCCGTCCAGCAAACTGCTTTAAAGCCGCCGAGGAAAGTATAACCGACAATGATCAAAGCAAATAAAAGCATTGCCGTTGTAGCGCTCATCGTAGGGAAAATCATCGTGAATACCGATGTACCGGCAACAAAAGCAGACGCTACATAGATAGTAAAACAAAAGAGAAAAATAAGTGCACATATTACCTGTAAAGTTTTGGATTTAGTAGCAAAACGATTGGATAAATACTGAGGTACGGTAATAGAATCGTTGGCAGCTCTAGAAAATTTGCGCAGTCTTTTAGCACAAAAGATCCAGTTGGCAGCCGTTCCCAGAGCCAGCCCGATACCTATCCACATCTGGCCAAAGCCGAATGCCAGCACAGATCCGGGGAGACCCATCAATAACCAGGCCGACATATCAGAAGCCTGCGCTGACATAGCCGTGACCCACGGTCCCATCGAGCGGCCTCCCAGGAAGAAGTCCTTTTCATTCCTGTTGTCGCCGTTGAAGAAAAATACCAGCGCCAAGCAGAACAGTAAAACAAAATAACCTATAAAGACAATAATTTCCGCGTTCAACATCTCTCGCCCCTTTGATATTATATTTTGCCTTGACCAAATTATGATAACATATCTCATAACAAAAATAAATATCGACTAAAGTATGAACCTTTTATTAAAATAAGTAGTCATTATGTTTTCAGTGTCTTGAGATTTATTGGATTATCTGCTATACTTAAGTCTATACTTATTAATAAATATTGA
>JAZPYJ010000147.1:0-13884 GCA_045544075.1 Thermoanaerobacteraceae bacterium
TTTGCCAATTCTTTGGGATACAGTGTGGCTGAATTTGCCGAGTTGGCGGTTAAGGCCCGCAAACCGGTCGATCTGGGCAGCCGCTGTACGGTATTCATGAATTCCAAGGTGCGGCAGGTGCAGAAAGAAGGAGCAGAGGTCAGCGATATTTCTGCAGGCATAGCTATCTCGGTGATCAAAAACGCGCTTTTCAAGGTCATCCGTCTGCGCAACGTGGAAAAAATGGGTGAAAATATAGTCGTGCAGGGGGGTACTTTTTATAATGATGCTGTGCTGCGCGCTATGGAACAGATCACGGGACGCGAGGTAATCCGTCCTGATATCGCCGGTATAATGGGTGCTTTCGGAGCGGCCCTGATCGCGCGTGATCGTTTCAGCGAAGGGTATATTACCACCTTGCTGCCGCCTGATGAACTGGCTGAGCTGACCTGTGAGACCACGATGCGCCGCTGCGGCCTTTGCGGCAATAATTGTCTGCTTACCGTCAAAAGATTTTCCAACGGGGAACAGTTTATTTCAGGCAATCGCTGTGAACGGGGAGCCGGTGTGGAGAAAAAAGGCACCGAAATGCCCAATATGTACAGCTTCAAGTATGAACGTTTGTTCAGATATAAACCGCTGGCCGCGGATAAAGCTCCCCGCGGCGAGATCGGCATCCCCCGGGTACTGAACATGTATGAGGACTATCCTTTCTGGTTTACCCTGTTTAATGAATTAGGGTACAGGGTAGTGCTGTCGGGGCGTTCCGGCAAGAAGATATTTGAGAAGGGAATGGATACTATCCCGTCGGAATCGGTCTGCTATCCGGCGAAGCTGGCGCACGGACATATTATGGATCTTCTGGACCGCGGTGTGAATAAGATCTTTTATCCGTGCATCCCGTACAATTTCCAGGAAAGTCCCGAGGCGAACAATCACTATAACTGTCCGATAGTAACCTCCTACGCGGAAACCATAAAAGCAAACATGGATATCCTGCATGAGGACAAGTATATGTTTTACAAGCCATTCCTGCCGATAGATAATCCCAAGCGCATGCTGGAGCGATTGACGGAGGTGCTTGCGAAGGAGAATATCACCCGCAGTGAACTGTATGCGGCGCTAGATAAGGCGTATGCCGAACTTTCTGCTTACAAGGAAGAGGTACATGCTGAAGGAAGACGTATAATTAAAATGATCGAAGAGCAGGGACTTACGGGCATCGTGCTGGCCGGACGGCCGTATCACGTTGATCCGGAGATCAATCACGGTATTCCTGAACTGATCACTTCTTATGGCTTTGCTGTTATGTCGGAGGATTCTATTGCTCATCTGCGTCCGGTCGACCGTCCTTTGCGGGTCATCGATCAGTGGGTCTATCACGCGAGGCTTTATGCCGCTGCGGATTATGTAGCGCAGCGCAATGATCTAGAGCTGGTCCAGCTTAATTCTTTCGGCTGCGGACTTGATGCCGTTACAACTGATCAGGTCCAGGAGATCCTTGATAAATACGGGAAGATCTATACTCTGATCAAAATCGATGAGATCAGCAATCTTGGAGCAGCCCGCATCAGGATCCGTTCACTGATAGCTGCTATCAACGAACGCCGCAAGATCGGCTATCAGCCGAAGAAGCTTTATGACATGCCGAAACCGGCAGTGTTTACCAAAGAAATGAAGAAAAATTATACTATCCTGACTCCGCAGATGTCGCCTATCCATTTCCAGTTTTTGAAGGCAGCGCTGAATTATCTGGGCTATAATATGGAAGTCATGCCGGCGATCGATAAGGAAGCTATCGATGAGGGACTGAGCTACGTCCATAATGATGCCTGCTATCCGGCAATCATAGCTATCGGTCAGCTGATCAAAGCATTGAAATCAGGGGATTACGATATTTCCCGCACGGCGGTGATCATGAGTCAGACCGGAGGCGGCTGCCGTGCCACCAATTATTATGCCTTTGTCAAAAAAGCTCTGGCTGACGCGGGTTACGGTCAAGTGCCGATCATCTCTTTCAATGCGCTGGGTATGTTCAAACAGCCCGGATTTGAGATCAATCTGGAGATGCTGCGTCATATGATGCATGCTTTGGTATATGGGGACGGACTGATGCGTATGCTGTATAAAACGCGCCCGTATGAACTGGAGGCAGGATCAGCCGATAAACTGGCGGATTACTGGTCGCAGCGGTGTATAGATTCCTTGCTTAACGGTGATGACAAAAAAGAATTCCGCCGAAACATCAATGATATGGTCAAAGCGTTCGATGAACTGCCTTTGCGGGACGATCTGGTACTGCCTAAAGTAGGTGTGGTCGGTGAGATACTGGTTAAGTATCATCCTACAGCTAACAACGATATAGTAAGCGTTTTGGAAAACGAGGGAGCCGAGGCAGTCGTGCCCGATCTGATGGACTTTATGTTTTACAGCTGTTTTGACGCGGTCGCTGATTATAAGATCCTGGCCGGCACGCGCAAAAAACTTATACGGGGCAGGTTGCTGATCGCGATACTCAATCACGGACGGAGCGAACTGGTAAAGGCTCTGACAAAGAGCAAACGCTTCACACCGCCTCCTCAGATCTATGAACTGGCAAAATATGCAGAGAAGCATCTGTCATTATCCAATAAAATGGGAGAAGGATGGTTCCTGACCGGTGAAATGATCGAACTGATAAAAAGCGGAGTCAATAATATCGTTTGCCTGCAGCCGTTTGCCTGCCTTCCGAATCATATTACGGGCAAAGGCATGATCAGGGAACTGCGGCGTTCGTATCCGCTGGCCAATATCGTACCGCTCGACTATGATCCGGGAGCGAGCGAGGTCAATCAGATCAACCGCATCAAGCTTATGATGTCTATAGCCAGAGATAATCTGGCTGCCGCAGACGGTGATGACGCGAAAGCGGGAGCATAAAAAGGAAAGCTGTCAAAACAGCTGATAAGGGAACAGAATGAAGATCATCAGAAAAATCATAAAGATCATCCTGGTATTGATTTTACTGGCGGCTGCGGTGGAATATCTGCTGCCGCAATACGGCAGCAGTCTGATCTGCCGCGTCGTGGCGGAGAAAGATATGCCGGAGGACAGAACATCCTTCCGCGATACATTGCCTGTTCAGAATGTGGCTGATGAGCTGGTATACTGGGAGATATACAACGGTCTGCTCAACTATGAGGATTCTATCAGGATCGATTCGGCTGAACCGGAGACGGCTCTGGAAATATATTATACAGTGCTGAACGAGCATCCGGAAATATTCTGGACCGACAGTGCCGAACTGTCCTCATGGTCGCGCGGAGGCAAGGGTTTGTATGGTGAGCTGCGGCCGGTTTATGCTTACGATGTGCAGGAAAAAGAGAAAAGGATGCAGCAGATTGATGCTTATATCGATCTCTTCAGTAAAGAGCGCAGCGAGACACTGTCCGGGTCAGCGGATGATTATGAGATCGCCAAATTCACATATGAATATCTGATAAACAACACGGCATATAATATAGGAGCAGAGGATAATCAGAATATCTGCAGTGTTTTTATCAACGGGGAATCGGTGTGCGGAGGCTATGCAGCGGCTTATAAGTATCTGCTGGAAAAGCAGGGGATCCCCTGTACTGAAATAAGGGGAACAGTCAATGATACAGAGCCGCATGCCTGGGATCTGGCGATTCTGAATGATGATTACTATTATATCGACCCGACATGGGGAGAAATGATATATGCCGATCAGGCAGATGGTCAGCCGGCGGAAGAATCAGACAGCGAAGCGGCAGAGACAGAAGGCCTGACCTATAAATATTTCGCAGTCAACGATGAATTGATCAGCAAAACACATCAGGCAGATGAGAAGCTGATCCTGCCGGAATGTACAGCTGTATCCTGCAATTATTTCGTCCGGGAGGGCTGTTTGCTGCAGGAATATGATCGGGAGAGGCTGCTGACTATAGTGAAAAAGGATATTGATGCCGGACGAGGCAGCAGCGAAATGCGCTTTGCCGATGAAGAAGCAATGAATGAGACAGAGTACGAGCTTTTCGACCGGCTGCAGGTATTTGAGCTGCTGCTGGAAGCGGGACTGGATTACCCGGATACGGTCTGGCATGTTTCTGATGAGGACTTTTTGTATTTGCGTTTGATATGGGAGGAATAAATATGAAATTTTTAGGGAAGCTGATCGTGATCGTGCTGGTTTTGGCTCTTATAGCCGGCGCGCTTTTCGTTTTTGCTTTTAATGGTATCGACAGGATAAAGATCAGTCAGTTATGTGCTGATTTTGCTGTGGCATGTCAGGAAAATGATACTGATGCGATCATGGATTGCCTGGATCCGGATATTACAGAACAGATAGATGAAACTTCTGATATGGTGGATGCATTTTCCGATTGGCTCTATTCGGTAAGCGGATATGATCTTAATTATATGCTGGATAAAGTTGATCAGTATATTCAAGGCAGCGGAATGAAGGATTACATGGAGTATTATCTGAGTTCAGCCGAATTTGGTCTGGCGGATATCAGTGTGAACGGCAATATCGGCAAAGTAACAGCATCGGCAACCTATGAAGAGGACGGCGCATCGGTAACCAGAGATTTTATCATAAAATGCACCAAAAAAGACGGACGGTGGTATATCTCCGGCATAGATGAAAGTTCCGCCGTTTAGTATTTATCATTTAATGGTGTGTTCCATCTATAAAAGGCGGCAGCCGGCTATCCGGCTCCGCCTGTGATCGTAAGGAATGTCATGATTTATATATTCAGAAATAATGCTTTTTGATAGGCGGCTTATTTGCTGCCCCAGATCTTTTCGCTCAGGAAACGGCAGACGCTGACTGCCAATTCTTTGTCGGTGAATGCTATCATGTCGGAGTTTTCGCTGGAATAGGCATAAAGATAAAGCATCGTTCGTATGCTGCGCCCATGATCGGTCTCATCCACCATAGAGAACATTTTAATGCTGGTTAGCGAACGGCAGCGCAATTCAGCGATTTCTTCCCGGCCGGGGTAGTATGAGAATTTGATCATACGGCGATCGGTGAAGACCAGAGCTTTCGGCTTCATCAGATCATCCTGCAGAGTGAAAAGGATCTCTTCATCATCCAGCAGTATAGGAGCAAGCAAATCGGCAAAAGTATCATTGTTTAGTTTTTCCACAGGCGGTCCCTCCCTGAATTTGTTGATCATTACTGTTATCATTATATCATATAAAAGTCATCTGACAATAATTTATTATAAAATCATGAAAAAAGTTTGCGGAAAAAAAAAGATCCAGGAACAGGAGGCGCGGATAGTGAAGAGATTAACGGCGGGGCAGATAGACGAAATTCTGGAAAACAGCATACTGAACAAAGTCAGCAAACCGACCCGCTATCTGGGGTCGGAGTTCAATGCTGTTCACAAGGACTGGGAAAAGACTCCGCTAAAAGTCGTGCTGGCCTTTCCGGATGTTTATGATGTCGGCATGTCTCATCTGGGTCTGAAGATACTGTATGAGATCATCAATGAGCGCGAAGATGCGCTGGCTGAACGCGTATGCGCACCATGGCCCGATATGGAGCGATGCATGCGCGAGACGGGACTGCCTCTTTTCAGCCTTGAATCCAGACAGCCGCTTACAGAGTTTGATATGATCGGTTTCACCATGCAGTATGAAATGAGTTATACCAATATATTGAATATGCTGGATCTGGCAGGTATCCCGTTGACGAGCCGTGAACGGGCTCAGGGGAATTATCCGCTGATAATGGCCGGAGGGCCGGGTTCTTATAATCCCGAGCCTATGGCTGAATTTTTTGATTTCTTTGCCATCGGTGAAGGTGAAGAAATGATCAACGATAAGCTGGATGTTTACAGTGAAGCCTGCCGTGACGGAGCATCGCGGGAAGAAACGCTCCTGCGTCTATCGCGTATTCCGGGAATATATGTTCCGGAGTTTTATGAAGCCGGATATCGGGAAGACGGATTCTTATCTTATTTCCAGCCGCTCAGGAATGATGTGCCGACAGTTATCAGCAAACGTGTGATAGATGATTTCGATATGGTGAGGGCCGTTAGGAAGCCGGTCGTGCCGTTCATGGATATAGTGCATGATCGGATTACCATGGAAATAATGCGCGGCTGTACCAGGGGATGCCGTTTTTGTCAGGCGGGGATGCTTTGCCGCCCGGTCCGTGAGCGCCGCCCTGAGACATTGGCCCGCGAGGCCAAAGAATTGATAAGGAATACCGGATATGATGAGATCTCATTGTCTTCACTCAGCAGCAGTGATTATTCCTGCATAAGCCGCCTGGTGGAAGATCTGTTGGATGACGTGGCAGATGAAGGCGTAGGAATTTCCCTGCCGTCTTTACGGATCGATTCCTTCAGTCTCGGTCTGGCGCAAAAAGTTCAGAAAGTGCGCCGTTCGTCCCTGACATTCGCTCCGGAAGCAGGAACGCAGCGGCTGCGCGATATTATTAACAAAGGCGTCAGCGAAACGGATCTGGAGCAGGCAGTCAAAGGTGCTTTCGGAAACGGGTGGACAACGGTCAAACTGTATTTTATGATCGGACTGCCCGGCGAGACACAGGAAGATCTGGACGGGATCGCTGATCTGGCCTATAAAACATTGCGCTGGGGCGAGGAAGCAGGCGCGCCCCGAAAAAGGATGAAGGTCACTGTCAGTGCTTCTTCGTTTGTGCCTAAGCCCCAGACACCATTCCAGTGGCTGGGACAGAACAGCCGCAGTCAGTTGCTGGAAAAACAGCATTACCTCAAAAGCATCATGCAGGATCGCCGGATCAGTTTCAATTGGCACGAATCGAACACCAGCTTTCTGGAAGCTGTTTTTTCACGCGGGGACAGACGGCTGTCTGTTCTGTTGAAACGTGCCTGGGAATTAGGAGCAACTTTTGACGCCTGGACGGAACATTTTGATCTGTCAGCCTGGAAGCAGGCGATCGCTGATACGGCTATCGACGCCGAATGGTATGCTCAAAGGCGCATTCCCGATGACGCGATAATGCCGTGGGATCATATCGACTGCGGAGTAAGCAGAAAATATTTACTGAATGAACTTAAGCGCTCCGTGAGGCAGCAGGTCACTCCCGATTGCCGGCAGGGGTGCACAGGCTGCGGAGTATGCAGCAGCCTGCAGGTCGAACCTCGGATATACGGAGAGATACAATGAGCCAATACCGACTGACATTTAAAAAGGGCAAGGGAATCCGTTTCATATCGCATCTGGATATGGTAAAATTATTGGAGAGAGCTGTCAGAAGAGCTGTGATCCCCATCAGTTTTTCACAGGGTTTCAATCCTCATCCCAAAATGTCCTTTGCTTTGCCTGTTCCCGTCGGCGTGACGGCTGATGAGGAATATATCGATATGGAGCTGCGGGAAGATTGGGATAATGAAAAACTGAAAGAACGACTGAATGCCAATCTGCCGCCGGAAATGCGGATCCTCAAAGTCGAGCAGAAGCCGGGCAGGGAAGCGACGATGGCTCTGGTAAGGCAGGCTGAATACCGGATAGATATGCTGCTGCATGATAACCGATCGTTAAGATCTGAACAAGAGCTTTGCGCTATGCTGCAGGAGTTTGCAGAACGAAATGAGATACTGATTGAAAAACAAACGAAGAAGCAGCTGAAAACTATCAATCTGGCTGCGGGATTGTTTGCTTTGAAACTGGAAGATTATTCGGTTTGCAGCGAAGGCTGCCGGGTACGGATAACATGTCGTCTGCAGGCCGGAAATGAAGGGAATATAAGGGCAGAAGATCTGCTGAAGGCATTGCGGCAGTATTTGCAGCTGGATATAGATACGGATACGGTAAGAATCCACAGAAAACGCCTGCTGCTGGCCGAACCGGAAAAACAATAGCGGGGTGACTGATTTGGAGAAAAAAATCTTGATCAACATGGATCCTGAAGAGATCAGGGTAGCTGTGCTGGAAGACGGCGTACTGATGGATCTCTATCTGGAACGGCCTGTTGAGCAGCAGCTGGTGGGCAGTATTTATAAAGGAAGGGTGGAAAATGTCCTTCCCGGCATGCAGGCTGCTTTTGTTAATGTCGGGCTGGAAAGGAACGGTTTTCTATATGTGGAGGATATCCCCGGCGGCCGCGTGCATGGACAGGAATTCGAGGCCGAAGGTGAAGAGCAGGAAGAGCAGGATATCCAGAGCGTTAATATATCGGATATACTGAAACGCGGACAGAATGCTTTGGTCCAGATAGTGAAAGAACCGTTCGCTACCAAGGGACCGCGCATCACTGGCAATATAACTTTACCGGGCAGATGTCTGGTCCTGATGCCTACGATCGATTATATAGGCGTTTCCCGCAAGATCGAAAATGAAGAAGAACGTGAGCGGCTAAAAGAGATCGCCGAGCGGATCAAGCCTGAAAATATGGGACTGATCATCCGGACTGTTGCGGAAGGCATGCAGGAGGAGGAGCTCAGACGTGACATTGATTTTCTTACCCGTTTGTGGAACGGCATTCTGATCAAAGCGGAAGATGCCGCGGCGCCATGCCTGCTGCATCATGATCTTGATCTTGTGGAAAGAACTTTGCGCGATCTGTTTACAGAAGATGTCGATCAGCTGATCGTGGATGATGAGGAAACATACAGACGTGTTGTGGAAATGGTAGATAATACTGCTCCGGAACTGCGCTCCCGTGTTCGTATGTTCGTAACTGACAGCAGGGAAAACGATAAGGATATGCTTAATCATTTTGGTGTTGCGGTCAATCCTCAGAACCTGTTGGCCAGAAAAGTCAATTTAAAAAGCGGAGGCTATCTGGTATTTGACAGCTGCGAAGCTTTTACTGCCATCGATGTAAATACCGGCCGTTATGTCGGACGCACTGACGATCTGGAAGATACAGTGCTTCAGACCAACATAGAGGCAGCCTGTGAAATAGCGCGTCAGATGCGCCTGCGCAATCTGGGCGGCATAATCGTTATCGATTTTATTGATATGCGCTGTGACGAACATCAGCAGCTGCTTCTGGAACGTTTTGAAGAAGAATTGAAAAGAGATAAGATAAGAACGAATATACTTGGCATGACGCGTCTAGGACTGATCGAGATAACCCGCAAAAAAGAACACTCTCCTTTGGCGGAAGTCCTGCAAATGAAATGCCCGTACTGCGGGGGGACCGGCAGGATCATAAGCGAAGAAAGCGTCTGCATGCAGATAAGACGCCGGCTGCGGGATTTTTGTCAGTATAACCAAACTAAGGAGATACTGGTCGAGGCTAATCCGGAGATAGCTTCCCATCTGATGGGACAGGGAAATATGCTTTTGCAGCAGATAGAAAAGGAATCAGGCAGGAAAATATTTGTCCGATCGCAGGAAGCCCGTCATCTTAATGATTTCACTGTAAGTGCTGCCAGAGAGTAATAAAACAGGCACCGGGAAAAATAACCGGTGCCTGAAATTATTATGCACGGAAGGCCTGGACTATAAGTTCGGCGCATTTTTCCGGACCGAAGAATCCGCTGTCCAGAATCATATGATAATTCTCCGGATTTCCCCAGGTCTGGTTAGTATAGAAATTATAATGATTGGCGCGGGCTTTGTCCCGCTTCAGCAGAACTTTTTCTCCTTCGTCGGGATCAAGTTCATGCTCAGCATGAGAACGGGCCAGTTTATAATCCAGATCAGCTCTTATAAAAACGTTAAGACAATCATCGCGGTTCCGGAGTATATAATCGGCACAGCGGCCGACTATCACGCAGGATTCTTTTTCAGCGGCTTCACGGATGATATCCGCCTGCCAATACTGGATCTTGTCCTGCAGGGAATTTGTTCCGCTTGATGCTGCCACGAAAGCGCCGCCGTGAGTAAGGCCCTGCATGAAGGCTCTTCCCAATGAATACTCGCCTTTTTCGGCAATGAATTCTTCTGCCAGATTGCTTTTTTCTGCTACCATACTTATTATTTCCTTGTCGTAGAAACTTACACCAAGAATTTCGGCAACCATTCTGCCTATAGTATGGCCACCGCTTCCGCATTGGCGGCTGATCGTGATGATCCTTTTTTGCATGATAACGATCTCCTTTATAATATCAGATATATAATGCCGTCAGCGGGTTCAGCCGGGACCTTAAAGCTGATGCAAAATGCGCTGACGGGATCGTTCTACTTCTGAAGTTATCTGCTCAGGGTCGATGGTAAGATATTCTCCGTCCTTATATAAAACCTTTCCGTCGACCATAGTAAGCACAACATCGCTGCCGTCTGCTGAATACACTAAATTGTTCAGCAGATCGTGCTGCGGCTGCCAGTGGGGCCCTTCAATGTCCAAAACGATCAGATCGGCCCGGAAGCCTTCTTTAAGCAGGCCGCAGTCATCGCGGCCCTGAGCGAGCGCGCCTGCCCGTGTCGCAGCAAAAATGCTCTGCTGTGGGGTAAGCAGCGTCGGATCATATTGTACGCCTTTAGGCAATAATGACATGAAACGGATCTCTTCCAGCATATTCAGGTTGTTGTTGCTGGCCACGCTGTCGGTTCCCAGACAGCAGTTGATTCCGAATTTCTGCAGTCTCGGAACATCGCAGACGCCGCTGGCCAGCTTAAGGTTGCTTTTCGGACATGTGGCTACCGAAACATTTTTCTCTTTAAGAATGACACAGTCATCATTAGATATATGCACACAGTGAGCTGCTAAAGTCGGATTGTCAAATAATCCGCAGTCAGCCAGGTAAGCAACAGGCGAAAGACCGTTATGACGATCGCGGCAGGCAGCAACTTCTGATGCGGTTTCGGAAACGTGGACCTGAATACGGGCTCCGAGACTGTGCGCGTATTCAGCCAGTTCCCTGACAAAGCGCTCGTTGCTGGTATATTCCGCGTGCAATGATAGATCGAGACGGATACGGTCATCACAGCAGCTGCAGTACTGTTTCCAGATATCCTCGTTCTCTGAATGCTGTACTGAACCGAGATAGCCTTCGCCGCTGGTATTGGAGGCAGCCCGGCATAGAGAGCCTTTGGCCCCGCTGACTTTAAAGGCTTCGATCATATCGCTCAGATAAAAATACATGTCAGAACTGGAAACGATGCCGAAGCGCAGCATTTCCGCTATGCCCAGTAAAGATGACCAATATACATCTCTGCCGGTAAGCTGTGCTTCAAAGGGAAATATCCGATCGTTCAGCCAGCGGTCGAGAGGCAGATTTTCACCATATCCGCGCAGAATGCTCATCGGGAGATGAGAATGCCCGTTAAAAAAACCGGACATCAGGAGCTTGTTATGTCCGTTATAGATCTCGTAAGGAGGGAGCAATTGACTGATCTGCAGTGATTTTTCGGTATCTGATGGCATTATTGCTTTGATGCGGCTGTCTTCCACCAGTACGGACATATGCGGACATACATCCAGGTTTTCATCCAGAAGAGCAATATCAGAAAACAACATAGCTGAACATCATTCCTTTCCCGGAGATTCTTCAGTGATATAGGTCGGTTCGGCGGATTCGTCTGCAGCTTTATCTCCGGTTTCAGCATCAGCAGAAACCGTATTTCTGTTGCTATCTTCCCAGACAGGTGCCTGTTTTTGCCGGCTGACTTTGATGTTGATAACGTCTTCCTTTAGTGTATCCAGATTGTACAGTTTATCCAGAAAACTGCGCTTCAATTGTTCCACTTCCGGTTTATCCACCAGCTTCTGCTCGATCAGTTCCTGCAGTACCAGTGCTTCCCGGCCCATTATTTTGATTTCTTCATTAGTGATGCCGTATTCATTGAGAAGAGGTCGGTTGACTTTCAGCTTTTTGTTGGGCTGCCAGCATATCAGGGAAATGATTATGATCGCTGCCAGACAGGCTATGCAGATAAGAACATAGATAATTGTATTCATATAGTGACTCTCCTTTTATTACTCTTACGATCATGATTATTATATACTATCAAAAGAAGTTTGGCAATCGGCAAATGTATTCGATCGATAATCATTTTCAGTTTTGATGCTTGATTATCTGCAGCACATTTAGTACAATATTATTATAAAAATACAAATAAAACATATAATATTTCAGAAAAGGGAAGAATATGAACAGATATTTCGGAAACAACAACGAAAATACAACTGCTTCATGCAGGATTTACCGCAGAGTTTTGCTTTTGTTGGCGGTGCTGTCGCTGATTTTGCTCTGCGGATGCAGCACAGCGGATCCGGCTGGCAATAATTCCGGCGGGGAAAACTCAGACACCGTAAGTTCGGATAATCAGATAGTGGAGCTGGATTTTGAGAGTTCTATAACGCAGGAAGGTGACTATAAGATAGACGGTTTGCTGACGGATATCCTGAGCGATGAGGTGGTTGCAGACGGATGGGTCTATTATTATTCCGAGGGGACTCAGGATATCGTTGAGATGACAGAATGGGAAAAAGCAGACGGCATGTATACTTCATGTGAGATATCCTTAATCGTAACGAATCTGCAGAATAAAATGAAGGAAAGCTTTACCGAGCGGATAAAAGCAGCGGTGTTTTTTGATTTTCCGGCGGACTTTGATCGTACAAAAGCTCTGGACAGCGAATATGTTTCCGAAATAGTGAAAGCAGATAATAACGGCAGCTGTCAGCCGGAGGTATTTCCTATGACAGTTCTGCAGGATAATCCCGGACAGACCAGTCCGGAAGGATATCAGACCCATTCAAAGGATGCAGTTCTTTTATCAGAAGGAGAGAGTGTCCGCATCTGGATGATGGCTGATGTTTCTGAACGTTTTCTGCGCAGCTGGGAAAATGAGTCGGCGGCTGAGTCGATGTGGGCTTATTTAGATTTCGGTGACGGGACAGTCTATGCAGTAGACCTCAGGAAGTATCTGAAAGCGTCTGATGTTTAAGAGATCAGCGGCGTTTATGGATTTTCCGCGGTTTGTGAACAGCTTGACAAAATATTTCTGACAGGTGTATAATTTATCAGATTAGATCAATAAAAGCAAGGGGGCGTGCTGAAGCAGGCTGAGAGCAAACTGTACGCTTTGACACGTTGACCTGATTCGGAAAATGCCAACGTGAGAAGCTGCGATCAGAAATAGTTCGGCCGGGATTTAAACGTGTATTGCTTGATTGTGTACACGTTTTTTTGTGGATATATGACTGGAACGATTTCAGGTATGAATGGTTTGATGGTAAGGAGATGCAAAGAGCGGTAAGATGAAAAAGACTATCGTTATAATTAATGGTGATATCCATGATTATCAATGGCATAAACAGCTAATAGAGCCGGATGATTATGTGATATGCGCAGACGGCGGTACATATCACGCTTTAAAAATGGATATTATCCCGCAAATGATCGTAGGCGATTTTGATTCACTTAACGAGTTCATAATTGAGGCTCTGGAGCGCAGGGGCACTCTGGCACGTAGGTTGAAAGTCGATAAAGATGAGGTGGATTCCGAGATCGCTTTACAGCTGGCGATGGAAGAGCGGCCTGAGCAGATATGGATCATGGGCGCGCTCAGTGACCGCATTGATTATAATATATCCAATATCCATTTATTGGTGCCTTTGCTGCAGCAGGGTATGCAGGCCTGTCTGATCAATGAACATTACAGGATCTTTCTGGTCAGTCCAGAATGTCCGGGAGTGATCCGGGCTCCATATGGCACGCGCCTGTCTATCATGCCTCTTTCCTCTGATGTGACCGGCATTACCATCAAAGGCTTCAAATATGCTTTGAATGATGACCGGCTGCCGCTTGGAGTAAGCTGGGGAATGAGCAATGTGCTGCTTGCTGATGAAGGGACTATCACCCTGCGCCGCGGCATAGCGGTAGTTTTCCAGGAACATGATCAGGGGAGTCTGGCTGAGGGATAACAGCAGCTTGAAAAAATGATCATGAACGATCGGGACCGGCATGACTCGTGGGTGTTATTCAGCGCAGGAAGGATTTTGATGTC
>JAZPYJ010000148.1:0-3513 GCA_045544075.1 Thermoanaerobacteraceae bacterium
ACGATCCGACTTCTTTAGCATATCGTTTAGTTTGCAAAGCTATCGGCAAAAACTCAATCTTAGTAGGACCTACCGGCTGCATGTACGTTGCTAATACTTCATATGGTTGCGGACCTTGGGCTATTCCTTGGTTACATGCACAGATCACTGCTGGCGGTTCCGTAACTGCTGGTATCGAAGCTGGCTACCAGGCTAGAATTCGTAAAGGCAAATATGGTAAAGATTTACCAAACATCGTTGTTATGGCTGGTGACGGTTGCGTATCCGATATCGGTATTCAATCAATCTCCGCTGCATTCTATCGTAACCACAACATTTTAGTTGTTGGCTATGACAATGAGTGCTATTCCAACACTGGTGTTCAGACTTCCCCAATGACTCCTTACGGTGCATGGACTTCCTTCACTCCTAATGGACCAGTTGTTCCAGAAGGAAAGAAATTATTACCAAAAGACATCGTAAAGATCTATGCAGCTGGTCATCCATATGTTAAATATGTTGCTGCTGCTTCCATCGCTTATCCTGTAGACATGATGAACAAGATCCGCAAAGGCTGCAACGCTGATGGTCCTGCTTACGTTCATGTTCACAGCATTTGCCCTAAAGGCTGGTCCGTACCTTCCGAGAAAACTCTCGTTGTTGGTAAACTGGCTGTTGAAACTGGTATGTATCAGTTGTACGAATGGGATGAAAACAAACAGTGGAAAGTTAACTACATTCCTAAGAACAGAAAACCTGTTTCCGAATATGTTAAACTCCAGGGTCGTTTCAACCACTTACAACCAGAACATATTGCAGTTCTCCAGAATTTTGTTGAAGGCCGCTTAGCTGAACTCGGCATCAAAGATGCTCCGGTACAACCAGCTCAGTAAGTCTAAACTAGTTTTGAAAATCAGCAATATCATCTGACTTTATAGTTGGATGTAAATAATCTTTAAGGAATTGGAGCAGTCATTTCAGACTGCTCCTTTTTCTATGAGTTTATCATTTGTATTTATTAAATTTATATTATTTTAAATTTATATATATATATATCATTCAATTCCTGTTTTTCTTGCATCAATTTGATATTTATAGTATTATGATAGTAATAATCATGCTTTAGGAGTGTTATTTATGAATGTCGTTCGTGACAGTTCGGTCAATCAGGATAAAGTTCAAGGTGTTTCCAGATTCAAGATGTTTTGCTGGATGATAATTATCGGTGGTTTGGTCGGCTTTGCCGGTGTGATCTACAGATATATGCTTAATTATTCACATATCGGTTTTTTCGATAAAGGCGAAAGTATTTTATCTTTTATGGGCAGTTATTATATTATTTTTTTGCCTGTTATCGGCGGCTTGATTGTCGGCATCTTAAATTATTTATTTGGGCAGAATGTTAAAGGACACGGTGTTCCTGAAGTCATGGCGGCTGTTGATGAAGATGGTAAGATCAACGGAAAAGTAATATGGCTTAAAAGCATTGCTTCAGCTATTACTATGGGTTCCGGTGGTTCTGTCGGACCTGAAGGACCTATGGTGCAGATCGGTGCCGGAATCGGATCTAATATGCGCTTTTTCGGTTCTTTTGACAGAAAACAGGTTTGTGATCTTGCAGCTGCCGGCTCTGCTGCAGGTATTGCTGCTATTTTTAATGCTCCCTTGGCCGGTGTGATTTTTACTTTGGAAGTAATAGTCCGTAAATATGATTTCTGGACTTTTATACTTACTGTAATGGCTTCCGGTATTTCTGCCCTTACTTACCGCTTGTGCATGGGTCAAGGGGCGATATATACTGTTGAATCGTTGAAGGTTAACGCTTATTATGATTATTTGATATATATTTTATTGGGTATAGCCGCAGGATTATTGTCTGTTTTCTGGATAAAATTAATGGGAAAAACCGAATCTTTCTGCGGTAAGTTTAAAAAGATCCCTCCATATATCAAACCGGCGATTGGTGGTCTGGCTGTTGGTGTAATAGGTATCTGGCTGCCAATGGTTATGGGCGAAGGTCATGATTTTACTGCTGAAGTTTTGAACGGGAATTACTTTTTTGGTTTACTTTTATTAGCTTGTTTGTTTAAAGTAATTACAAACTGCATTACTCTTGGTTCCGGAAGTACCGGCGGTGTTTTTGCTCCTGCTGTTTTTATCGGAGCTACATTGGGTGCCGGAATAGCCGGTGCTGTTAATTTCTTTTTTCCGTTTTTTGATTTAAGTGTGGAAGCCTTTGCGGTAGTAGGGATCGCAGCTGTTTTAGCGGGATTTTTCCATGCACCGTTAACAGCTGTAATCATGGCATTTGAAATAACAAATAATTATTCTTTGGTTATTCCGTTGTGTATTGCTGCTGCTGTTGCTACATTTACTGCAAAATCCGTATATAAACATTCATTATATACATTCCAGCTGGAACATAGAAATATGGCAAAGAAGAAAGCAGAAGAGCAAAATACAGGATCAGCTGATGCTGAGGCTTAAAAGCATTGAGCGGATACATAATGATGGTGTTGTTTTGTAAAATAATGAAGTGATCTAAAAGGAGGAAGATCTGATGAGAATACTAATAACAGGCGGTGCCGGTTCAATTGGAAGTTATCTGGCAAATTATTTTTATGAACGTGGTTATACTATTCGTTTGCTGGATAAGGATCTGGGTAAAGTTGATGCAGATAATTGCCCGTATGAATTAATATGCGGTGAGATTAATGACAGGCAAATCGTTAAACAGGCTGTACAGGATGTCGATGCTGTCTTTCATTTGGCATGGTCTTTTGCTGCTGATCTGACCGAACTGGTCGCCACAGATATTGAAGGCATGGCGATACTTTTGGCAGAATCTGCCGATGCCGGGATTAAACATTTCATCAACACCAGTTCTTCTATAGTATATGGTGTGCCGATGGATGTGCCGATAAAAGAGGAGCAGCCGCATCTGACCGCGCAGGCTCGAAAACCATTTTATGCTTTCGCCAAAACGATTTGCGAAGATATGTGTCAGCTTTATAATGATTTACAAAAACTGCCTGCAACTACTATAGGCTTATGGTGGGCGTTTGCTGATGAGATAGGCGGCAAGCATCTTAAACAAATGATCAGAAATATCAGAGATAACGGCTATATTGACGTGCCTGATGCATCGGGGGGCAGTTTTGCTCATATGGAGGATATTGCTCTCTGCTTCGAAAGAACATTATTCAATGAAACTGCTTTCGGAGCTGTTTATAATGTAGCTTCCGCTTATGTTTCCTGGGAAGAAGTGGCACGAATGATAGCCGATGAAATAAAACCGCAGGCGGTTATAAATGTAGTTGCTCAGAATGAATGGCAGGGAAGCGCGTTTCAATTGGGCGAATGGCGTTTGGACACGACTAAAGCGGAAACAGAATTAGGCTTCCGATCAGCTTTAGGCGAAGAATTATTCAAGAAGCAGCTTCAGCAGGCTATTGCTGATTTATGTCAAAAAGTTTGATCAACCCGGTAACCAGCCAAATACAGAATTAAGTTGAAATAAAGTCGGAGGCCAAA
>JAZPYJ010000149.1:0-5412 GCA_045544075.1 Thermoanaerobacteraceae bacterium
GGGAATGATAGCGATATCGTTCCCGTTATTTCTGACGATGTAAATAAAATGTGGTTTTATAGAAAGTATTTATTCAGGCAGGATCTTGCGCAGCAGGAGCTCGCACATATCAGGAAATTCTATGCCAATGCTGCGGCAGGCATCAGGCACCAGACTGGTCGAAGTCATGCCGGGAATAGTATTAACTTCAAGGATATAAGGCTTTCGGTCGATTGAATCAACCAGGAAATCGACCCGAGCCACTCCCCGGCAATTTAAAACCGAATAACACTGCTCAGCCAGCTCACTTATTATTTTTCTCAGATCATCTGATAGATCAGGAGGAATTATATGCGTACTTCCGCCTTTCTGATATTTTGATGCATAATCATAATATTCGCCGATCTCAGCTACGATTTCTATCAATGCAATTGTCTGTGGTTTATCATCAATATCCCAGACAGGAGCAGTGACCTCCATTCCGCTGATTTTCTTTTCAAGCAGAAGCTCATCATCATATTCGAAACATTGCTCCAATGCATCTTTCAGCTCAGAATAATCATTGACAAAAATAATGCCGATACTTGATCCCTGAGTCGGAGCTTTTATCACCAAAGGCCAGCCCAGATCATTTTCGATCTGCTGTCTGAGCCGTTGTAAAGCATTGACTGTATTCAGCTGATATTCTGCTTTTGATATAGTCAGATAAGGTGCTGTAGGCAAGCCGGCGCTCTCGATCACCCGTTTGGTCATTATTTTATTTATAGCCAAAGCACTGGCCAAAATCCCGGAACCAGTATACGGAATGCCCATTTGTTCCAGCAGGCCCTGAATGCTGCCGTCTTCACCTCCCCTGCCATGCAAAGCGAGAAAAGCTGCATCTATATTTGCAGCTGATAGATCATTGATAAATCCTTCAGAAGATGGATCAAATTCTTTTACCCAATAGCCCAGTTGGCGCAATGCCTCACTTATAGCTGCCCCGCTCTTCAGAGATATTTCCCGTTCGGCTGATCTGCCGCCCAATAAAACACCTATACGATGAGATCTATTAATCATTGGCATGTTATTCTCCTTAATCATTCTTAATTGTTATGCAGCCTTTCCAGTACATAGCTCAAAGCCAGACGTACATAGTTGCTCGATAATCCTCCTTGCATATAAACCGTATACGGCGGACGGATAGGCGCATCACACGATAACTCGATCGAAGAACCCTGCGTAAATGTCCCTGCTGCCATGATAACGGGATCATTGTATCCAGGCATTGCCCATGGTTCAGGTGCTACGTGACTGTCAATAGGAGATGCTGCCTGAATCCCGTGACAGAAATCAATTATTTCTTTCGGAGAACGCAGAATAACAGATTGTACAATATCTGAACGTTGCGCGTCACTGGCAGGAAAAACATCATAGCCAAGGGTTTCAAATACTTTAGCTGTCAATATTGCACCCTTCAGAGCTTCACTTACTATCATAGGGGCCAGAAATAATCCCTGCAGGAATGATCTGCTAAAGCCTAATGAAGGTCCTATCTCACTGCCTACCCCCGGAGCAGTCCAGCGATAAGCCGCCAATTCAACAAGATCGCTGCGTCCGGCGATATATCCTCCGGTCGGAGCAATTCCTCCGCCAATATTCTTAATAAGAGAACCGGCGATCAGATCGGCTCCTGCCTCGATCGGTTCGCGTTTCTCAACAAATTCACCATAACAATTATCCACAAATATTATAACTTCTTTATTAAGTTCACGGATAAATCGGCAGGCTTCTTCTATCTGCGCAATGCTTAATGCCGGGCGAAGGGTATAACCGCGGGAACGCTGGATCAAAATCATTTTGGTTTCCTTATGAATAGCCCGTTCGATAGCCGGAAAATCAAATCCTCCGTTGGGAAGCAGTTCGACCTGAGAATATTTTACTCCCAGATCACGCAGACTGCCCGGGGTTGACACTGATGAATCGTAACTATCCTGATCGTTCTCGTATTTAAGTCCGATTATTTTATCCAATGTATCATACGGCTTACCGCAGATGGAAAGCAAATTATCACCCGGACGAAGCACACCAAATAAACATAAAGAGATAGCATGGGTGCCTGATATTATCTGAGGACGAACCAAAGCAGCATCCGTACGGAAAATATTGCTGTAAATACTTTCCACTGCTTCCCGGCCCAGATCATCATAACCGTATCCTGTTCCTCCCTGCAGATGAAAACTGCTTAAACGATACTGCTGAAAAGCGTTAAGAACTTTCTCATGATTAAAAAGTGAGATCTCTTCCAGTCTGTTCCACACAGGCTGCAGTTCCTTATCGCATCTGTCGATTAATTGTTTAATATCCCTTTTCATTCTGTTTGTCCTCCGCTTATCATAGTCGCTTTTTTTTACGATCGGTTTTTATCCACAATATGCTGACGGACAAATTCATACATCATTATAGCAGCAGCAGATGACGCGTTCAGTGATTCACTATGTCCCGGCATAGGAATCGCCAGACATTCATCAGATAAATAAATCAACTCTTTACTGATTCCGTTAGCTTCATTGCCCACCAGAATAACACAGCGTTCGGGCAGCTTCTCACAGCACAACAGATGCTCTGCGCTTGGTACGCCTGCGATTATCTTCCATTCATTTCTTTTCAGCTGAATCAGCAGTCTTTCCCTATTTAGATTCTGCAGTACCGGAAGATGAAAGATCGATCCTACAGTTGCCCGAAGCGTTTTATTATTATAAATATCTACGCAGCCTTTGAGCATAAGAACCGCCTTGGCGCCTGCAGCATCTGCTAGGCGTATTATAGTTCCCATATTGCCCGGATCCTGAATATCTTCAGTAAGTATCAGAAGCTCGGGGCTATGCTCGTTTTGATCATGCCGTAACAGAATGCTGTTAAGTTCATAATTATTCTCTGATTCCGATTGTCCCCTGCATACAGCCAAAGCAGCTATGCCCTGAGGATTATCAGTGGCTGAAAAGGACGCAAAAACCTGAGCGCTCACCAGCTGCACCATGATACCCCTACTTCGTGCCAGATCATAAAGATACCGTCCGTCTTCAGATGCCGCGATTTCTGGTGTAAGCATAAGTTTATCAGTAATCCATTCCGAATCAAGCAGCTCCTTGGTAAAACGCAGACCCTCAACAATAAATCTCTGTTCCTGTTCGCGAAAAGATCTGTTTTGCTGTAAACGACGCAGGTATTTTATCATTTCGTTATGTTTGGAATCTATGATCTGTGCCATCTATCATCCCGTCCTGCTTTGCTGTTTTTATATTTTCATTCAAAAAAACAAGCGGTTTTCCCGGATAAGAAAACCGCTCTGCCCTTTAATAATTACTGTTGTTCCAGCTTTTCTTTTGCCACTTCTACCAGTTTGGTGAAAGCCGGTTTATTATAAACCGCCAGATCGGCCAGCATTTTTCTGTTGATTTCCACTTCAGCCAATTTTAAACCATTAATGAAACGGCTGTAAGATAAACCGTTCTGTCTGGCTGCAGCATTGATACGTGCGATCCATAATCTGCGGAACTGACGTTTTTTATTCCTTCTATCACGATAAGCATATTGAAGCGATCTCATGACCTGCTGGTTCGCCATACGATAACGTTTGCTTTTGGCGCCATAATAACCTTTGGCTAATTTTAATACTTTCTTATGTCTGTTTTTGCTTGCAACAGCTGTTTTTACTCTTGACACAGCCATACCCTCCTTATTATTGCTGCTTTAATTACATTGATATTTCGAATCAGTAGGTTTAATACGGCAGCATTTTTTCTAGTTTTTTCTCTTCTGAAACGGCGGCAACGACACCTTTTCTCAGATTGCGTTTTCTTTTGGCAGATTTCTTGCCTAAAATATGGCTGTGATAAGCATGATATCTTTTATATTTTCCACTGCCTGTCTTTTTAAATCTTTTGGCAGCTCCGCGATGTGACTTGATTTTTGGCATTGCTGATTGATCCTCCTTTATTATTCCTTAGGCGATAAAATCATGATCATGTTCTTGCCTTCAGTTTTCGGTCTGCGTTCCACATTAGCGGAATCGGCCAATTCCTCGGCGATACGATTAAGAAGATTTTCTCCCAGCTGCTTGTGAACTATCTCGCGCCCACGGAACATGATCGTGACTTTAACCTTATCTCCATCCTTTAAAAATCGGGCAATGTTTTTCACTTTAACCTGAAAATCATTTTCCTCGATACTGGGACGCAGTTTCATCTCTTTAATGCTAACAATTTTCTGTTTCTTGCGCGCTTCTTTTTCTTTCTTGCTGCGCTCATAACAGTGCTTGCCATAATCCATAATCTTGCAGACCGGCGGTTTGCCATCGGGTGCGATCTCAACCAGATCCAGCTTTTTTTCTTCTGCTAAAGACAATGCTTCCTGAATGCTAATAATACCTATCTGTTCACCGTCACTGCCGATTACTCTGACTTCTTTAGCTCTGATCTCTTCGTTAATGGAAAGTTCTTTCGCTATAGTGCATCACCTCCACAATTTTTTGAATCCAAGCCTGCAACCGCATAAATAAAGCGGGCAGACACAAGTCAGCCCGCTGGAATATTTCAGTTATATATGACCGAATTATGAATCATGATACCCAAACACGGTCATCTGAAATTACTTACCCCATAAGCAGCATCCGAGGCGCCATGAGGTGAGAAGCGGGTGCTTCTGCTTCCTTTAACTTATTCAATATAGCATAGTTACAAGCTATTGTCAACTTTTTTATTAAAACAATTTTTATGACCAGATCATTCTCCTGCATTTTCACAGGCCATCGCCTGCAAAACAAACGCATGAGCTTTATCCGGCTCATTAAGCATCTGATAAATATCCGCGATCGCCCAACAGGCAGCTGCGGTTTTAGGATGCCCTTCCCTCAGCTTGCTTTTGCGAATATTCAGTGCTTTTTCATAATACTTAAGTGCGCTGTAAAAATCACCCTTTACTTTATATACTGCTGCAATATTGCTGTAGCCTGTAGCTGTGTCAGGATGTTCTTTCCCTAATACTTTTTCCTTTATATCCAGAGCCTTTTCATAATATTCCAGTGCGTTGTCATAATTCCCCTGAGCAAAATAAACACCGGCAATATTATTATATGTTGATGCGATATTAGGATGATCATACGCCAGAACATTAACATAAATAGCCAATGATTTCTGATAATAATCCAACGCCTGACTATAATCAGCCAGCGAGCGGTATACACCGCCGATATTGTTATAGGAGATAGCCGTCGCCGGATGCATATTCCCAAAAAGTTTTTCCCTGATCGACAGTGCTTTCAAATTAAATTCCAGTGCACCGCTGTAATTACCCCGCGCTTTATAAACCTCAGCAATATTATTATAAACCGCAGCCGTATCCTGATGCTCTGCCCCCAGAACCTTTTCATAAATTTCGCGGGCTCTCTGATAA
>JAZPYJ010000150.1:0-5891 GCA_045544075.1 Thermoanaerobacteraceae bacterium
GATCCGACTTATCAGCAACCTGACCATGATATTCCTTTCTTAATCATGCCGTATTATTTCCAGCGCCGCGTACTGCACCAGAAATCGTTTGATACCTGCAGCAGGAAAAGCGACTTTTACCTCGGCATCTTCACCGCTGCCTTTAACGGCTACTACAACGCCCTCGCCGTATTTTGAGTGACGCACCTTATCTCCAAGCATCAGATCAGCAGTCTGATCATTTTTTGGGGGAACAGGCATGGACGGAGCATGTTTACCTGCCGGTCTGACATTCTCGCCAGAGGAAGCACTTATTTTGCGGTCTGTATTCTTTTTATTCTCCCTTTTGCTTACGCCAAAGGAACCATTTATATATTCAGTTTCATGATCGTCAGGAGTTGAGACATTGTTATGATCACTGTAGTAATTACGGTTATTACGTCTTAAAGTACCGTAACCAGAAAATCCGCGGCCCAGATCGTTCAAAGCATCAGCGTACGAGGGAGCCGATGAATCACTTAGCTGATCACTGTCATCTACCTTTTCCAGCAAATCTCCGGGGATCTCCTCTATAAACCGTGATACTTCATTATAATTTGCCGTACCATAGAGAAAGCGTTTTCTCACATTGGTGATATATAGTTTCCGCTGCGCTCTTGTAATACCGACATAGCATAGACGGCGTTCTTCTTCCAGCTCGTTCTGGTCCAAAAGAGATCGTGAATGCGGAAAAATGCGTTCTTCCATTCCTGTAAGAAATACGACCGGAAACTCCAATCCTTTTGCGCTATGCAAAGACATAAGCACGACCGCATTATCCAGATCTTTATCGGTCCCGTCATTTTCCTGATTATCGCTGTTTTTATCCAAATCGGTGACAAGTGAGATCTCTGCCAGAAATTCATCCAGATCAGGGTGTTCGCTTTGTTCATCATACAATTGAGTCACCGACATAAATTCCTTGATATTTTCAAGGCGCGTCTGAGCTTCCACTGATTGTTCCTGCTCCAGCATGTTTTGATAACCGCTGCGAGCCAGCACCTGTTTGACCAGATCAGTGCATGAAAGCATCAGTTTATCCCGCTGCAGATCAGTTATCACCGCACTGAACCTCTGAAGCTGATTCACGGCACGCGTGCTCAGGCCTTCGATCCACTGAACCTGCTGCAGGCACTGCCACAGGCTTATCTGCTGATCGGCAGTGAAATCATTAAGCAGCTGCAGTGTAGCATCTCCTATTCCGCGGCGGGGTACATTGATTATGCGCTGCAAACTTATATTATCCGCAGGGTTCGAGATAACCCGCAAATATGCGAGCAGATCTTTAATTTCTTTACGGTCATAAAATTTTAGTCCTCCGATGATACGGTAAGGGATTCCGGACTGCAGCAATGCTTCTTCCAAAACGCGAGACTGTGCATGAGTACGATAGAGCACGGCAAACTGAGACCAGACATATCCTTTTTCTCTGCTAAGACGTGATATCTCATTTGCAACAAAACGTGATTCACCATATTCATCAGCTCCTGTATAGTGAGTTATCAGTTCTCCTTCATCGTTCTCTGTGTTCAGTTTCTTATCCTTACGCATTTCATTATTGCTGATCACACTATTGGCTGCCTGCAGAATCGCCCGGGTTGAACGGTAATTCTGTTGTAAGGTGATTACTTCAGCATCAGGATAATCCTGCTCAAAATTGAGGATATTATCAATATCAGCTCCGCGGAAGCGGTAAATACTCTGATCAGGATCACCTACTACACATATATTGCGATGCTTTTTTGCCAAAAGATTGACCAAAACATACTGAGCGTGATTTGTATCCTGATATTCATCCACCAGAATATAACGAAATTTTTCACGATATAAATCCAGTATATCAGGCTGCGTACGGAACAAATGCACGGTTTCCATAATCAGATCATCGAAATCCAAAGCATTGTTTTGCTTGATCTTACGCTGATAAATATTATATACTGACGAATTCTGACGCTGCTGAAAATCAGCTGCGCCTCGTTGATATTCTTCAGGACCTATCAATTTATTTTTTGCATCACTGATAGCTGCAGAAAAAATCCGCG
Source organism: Thermoanaerobacteraceae bacterium (assembly GCA_045544075.1). Classification (GTDB taxonomy): domain Bacteria; phylum Bacillota; class JAZPYJ01; order JAZPYJ01; family JAZPYJ01; genus JAZPYJ01. The sequence continues at coordinate 2,061 of JAZPYJ010000150.1, forward strand.
GGCTATATTTTTTATCAGAAATATCCAGTTCTTTCATGCATTGTTTGATCAGCGTCTGTTGATCTGCATCATCATATATCACGAATCCCGGACCGTATCCTATAAGATCAGCGTGTCGGCGCAAAATACGCACACAAGCTGAGTGGAATGTAGATATCCACAAATCGCGAACATCTCTCCCCAGCTGTCCGGCAACTCTCTGCTTCATTTCATTGGCAGCTTTATTTGTAAAGGTAATTGCCAGAATATTATATGGAGAGACCTTTTTCTCCCTGATCAGATAGGCTATTCGCTGAGTAAGAACTCTGGTTTTGCCTGAACCTGCTCCGGCAAGCACCAGAAGCGGCCCTTCATCATGCTTTACCGCTCTTATCTGTTCGGGATTCAGCTGTATCGTTTTAGTTTGCAATTGATTATCCATTTAATTATTGCCTCTTAATATTAAAAAATAAAAATTTCAGATAGCATTAGTATATAATAATTCCCATTAGCCGTCAATAAATCTGTCTATGCATTTGACTGCACTGATTTATTATTTATTGACAAATAACCATAAAACGTTTACAATGTATTGACTTCTCAAGGATGCTAAAGGAGGCATTAAATATGCGGCGTTTAAAAAGAAAATCAGCGGCAGGAAACACCGGCGATGCTGCGGCTGTAGTTCCTCCATCCAATGTTTTCAGTCCGCCTCATCATATCATCAGGGTAATTCTGGTAGTATTATCCTCGGTTATAATGGCTCTGGATATAAATAGTTTTGTAAATGCCGGCGATCTGATCCCGGGCGGATTCACGGGCCTGACATTACTGATCCAGCAGATTGGTGCAAGGTTTTTCGATTTGAAAATAGCTTTCAGCCCTATTTATATTTTGCTGAACGCGATCCCGATCATAATCAGCTTTAAGTTTATCGGCAAAAAGTTCACTCTGTATTCCTGTCTGGCTATCGTTCTCACCAGTGTGCTGGTCGATATTCTTCCGGGCTATCCGCTGACTTACGATCCGCTTCTTATAAGCGTATTCGGCGGTATAATCTGCGGTGTTTCAGTCAGTCTTGCGCTGTCTGCTCAAGCTACGACGGGCGGTACTGATTTTATTGCCATTTTTTTCTCGGAGCGTCATGGAATAGATATATGGAATTATATTTTTGCAGCCAATGTGGTCATTTTATCTATCGCCGGGTTGCTTTTCGGCTGGGATAAAGCTTTATATTCAATTATTTTTCAGTTTACTGCAACACAAATATTGAATCTGCTTTACAAAAGATATCAGAAAAACACTTTACTGATAATAACCACGTATCCTGATCAGATCTATCAGGCTATCAAAGAATGTACCAATCACGACGCAACTCTTTTCAAAGGCACAGGCTGCTATGCTAATCAGGAGCGGAATATGATTTATTCTGTGGTCAACAGTGATGAAACTAAAATGGTCATCAGCAACGTTAAAAAGATCGATCCGACAGCTTTCGTCAACGTAGTCAAGACGGAACGCATCACGGGTATCTTTTATAAGAGGCCAAATGACTGACTTTCGGGTCGATTATTAATCCTAAACAATCACTAACATTATCTATTGTTTTAGATAAGGAGGTTTTGAAATGCCAAGTATGGCATATACACTTGGTGTAAAATTACTTCAAATCGGTCATTTGAAAAAATTTGCTTCTCTTTCTGAAACGGAACAGCGTAAATGGCTTGATGCAATTGATCCGTTCATGATTTCTGATCCTGGACCATTCATCAGGAATAGCTGCAATATAAAAAAGACTGAAATCAATGAAGCTATCTGTTATGAAGTTCGCCCATTGAATGTAGAATGTGATAGGGCAGTTATTTATGCACACGGTGGAGCTATGTTTATAGAAATATCTTTTTTGCATTGGATATTTATCCGACGCCTGGCTAAAAGTCTAAAAGCCGCTGTATATGTGCCCGTTTATCCATTACTTCCAAAATATACTTATCGTGATTGCAAAGCATTATTCACAACATTGTATGACCAGTTGATCCATCGTTACACAAATCAAAAAATCTGTATGGTTGGTGACTCCAGCGGAGCAGCAATTTGTCTTGCATTATCTCAGTATATCAAATCAAAAAAAATGCCCCAGCCAAGGAACATGGTTCTGATTTCTCCACTGGTTAATGGCTGTCTCGATTATCCGGAAGAGGAAATTGCCGCTTTGGAAGACAAAGATCCTATTCTGTCAAGAGGTTTATTTAAATATCTGCCCCAATGGTGGACCGATGGCGATAAGGATGATTTCTTTATAGATCCAATGTCGGGCGGTATCAATGATTTGAGCCACATTACAATTATCACCGGAGATTGTGATTTGTTGCACTTGCAGGCACAGGACCTTCATATGCAGTTAAAAAAAGAAAACATTGAGCATAATTATATCGTAGGCAAAGACATGATTCATGTTTATCCGCTTTTGCTTTGTCCGGAAGCTAAAGAAGCATATGACAAAATCATAGAAATTATCCTTTGATAACTAAGCCTGATCCTTTCGGCAATGATCAGGCTTAGTTTTTTTATCCTTTTTTATTATGATAAAGAAATAGTTCATAATTAGTCCTAACAGCATTCCTGTAACTGCTCCGGTAAAATCCAGCCATACATCGGAAATCGCCGGACCTCTGGCTGAAAATATCTGTATCGTCTCATCCAGAAATGCCGCTGAAAAAGCAATACCGAGCATAATAAATATCATGTGCCTCAGCGAAAATCTGTTTGAATATGATGCAGCGGTAACAGCACCAAACAAAGACAACTCTGTCCCTAATAAACAATATTCCAGAAAATGAGCTAGTTTGCGAACCAACTGATCGTTAACATTGTCAGATCCGATTATCACCTTAAGAACAGGTTCAATCCATTCAAGAACTTTACTGCTCTCAGCGGCGGAAACATCTCTTGGCATACATGATTGTCCCCAAATGAATAATAAAGTAAAAATAATAAGTATTAATAATATTTTTTGAATGAGGTTTGATCGGCATGATTTATTCATAACAAAAGGTCCGGAATGACAGTGTGATCCTTGTGCAGACGTTTTCCTGTGTGTGTGAAAGCAGTCTATTCTGTTCGTGGTTGTATGATAAGATTTCCGTTAATGAACGGCATGATTTGACTTCGTTTGATATCAAAAGCATAACGAAAAATATTCAACAATGTTTTTTCGGCATCACGCAGCAGCCTTTCATCCATTACCAGCATTTTGCGGCCTTTGCTCGGTCTTTTGTGGGCTTCAAAAGATTTCAGCAGATTGATCAAAACACGGCAGTCTCCCTGATCGATCATTTTCCTGAAAGCCAATCGTCTTTCATTCTCATTTTCTATCCAAAGATCATCATATCTTGTATTATTGATCAAATCATATATTTCATCTGCCGAAAGAGCATAGCACATTTTCCCGAGCAGATCATCGTTATCACATGGAACATAAGTCACGGAAGTCGTACCTGCAACAGGTTTAAGTACATAATAATCAGAAATTTTATCGCCGATTTTTTTCTGCTCAATATCCGCAATACGGAATACTCCCTGGGAACTATATATCACAATATCATCGGTTTTATACATATATCGTTTCTCAACTTTCTGTTCCTTTGTGTTATAACAGTATAATAAATTTCTGAAATAACACTGCGATAAAATCCCGAAATTGATTATATCATAAAAGCTCATAAAAAGTAATACTTTTTTCACAGGACAGATCATCAATGTGATTGTTTTTACGCTTATGATCAAAATTTTCTTGACAAGTCACTACGTCAATAGTACAATATATAGGATTTAAAAAACTTTAAATCGGCA
>JAZPYJ010000151.1:0-4957 GCA_045544075.1 Thermoanaerobacteraceae bacterium
AGACATTGCACCTACTATGCTGCATTTGCTTCAAATAGATCAGCCGGACGAAATGAGCGGACACTGTCTGCTGACTAAAGCTGATCAATAATAATTAATAAAAAACTTTCAGAAAAATGTCAAAAACAATTGTATTTTTAAAATAGCCGTGATATAATCGTATGGTTAAAAAATAGTTTCTCCACGATCTTTCACTGCTTAAGGAGGTGATTGCTTGCTTAAGATAATATTGATGATTTTATATATTATAATGTGTATCGGCGTAATAGCCAGTGTATTGATGCAGTCAGGTAAAAGTGCCGGGCTATCGGGTTCCATTGCCGGTGGTGCCGAACAAATTTTTGGCAAAAAGAAAGGCATGGATGAAACTTTAAGCAAAGTAACAACTGTTGCTGCTGTGCTTTTTATGGTTCTTGCACTTGTATTGGTTATTATTGAATGATGAATCGAACTAGGAGGGGAGTTTAAATTGAGTTTTTCAGCAAATTTGGCATTTTGGGGTGTCGGAGCAGGTTTGGTAGCTCTTTGCTATGCTGCTTATCTGCTTTCCAGTCTGTTAAAGGAAAGCATGGGCAATGACCGCATGAAGGAATTGTCTGATGCTATCCACGGCGGAGCGATGGCCTTCCTTAATCGCCAATATAAAACATTGATCCCGTTTGCAGTCATTATTTTCGTACTGTTATTGTTCGCAAGCGGCGTTGCTCAGGGCATTTCGTTCCTTGTTGGTGCTATTTCCTCTGCTTTAGCAGGTTATGCAGGAATGACTGCTACCACCAAAGCAAATGCCAGAACTGCTCAGGCTGCTGCTTCAAGCGGTCTGAACAAAGCTTTGAACGTTTCATTCAAAGCCGGCTGTGTAATGGGTATGTCAGTTGCCGGTCTGGCCTTACTTGGTGTCTCCGGATTGTATCTCATTTTCCAGGACGTAGTTGTAATCAACAGTTTCGCTTTTGGTGCCAGTGCGATCGCTTTTTTTGCCAGAATCGGCGGCGGTATTTATACCAAAGCAGCTGACGTAGGTGCTGACCTGGTCGGTAAAGTTGAAGCCGGAATCCCTGAAGATGATCCCCGCAACCCTGCAGTTATTGCCGATAACGTAGGCGACAATGTAGGTGATACCGCCGGTATGGGAGCTGACTTGTTTGAATCCTACGGTGCAACTGCCATCGCAGCTATGCTGATCGGCAGCAATGTATTTGCCGGCGGACAACAGCTGGCCGGAGTAATGTTTCCTCTTCTTTTGGGTGCAGTTGGTATTGCTGCTGCGATCATCAGTACTTTCCTGGTTAAAACCAGTGAAAACGGTGATCCGCAGGCCGCTCTCAACCGTGGGATCTGGGGAACCAATATTCTTACGGCGGTCGGAGCTTTTGTTCTGGCTGAACTGATGTTCGGCGGATCTCAGGCACTCAAGCTGACGATTGCTGTTATTTGCGGTTTGGTGGTCAATGTTGCTATAGGAACTATTACTGAATACTATACATCCAATAAGAAAAATCCTGTTAAGGAGATTGCTGATGCTTCCAAAACGGGACCTGCAACCACTATTATTACCGGTATAGCTGTCGGCTTAAGAAGCACTTTGCTGCCTATTATAGTTTTTGCTCTGGCGATAGGGGTTTCCTATTATATCGGCGGCGGCATTTATGGTATTGCTATGGCTGCTATGGGTATGCTTTCCACTGCCGGTATGATCGTTGCTGTTGACTCCTTTGGTCCTGTTGCCGATAATGCAGGCGGTATCGCGGAAATGGCCGAGCTGCCTGAAAATGTTCGTGAAACTACTGATAAGCTCGACTCCGTCGGAAATACGACAGCTGCTATCGCAAAAGGCTTTGCTATTGGTTCTGCTGCTCTTACCGCCCTGGCTTTATTTAATGCCTTTGGCTCTGAAGTTGCAAAAAATCCAAAACTTGCAGGTCTTTTGGAAGGCGGACATCTGACTATCAATCTGGCTGATCCTATGGTTATGATCGGTGTATTCCTTGGTGCTGCTATGCCTTTCATCGTTGCTGCTCTCACTATGAGTTCAGTCGGTAAAGCTGCATTTCAGATGATCGAAGAAGTTCGTCGCCAGTTCAGAGAGATCCCCGGTATTATGGAAGGAAGCGGCAAACCTGACTATAATAAATGCGTTGATATCAGTACAAGAGCTGCTATTCATGAAATGATCCTGCCCGGTATTATTGCCGTTGGTGCTCCGCTGCTGGTCGGTTTTGGCCTGGGTGCTAAAGCTTTGGCCGGATTCCTGGCAGGCATCACAGCTGCCGGTGTTCTGATGGCTATATTTATGTCAAATGCAGGTGGAGCTTGGGATAATGCGAAAAAACTTATCGAGTCCGGTTATCTGGGCGGCAAAGGAACTGAAGTCCATGCTGCTGCAGTAATCGGTGATACTGTTGGCGATCCGTTCAAGGACACCTCAGGCCCTGCAATGAATCCTCTGATCAAGGTATCAGGTACTATTTCACTGATCATTGCTCCGCTTCTGTTCTTCTAAGCAATGGTTGAGATTAAATGATAAAAACCTTCGCTGTTTCCTTGACAGCGAAGGTTTTTTGCTTGGTGCGGCGAATAGATTTAACTTGGAATCGATTTGAATAACTGATAATAATCTGGTGATAATGAATGAAAAAGGATATCCAAAAAGAAGAAATACTTGAATATATTCGTGAACAGGATTATAAGCCGCTTATCGCTGAACAGCTGCTTCATGCTTTTGAGTGTGAATCTGTTGCAGATATAAAAGTATTTATGAAAAACCTCAGAGAACTAGAAGAAGACGGACAAGTATTTCTGACAAAAAAACAACGTTATGAGCTTCCTGAAAGAATAAATATCATCAGCGGAAGATTACAGGGAAACAATAAAGGGTATGCTTTTGTCCTGCCGGATATAGACGGGATTAAAGATGTTTTCATCAGCGAGGATAAGCTTAAGGGAGCCATGCACAACGATCGGGTTATGGCCAGAATTCTTCAGAAATCAGATTTAACCGGCAGAGGTCCTGCCGGAGAGATTATCAGGATACTTAAACATGCCAATAAAAAAGTTGTCGCGGTATTTAACATAAATAATCATTATGCGTCAGCGTTTCCTTTGGATAAGCGTGTTTGCAAAGAGATCATTCTTAAAAATCCTCTCCCGCGTCAGATACAGAATGGTGATCTGATCGTCTGCGAAATAATCCGCTGGCCAGATAGAACCCATAAGCCGGAAGGACGGATCAGTGAGGTACTGGGTTCGGTCGACAACCCGGGTTCGGATGTGCTTTCCGTAGTAAAAAAGCATAGCTTAGCTGATCGTTTCAGCCATACGGTATTGATTGAGTCTGAAACAGTAAGTGAAAATATCGATAAGCAGGAGCTGGAACAGCGCCTTGACCTGCGCGGGCAAACTATAATAACTATTGATGGTGATGATTCCAAAGATTTTGATGATGCAGTCGGACTGCGCCAACTGCCTGACGGCAATTTGGAGCTTGGTGTTCACATAGCTGATGTCAGTTATTATGTTTCGGAAGGTTCTGCTTTGGATAATGAAGCAAGAAAACGCGGATGCAGTGTTTATTTGCCGGATCGTGTGCTGCCTATGCTGCCGTTTCGCCTTTCCGATAATATTTGCAGTCTGATTCCCCATAAAGATCGGCTGACGTTATCCTGTATTATGGAAATAGACCAGGCAGGAACAGTGGTGAATTATGAAATAAAGCCTTCTGTGATTTGCAGCAGTGCCCGTCTTACCTACAGCTTGGTAAACAGGTTTCTTCTATCGGAAAAATCCATGGAGCTGTCTGCCGATAAAAAGATTGAATTTTTGCTTCCGATGCTGCAGCAGATGCAGCAGCTATGTTTGCTTTTGCGTGAAAATCGTTTTGCCCGCGGAGCCATAGATTTTCATATCCCGGAGGCTCAGATCGTTCTTAATGACAAAGGGCATCCTGTGGAAATAAAAGTACGGGAGCATAATATCGCTGAACAAATTATCGAGGAATTTATGATTCTGGCTAACGAAACTGTGGCACAGCATTTTTATTGGCTGGAAATTCCTTTTCTTTATCGTGTGCACCAGCTTCCTGCAGTTGAAAAAGTGGAAAAGCTTAATCATTTGCTTTGGAATTTCGGACTGGGCATTAAAAACTGTTCAGAATTGCATCCGTCCGAATTCAATAAAATATTGAATGCTGTCGCCGGAACATCTGACGAAAAAATAATCTCAACAGTTATGCTGCGCACAATGAAACAGGCTCATTATTCTGCTGTCAATGAAGGCCATTTCGGTCTGGCTTCCGATTGCTATACTCATTTCACGTCACCTATCAGACGTTATCCGGATCTGATGATCCATAGAATAATTAATGATTATTTACGCAAACACCGCTTAAGTGCTAAACGTTTGAATGAACTGAACGAAATGCTGCCGCAAATAGCTCAGGCCAGCTCTGATCGTGAAAGAGCTGCTATGGAAGCTGAAATGGAAGCTGATGAAATGAAAAAAGCAGAATATATGTCGGACAGGCTGGGGGAAATATATGAGGGTTTTATCAGCAGTGTCGTTTCGTTCGGATTTTTTGTTCAGCTGGCTAATACTATAGAGGGGCTGGTCCGTATCGATTCCTTGAATGACGATTATTACTGGTACAATGAAGATGATTATTGTTTGCAGGGAACTCGATCGGGGAAAATATATCGTTTAGGACAAAATGTTGTTGTTACAGTAGTCAAAGTTAATATTCCTGCCTGTCAGATAGACTTTGAATTGGCTCAGTCAACTTCAGGCAGTTTATCAATCAAAGAAGGTGAAAAGCATGGAAGGAAAAATCATCGCCGTAAATAAGAAAGCCCGTCATGATTATGAAATATTGGAAACTTATGAAGCAGGTATAGCGTTGTCCGGGACAGAAGTAAAATCTTTGCGGGCCGGCAGGGTCAATCAAGTCGGATCGTAGCCATGT
>JAZPYJ010000152.1:0-2013 GCA_045544075.1 Thermoanaerobacteraceae bacterium
GAAGGGAAGGATTGAAGTGTTTATCAAAGTAAGTATGCTGATTTTGTTTTTTGCCCTTATGATTGTAGTGGGTATCTGGTGCCGGCGCAGTGCAGGAGATGTCAATGATTTTGTGCTCGGCGGCAGAACAGTAGGTCCCTGGCTCAGTGCGTTTGCGTTTGGAACCTCCTATTTCTCGGCAGTAATTTTTATAGGTTATGCAGGACAATTCGGCTGGAAGTACGGAGTTGCCTCCACCTGGATAGGTCTGGGAAATGCTTTCATCGGATCTTTATTGGCCTGGGCTATACTCGGCCGCCGCACTCGTCTTTTGACTCAGCAGCTGAACAGTGCTACTATGCCGGAGTTTTTCGGTAAACGTTATCAAAGTCATAATCTAAAAGTAGTAGCTTCATTGATAATCTTTGTTTTTCTGATTCCTTACACCGCATCACTGTACAACGGACTGTCCCGTTTATTTGAAATGGCATACGGAATCGATTACACTGCGTGTATTATTGCTATGGCTGTACTGACGGGAATATATGTAATCGTTGGCGGCTATATGGCCACAGCTGTCAATTCATTTATTCAGGGTATAATCATGCTTGTCGGTATAGTGGCGGTGATTGGTTCGGTACTGAATCAGAACGGCGGTTTTATTGCTTCTCTGAATCAACTGGCTCAGGTACAGGATCCTGCAGTATCAAATGTTCCTGGCATTTTTTCCTCCTTCTTCGGACCGGATCCGCTCAGTCTGTTAAGTGTAATTATTTTGACATCGTTGGGAACCTGGGGACTTCCGCAGATGGTGCAGAAATTTTACTCTATAAAAGATGAGAAAGCTATACACAAGGGTACGGTTATTTCCACCCTCTTTGCTATCATCGTTGCCGGCGGATGTTATTTTCTGGGTGGTTTCGGCAGGCTGTTCGGCGATGTAGTGGATGTGACTTCTCAGGGCTATGATGCGATCATTCCAGCTATGCTGACCAATCTGCCCGATTTACTGATCGGTCTGGTAGTGATACTGGTACTGGCGGCTTCGATGTCCACTCTTTCTTCTCTGGTGCTTGCATCGAGCTCTACGCTGACACTGGATTTTCTGAAAGATAACTTTATAAAAAATATGAGCGAGAAAAAACAATTGGGGATCATGCGCCTGTTAATAGTTTTCTTCATCGTGATTTCAGCTGTTATAGCTGTCATACAGTACAAGAGTTCAGTTACCTTTATAGCTCAGCTGATGGGCATTTCCTGGGGCGCTCTGGCTGGTTCATTTCTTGCTCCGCTGCTTTACGGCCTTTACTGGAAGAAAACTACCAAGATCGCCTGCTGGTGCAGTTTTATCTGGGGCGCCGGAATCATGACAGCTAATTTACTGATAAAAAGCATGTTTCCTGTCTGGCTGCAGTCACCTATCAACTGCGGAGCATTTGCTATGGTATTCAGCCTTATATTAGTACCGGTGATCAGTTTGATAACCAAAGCACCTGATAAAGAATTCGTGGATGAGTCATTTGCATGTTATGATCAGATCGTTTCTGTTCAGCAGAAAATCTCATTGGGCAGCAAATAAAAAGCTTATAATAGTATAATGTAAAACAAAATATAAATAAATTTATTCCGGATATTGAATTTCCTCTCCTTTTGTTGTATAGTAACAATATAGAAAACTGCAGGTGCAGACGCTTTATCTGTTGTTGATGATATGGCAAAAGGTGAAGGAGTTGAAATGCTTATGAGCTTGGACAGATCCAGAGTCAAGAGAAAGCCCAAAGTTAAAAAGCAGAAAAACCCGAGCGAACCTAAAGAAAAACGAAAGAGAATCAATCATACTTCTCTGAGCGGATTAAGCAGAGCGGCAGTATTCTTTTTGCTGGCTGTATATTTAGTGGCGGTACTCGTCTGGGGTATTGGCATGATCAAAGATAAGAAAGCTGATCAGGCAATTAATGCTAACAATGAAAGAGTAGCAGCTTTGCAGCAGGCAGCTGCCGGCAAAATGCCGGGCATGGTAAGCGAGGGGAATGC
>JAZPYJ010000153.1:0-6515 GCA_045544075.1 Thermoanaerobacteraceae bacterium
AGAGCAGCTGATTCGTAATCAGCAGGTCGCCGGTTCAAATCCGGCAGGTGGCTCCAAAACACTTTTTCAAATGTAAAACCGGTTCTCGGAAATATCCGTAGAATCGGATTTGTTTTATAAATAATTCTTTTGTCAGCTGCCTATAACTTTTATCTGCTTCTCCGCCAGAAGTTTTTCTGTCGAATCATCATATATCCGGAAACTGAACGACCCTGCGGTATCAGCAGATAATTCGCATACACCGCTCTGACCTGCCGTAAAATCTCCCAGAATAAATGAGTCTGATCTGTAATGAAACGGAGCGAATACCTGTTTATAGTATTCTGCAATGAGGCGCAGCTCTTCATCAGGAGGACCTCCTGCTACATTAAAATGGAAATAAACCGTTTCCCCCTGATAGAATGTATTATTATCATCTTCAGTTCGATCTTCATCGGTATTTGCAGTAATTGTTATCTGCCAGGCAGTCAGCTCTTCATAATATTCCCTGCTGTTTTGGTAATCCTCTGCAGCCAGTTCCTGCAAATAACTCATGGTCGATTCGTCACTGCGGTCCAGATGAGCAAGACTGTAACCATATTTTGCCTGCTGCAGCAACTCATCGCTTCCGTCAAAATCCCCCGGCATATCATTTAAAAACTCTATTGCCTGAGAATAGTCTTCCGCATCGATGAGCTGCTTTGCATAAGCATGAGCCGCCTTCTGCCGGAGTTCACTCTGTCCGGCCATATCGTCAGGTATCTCCTTCAGCAGTTCTATCGCTTCACCGTATTGTCCCTGCTCATAAAATCTTTCTGCCGAAACAAGCCTTATCTCACTCTGCAAAGCATCACGCTCGCTGTACTCCTCCGGCAATTGCTCAAAATACAACTGAGCTTTATCGATATCCCCCTGTTCAAGCAAAACCAGTACATAATCATGGATCAGCCCATTGATCAGTTCCTGTTTGTCTTCATAATCCTGCGGCAGTTCCTTATAATATTTCAGAGCCAGTTCGTATTGCTGAGCATCCTCTGCTTCTTCAGCTAATTCTCTGGTACAAAGAGTATAATACTCATCGCTGTCCTTATAGCCCTTCACATGATCGAATTTTTCCCTGGCCTCGGCGTATTGTTCATCATTGAAATTTTCAAGGGCATTATTATAAATATTGTTTTGAAGCAATACAAACCAGCCATAGGCGACCGCAGCCAAAGCAGCAAAAAAGATAAATATGAAAAATAGAATTCTGCGCGCCCTGTGTCCTGTTTTCTGTGGTTGATTTATATTATTCTGTTGGTTTTCTCCGTTTTTATATCCTTGGTTTTCTGACTCGCCGTCCTCCGATTTTTGTTTTCTCTTCTTTTTACCATGAGCATCAGACAACCCGTCATTTTTAACATCAGCGCTATCAAAAGGTGCTGCCTCCATTCCATCCTGATCATCACCTGAATCTTCATAAGCAAATTCGTTTGCAGATCGTTCCTGATCGATATGAAGGATCAGAGTAGAATCGTCGTCCTTATTATTTTTTGATCGTTGATCCGACCGCACCGCCTGATAGACCTGAAGCGCATGTCTGAGTGCCGGGGCATCCGGCCAGCGCTTAGCAGCATCATAATCACAAGCCTGCAGAACGATAGCACTCAATGCTTTATCAGCCATAGCCGGGGCAGGCAAAGCATCGCCATTAAGGCGCCGTTCCACCAGTTTTTGTTTATCATAATTCTGATCAGCTGAAGCAAAAGGAATAAGATTATTATTCAAAAGCTGATACATTACCAGTCCCAAAGCATAGGTATCTGTTGTATCGTTGACTTCTCCCTGTTTATAAAATTCAGGCGTCATGTAAGCTTTGGTTCCTTTGCGCCAGCGTGTACGCAAAATATTTTCTCTGGTGTCTGCAACACCAAAATCACCCAGCTTGAATACATTTTTTTCTGTCATAAAAATATTAGCCGGTTTAACATCCTGATGGATACATCCTTCAGCATTTAATTCTTCAAGAGCCAGACAGATATTTATTCCCATCTGTACGATCTCTTTCGTTCCAAGCTGACGGCCGGCAATAATATGATCCAGACTTTGCAAAAGTTCCATGCGGATAAAAATATCATATCCCGGACTATCCTGTCTGCTCACTATCCGATGATCCAGATATGATACGATATGGCTGTTCCCTGCCAGTTTATATAGAGTGCTGATCTCCTTCCTTACTTCCTGCAGCATTTTCTCATAATATAGCGGTGCTTCTTCCGGGCCGCTGATCAGACCGTCAGCCATCATCTGTGATATCTCTTCCGCATTGCGCGGGATGGAAATATGCTTAATTGCCGAATAATATTCATTGCCGGCTTCACTGCGCACCGCTTTATAAACTATACTATTGGCTCCTTCACCAATCTTTTCGATTAGTATCCAATCCGGCCAGACCGATCGCTTCGGATAATCCATATTTTTCACCACCGTCTATCAGCAGAGTTTTCATTTCATGATTTATTATAGCATTCAGATTATAGGTGTGCTACTGTTTTTCTTTAACGATCATTAAATAATATGATCATAATGCATAAAACAAAATATTTCTATTGGCTAATAATGTAGAAAAGGTTATAATGGAAATGAAAGGAGACAAACTTCATGGCTATATTTAAACCCGATCTTTATCTGAAGTCAATCTATGAATTTGATTATTCACTTCTGCGGGCTCTGGATATAAAAGGTATTCTGCTCGATATGGATAATACGCTCGTTCCCTGGGATTGTACGGTAATGCCTCAACAGGCCAAGGATTTTGTACAAAATCTGCAGAACATGGGATTTATCGTTTGTCTTGTTTCCAACGGAAAAACAGAAAGAGTCGATTATAAAGCCGCTGATCTCGGCATACCATTCGTCTCCCGCTCACTGAAGCCGACGGGACACGGTATAAAAAAGGCCATGCGAATGATGCAGCTTTCCAGAAAAGAAACTGCTTTGCTGGGAGATCAGTTATTCACCGATATGCTGGGCGCAAATCTTGCCGGCTTATTTTCAGTGCTTACAGTTCCTATGAAAAGCAATGAATTTCTGGGGACTAAGATCAATCGCCAGCTGGAAAAAATAATATTCCGTATCCTGCGTCTGCAGCCGCTCGACGGTAAAAGTGCTGCTTCTTTTTTGCAAAAAAAATACCGGCATAAAAAATGATTTTACTTTTCTTTTTTGAAATCATCCTGCAATTCGCGCACACGCCGGCGGTCTACTGCAGCAATCACTTCACAGGCAAAAGGCAAATGCTGTACAATAGCCAGTATTTCGTCGATCGTTGTTTCAGTAGCATGTATGACCACTTCACCTTTTTTCCCGTTTATAGTATGGGCAATGCCCAGACCGCCGTATGCTTCAATAATATTATCAAGAAACACGATCTCTTTAGGCTGTATCTCCACCAGAACAGCCAGATCGTCCTCCGCCAGCAATTCACTGGCCAGTAGTTTTAAAGTATCACCGCTGATATCCCGTGTCAGCGGATATATTTTATCTATATCTTTCATTGTAAAAATCCCATGATATTTATTTGACTCGTCTCAACATGTCGCCTGGTCCGACCGGCAGATCTGACTGCAGATAGTATAACATTTGCGGATGAGGTGTTTCTGTTATAGCTTTTCCCTCTTCATCCCAAACAGCATCAACCTTTATCGGCCATGCTTCATGTTTTGGACCAACTATTTCCAGTTCATCGCCTATACATATTTTATTGCGCTGCTCGATCAGAATCATTCGGGCCGAAGGATCATATTTCAGTACCAGACCTACGAATTCCGCCTGTCTGATATAAGATGAAAAACTGTAATTCTGACCGTGCTGATCAGGTCTGTTCACAAAAAAACCGGTTGTATAATCGCGATGGCTGACCATGGCGATTTCTCTTCTCCAGCTTTCCTGTACAATATAATGTTCCGGATCTTCCATATAGCTGTCCAATGCCTGACGATAAGCTTTGACGATAGTCGCCACATAATGGACACTTTTCATGCGTCCTTCTATCTTCAGACTGCATATGCCGCATTTTATCAATTGAGGAATATAATCCAGCAGGCACAGATCCTGAGCGTTGAAAACATATGATCCGCGTTCATCTTCTTCGATCGGATAATACTGACCCGGACGTGTTTCTTCCACTAAATCGTATTTCCACCGGCAAGGCTGAGTGCATTCTCCTTTATTGGCATCACGGGCCGCCATATAACTGCTTAACAAGCAACGTCCTGAATAGGAAATACAAAGAGCACCATGAACAAAAACTTCCAAATCCATGTCAGTCTTCAGTCTGATCTCCTCGATCTCTTTTTGGGAAAGCTCACGGGCCAGAATGATCCGTTTTATTCCCTGCTGCTGCCAGAACAATACACTGGACCAATTAGTAACATTAGCCTGAGTACTCAAATGCAGTTCCATTTCCGGAACAGTTTGCCTGCAAATATTCAGAACACCGGGGTCAGAAATGATCAGTGCGTCAGCTCCCGCTTCCTTCAACTGCAGGAGATATGCAGGCAAAGCCGACAGATCATCATTATGGGCAAAAATATTTACTGTTACATATACACGTGCTGACCGCTGATGAGCGAAACGGATTCCTTCCTGCATTTCCTCGGGCGTAAAATTCCCGGCGAATGAACGCAGTCCGAATTGCTTTCCGCTGATGTACACGGCATCAGCACCATATAACAGAGCCATCTTCAGTTTTTCCAGATTTCCTGCCGGAGCCAGTAATTCAGGTATTTTCAAGCTTATTCCTCCTGTATATCGCTGATCATTCTTCATTATCAGCTGTTTTGCGGCTTACCGCCAGACCATCCCCGATAGGCATGATCTCGCTTTTATAATGGGGATGATTCTGTATTATATCCAGGTACTCCTGCAAACGGCGGACCATAGTCTTATGCTTGTGCGGAACATGAGTCTCAGGCAGAAGCATCCCGTGAAGCTCAATATTATCAGCGACAAGGATCCCCCGTACTTCCAGTAATCGATCTGCCAGTTTGAATAATCGCGGATATTGACCTTTCGGCCCGTCGATAAATATCAGGTCAAAATGTTCTCCGCTTCGTATGAGCTGAGGCATGATCTCCAAAGCATCACCCTGCAGCACTTGTGCCTTCTGGGTCAATCCGAGTTTTGCCAGATTTTGTTCGGCCTCGGCCGCAAGGTTTCTATCCAGTTCGATCGTCCATAAATATGACGAATCAGGCGCTGATGTTAGCAATACTGCTGCCGAGTAACCGACAGCAGTACCGATTTCCAGTATTTTTTGAGGTTTTTCATCAGCAATAAGATTTACTAAATAAGCAGCTGTATCATCCTTAATGATAGGAATACCTCGTCTCAATGCATCCGCTTGCAGCTGCTGCAGTTTCAAAACATCAGGCAATTACTTTCCCTCCGCTCAGCGCTGATACTGTGCAATATTCTTTTCATGCTCTTCAAATGTGCGTGCGAATACATGCGATCCGTCTCCTGTAACATCATTGGCGACAAAGAACAAATAATCACAGCTGGTATCAGGATTAGCTGCCGCATTCAGGGAATTATAGCCCGGCGAAGAGATCGGTCCCGGCGGTAATCCCGTGTTGATATAAGTATTATAAGGCGAATCTATTTCCAGATGCTTATTCAAGACCTCAGTCAGACCACCGCCCCAGGCATATATTACCGATGAGCAGAATTGAAGAGGCATATTCTCAGCCAGTCTGTTATAAACGACCTGCGCTATGACGGGACGCTCGCTTTCAATCTTGGCTTCATCTTCGATCAGCGAAGCAACTGTAACCAATTCATGCAAGCTCAGATTCAACGTGCTTGCTTTTTGTTCAAGCTGCAGTTCCTGTTCGACCTCAGCAAAACGATCCAGCATCTCTCTGATGATCGTATCCGCACTGACATTCTCCGGATCAACATAATAAGTATCAGGATATAAATACCCTTCCAAAGAATTATATTGTCCGTCCGGGATACCGCTCAGGAAATCGTAATCGCTTACATAATTATTCTTATATGCCTGCCATAAAAACTCGTCTGCGGTAACCTTAGTATTCTCCGCGACTACATCGGCGATTTGCTTCAAAGAAGATCCTTCAACCACCGTAAACGAAGACAGTACGACATCTCCGCTGGTCAGGGCCTCCGTGATCTCTTTTACCGACATACTGGATGATAACCTGTATGTACCGGCCTGCAGGGCACTATCAATATGATGCAGACGGCAATACATCTTGAAAGCCGATTTGCTGCGGATAAGATCACGCTCATTTAATTCTGCGGCTATCGATGAGGTATAATCGTCCGTGGTCACTGTGAATAATTCTGTTTCAGCAGAATTTTTATCGACCGGTTTCAGCTGTCCTTTGTAAATCATTAACCCAAACAGCAGCAATATAAGAGCTACGATTATTATGCTTACAAAAGCACGGGGCATACAACCACTGTTTCTGGATTTTTTCCTTCTTGATGATTTTTTTCTCCGTACTATACTCCGAGACACATCATCATCT
>JAZPYJ010000154.1:0-23033 GCA_045544075.1 Thermoanaerobacteraceae bacterium
AATGAAAGTTTATGAAAATAACCAGGAAAAAATATAAAATGGCTATCAACGCCAATGGGGAAAAACAGAAAATCAGTGCCGGCATAAAAAATCTTTACAGCGATATTGATGAAGAAACGACAACAGACGACAATAATAAAACCAAGGGAAAAAAAAGAAATAATAAGCTTCGTGATTTTATCCGGAAAAGCAAAAAAAATCATTCCTATTCCATCATCATTGGTGCGGTTATAGCTGTTGTTTTATCGATAATCATTATCGTAATAATCCAGAAATATTTTACTTCCCGCTTGATAGATATCCAGTTGTTAACATATAATAATTACTATGATGTTGCGGATATCACAGGAACGGTGATAAAAGACGAGGAAGTACTTACTGCTCCCATAGCCGGAAAAGTCGAATTTCTGATGCCTGATGAGAGTAAGATCGCTGCAGGGACAGAAGTTGTTTCGATCACATCTGTAGACGGTAAGACGAATACGGTAAAAGCATCGATCGCGGGAATCCTGATCTATGAAACAGATGGCTACGAGTCTCAGCTGACTACTGATAATATAGATGAGATAGACTGGCAGTCAATGAAGCTGGACGAGGGGGAAAAGAACAAAGTAAAAGACGGGGATTTTGTCGACAAAGATACGGTATTATGCAAAGTTGTCGATAATATGGATAAAATATATATAATCGCTGATATTACACAGAAACAGCTTGACGGAGCAGGCGTTGAGGTAGATAATAATATTAAATTGAGATGGGACAGCGAAAAAACCAATAATGCCTATGTGGAAGATATTATAGGCGAAGATGATGAGAAGATAATGGTATTGTGGGCACAGAGATATCCGGATTATGCCGTTTATAAACGTCAGGTAGATTTTGAATTGGTAAGCCAGAGCCTGAGCGGATATGTTCTGCCGAAAACTGCTATCGTTTATAAGAATGATGTTTCAGGCATTTATATAGTCTATAAAGAGACTGTAAGATGGATCGAGGTTGAGATCGAAAAAGAAAGCGAAGGCATGGTACAGATCTCGGGCGATGAATTGACAGCCAGCATTCAGGTCGTAATGAATCCGGGCTTAATCAAAGAAGGATCCAGCCTTATATAAGCAAAGAAGGTGAGAAAATGTCTTATATTGCTGAGAATATTAGTTCGGTCAGAGAAAATATAAGACGGGCGGAAATAAGATCTGGACGTCAGCCGGGATCTGTGCGGCTGGTGGCAGTAAGTAAATTCAAACCGGTGTCCGATGTTCAAGCTGCATTGGAAGCAGGTGTCATAGATTTCGGAGAGAACAGAGTGCAGGAAATGCTGATGAAGCAGGAAGAACTGGCAGCTAAGGATATTAACTGGCATTTCATAGGCAAACTGCAAACCAACAAGGTCAAACAAATAATAGGCAGAACAGTCCTTATCCATTCGTTAGATAGTTGGAATCTGGCTCAGGAAATTCAAAAGAGATCTGAATCATTAAAAACCAGAGTACTAGTCGAAGTCAATGTCGCCGGTGAAGCAACAAAAAGCGGTCTTGAACCGGAAGAAACGATACCGTTTATCCAACAGGCAGCAGATTCTTTAAAACAGATCCGGATCATGGGCCTTATGACGATGGCTCCTCCGGTTGATGATCCTGAAGAGGTGCGCTGGGTTTTCAGGGAACTGCGTCAATTGTCAGAGCGGTGTTCCAAGATGACGATCCCCGGTGTGGACATGAAGTATCTTTCCATGGGAATGTCCGGTGATTATCAGATCGCCGTTGAAGAAGGTGCCAATATAGTCAGAGTAGGCAGCAGCATATTTGGAAAAAGATGATAGGTTTACATAAATCATATTAAGGGAGGTATCATAATGGCAAAATTTTTAGACAAAGTTTTGGGAGCAGTTGGATTTGATATTGTTGACGAAGCAGAAGAAAGCACGGTAGATTCGACAAGGCAGATAACCGGCAGCACGGATGAAATTCAGCCGGCGGCAGAAATTTCAAAAGAAAAACCGGTCAAAAGAGTTACCGCAGACTCTGATCCTTCAAAGCAGGTCAAGGTGGTCATCAATAAACCCGGAACTTTCTTTGAAGCCCAGAGCATTGCCGATCATCTGAAACAGAACAGACAGGTGATACTCAATCTGGAAGAAACAGACAAGGAAGTTGCTCAAAAATTAGTTGATTTTGTCAGCGGTGCGATTTACGCGCTGAATGGAACCATCAAAAAGATCGGTGATAATATTTTTCTTTGCGTGCCGGTAAGTGTTGATGTTTATGAATCAGCCAATCAGGAAAACTATTCGACCGGACATTATTCATGGATGAGTGAACAGTAAGAGTTTTGCGGCTTTGACTCAAAGGAGATGAATAGATTGCCTACAGATGATCTGAAGATAGGGTTTATCGGAGCCGGTGCCATGGCAGAAGCCTTGCTGAGTGGATTTATCGGTTCTGGTCTGGTTCAGCCGCAAAATGTTCTGGTCAGTGCGCTGCATGAAAGCAGACCGGCGTATCTGAATTCCAAGCTGGGAATCAGACAAGCGTCTGATAATCAGCAGGTTGTTCGGCAGAGTGACATCATTTTTCTGGCAGTCAAACCATATGCGGTCAGAGATGTACTCATATCCTGCCGTGAAGCATTTAATACCGATAAATTATTGGTGTCCATCGCGGCCGGTTTGAAAATAAATCAGTTAGCTGATTATTTGCAATCATCAGAGATACCTGTTGTACGGGTAATGCCAAATACGCCTGCGCTGGTAGGTGAAGCGGCTTCCGCGGTGAGCAGCGGCCCCGCCGTTTCTGCACAGGATGAGCAGAGGGTCATCCGATTAATGCAGACAGCTGGTCTGACCATTACCGTTAAGGAAGAATTAATGGATGCGGTGACAGGCCTGAGCGGCAGCGGACCTGCCTACGTATATATGATGATCGAAGCTATGGCTGACGCCGGAGTTATGGCAGGTTTGCCGCGCGACGCTGCGTACAAATTAAGTGCTCAGACGCTGCTGGGCAGCGCAAAAATGTTTTTGGAAACAGGAAAACATCCGGGACAGCTTAAGGATCAGGTCACTACGCCAGGCGGCACGACTATAGCCGGACTGCATGAGCTTGAATGCGCCGGAATGCGTGCAGCATTGCAGAAAGCCGTTTTGGCAGCAGTCAGCAAGTCACGGGAACTGGGCCGATCCTAATGACAGCGAGGGAGAGATTATCGTAATGCTGGTGGAAATAATACGTGTTGCATTCAGATTATTGGAGATCCTTTTGATAATCAGGATATTGTTATCCTGGATCAATCATGATCCCAACAATGCGGTGATAAAATTTATATATGATATTACGGAACCTATTCTGGCTCCTTTTCGCAGAATAATTCCTCCTATTGCCATGATAGATTTTTCACCGATCGTTGCTTTTTTTGCCCTGGATATTGTTAAATCTTTGCTTATAACACTGGTTACAAAAATATAATAGGGAAGGTGATTTGTTATATGATTACACCGGAGGACATCAAGAAAAAAGTATTTGCCAGTGAATTTCACGGATACTCATCTAAACAGGTAGACGTTTTTCTGGACGAGATTATTGAAGACTATTCCAAAATGCTCAAAGATAATGCCAGACTTCAGGAAGAAGTGGAATCCGGTAAAACAGAACTTGAGAATTTAAAACAAATGGAAAGCTATATCAAAGATGCTTTGGTACAGGCCCAGAAAACAGCGGAAATGATCAAAAATGAAGCCGAGCAAAAAGCAGCGGCTTTAAAGACCGAAACAGAAACAGCAGCGGAAAATGTAAAGTCCGAAGCCTTGAAAGAGGCGGAATCCTTAAAGATTGAGGCGGAGAAGGAAGCTGCTCAGATAAAAGAATCAGTCAGTTCATTGATCCAGGAAGCTGAGGCAAAAGCGCGGCAGATAACAGAAGAGGCTGAGGTAAAAGCGCAGCAGATAACAGAGGAAGCAGAAGCAAAAGCGCGGCAGATAACAGAAGAAGCAGAAAAAAAAGAAGTCGATGTCCGTAGGGAATCGGATGATTTGCTGTCAACGAGTCGGGAAAAGGCTGAATCGTTCATTGCGGAAGCGCAGGAAAGAGCGCAATCATTTTGGGATAATGCGCAGAGCCGTGTTGCAGAGGCTAAACAGGATCTGCAGAGGATCAACAGTGAATCCGGAGTTATTTACGAAAAACTCAGGGATGTTATCAGCAGTGAACTGACGGCAATGAAAAAGCTGCTGGTGAAAAATAATGATGCGGTTGAGGAATTGGATATTGAAAAGTTTAATGCTGCGAAAGAAGAGAGTGCCGGAACCGAAAATGAAAGCAATATTCCGGAAGACAACGGCATGTCCGAAAGCGACCGTATCGCATACGGTGAATAATAAGATCGATTGTTGCTGAAAACGGAGGGAAGTTAGCAATGGATTATAGTAATACATTGAATTTGCCGCAAACTGATTTTCCGATGCGCGGTAATTTACCGAAAAAAGAACCTGAGATCCTGAAATACTGGGAGGATAATGATATATATCAGGCAGTGCTGGATAAAACGTCCGGACAGGAGCAGTTTATCCTGCATGACGGGCCGCCATATGCCAACGGCAATATTCATTTAGGACACACGCTGAATAAGATTTTGAAGGATATGATCATCAAATATAAAAGCATGTCCGGTTATAATAGTCCATACATACCGGGGTGGGATACCCATGGTTTGCCGATCGAACTTCAGGCGATCAAAGCATTGGGGCTTAACCGTCACGAAGTTGATCCTATCGTTTTCAGACATAAATGCAAAGAGTTTGCCTTAAAATATGTTGATCTTCAGCGCGAACAGTTTAAGCGTCTGGGTGTAAGAGCCAAATGGGATAATCCTTATATTACGTTATACCCGCATTTTGAGGCGCGCCAGGTCGAAGTTTTTGGCGAGATGGCGAAAAAAGGTTATATCTTCAAGGGGTTAAAGCCTGTATATTGGTGTTCTCACTGCGAAACAGCACTGGCTGAGGCCGAAGTTGAATATGCCGACAAAAAATCATCATCTATTTATGTGAAATTCAAACTGATCGACGGCAAAGGTCTGCTGGCTGAAGATAAATGTTATTTTGTGATCTGGACTACGACTCCGTGGACCATCCCCAGCAATGAAGCGATCAGTGTACATCCGGATTATGTTTACATTAAAGCCGAGATCAACGGCGAATTTTATGTTCTGGCTAAAGAGCTGGCGGATAATTTTGCAGAAGCCGTCGGCGCGGAAGGATATGAGATCAGACAGGAGTTTTCCGGCAAAGATCTGGAATATATGGTATGTCAGCATCCGCTGCTTGACAGAGAATCAATAGTTATCGTTGGAGAACACGTAACACTGGAGCAAGGTACAGGCTGCGTTCATACTGCGCCGGGTCATGGTCAGGAGGACTTTGAGGTCTGCAGAAAGTATAATATGCCTGTTATTTCTCCGATAAACGCTCAAGGTGTCTGTACTCAGGAAATACCCCGTTATGAGGGACTGAAATACAGCGAGATCAATAAGCAGGTAATAGAAGATCTGCAGGAAGTCGGAGCCTTGCTTAAACTGGGCAGCATCACTCATTCATATCCACATTGCTGGCGCTGCAAACAGCCGATCATTTTCCGGGCGACCGAGCAATGGTTTGCTTCGATCGAAGGTTTCCGTCAGAAGGCTTTGGACAGTATTGCTGAGGTAAGATGGATCCCTGCATGGGGTGAAGAACGGATCCATAATATGATCGCCGATCGCGGCGATTGGTGTATTTCCCGTCAGCGCCTGTGGGGCGTTCCTATTCCTATCTTTTATTGCCGGGAATGCGGCAAAGAGATTATCAATGATGAGACTATTGCAAAGATCAGGGACCTGTTCGCCGAGTTTGGCTCTGATGTATGGTTTGCCAGAGAGGCAGCTGATCTGGTGCCTGAAGGACTGACCTGTCCGGAATGCGGATGCCGTGAATTCCGTAAAGAAAAGGATATCATGGATGTATGGTTTGACTCGGGATCCAGTCATTTTGCCGTTCTGGAGCAGCCGGCAGTATGGCCGGAGCTGAGATGGCCGGCTGATATGTACCTGGAAGGCAGCGATCAATATCGCGGCTGGTTCAATTCTTCTTTGTCCACGTCGGTGGCAGTCAGAGGGACAGCTCCGTACAGACAGGTCCTGACACATGGATTTCTTGTAGATGAGAAAGGCATCAAACAGTCGAAATCTTTAGGCAATACCGTCGATCCGCTGAAAGTAATAGACCAGATGGGAGCCGATATTTTAAGGCTTTGGGTCGCTTCCGCCGATTACAGAAGCGATCTGGCCGTTTCGAACAACATTCTGAAACAGATATCAGATTCCTATCGCAAAATACGCAACACCTGCCGCTTCCTGCTGGGAAATCTGAGCGATTTCGATCTGGCAGCTGATATGGCGGCGAAAGAAGATATGCATGAGATCGATTTATGGGCTATGGATCGGCTGCAGAGACTTACCGATAAAGTTTTGAAGGCCTATAACGATTATGAATTCCATGTAATATATCATGCAATCCACAATTTCTGTGCCGTTGATATGAGTGCTTTTTATCTGGATATCGTAAAGGACAGACTATATACCAATCTGCCGCAATCCAAAGACAGAAAAGCAGCTCAGACAGTTATGTACAGAATTCTTGATAATCTTGTAAGAATGCTGACTCCGATCCTGTCATTTACTATGGAAGAAGTATGGAAATACATGCCGAAACCTGATGACGGCATATGGTCACCGCAATTATTATCTCTTCCTCAGGTGGACAGCGATTATATCAATGAAGATCTGGCCGCCAAATGGCAGAAAATACAGAAGATACGCGAAGAGATCGCCAGGGCGCTTGAAATTGCCCGACAGGATAAGATCATAGGTCATTCCCTTGATGCTGTGGTCAAATTGTCTGTCAGCGGAGAATGGAAACCATTCGTCGGAAGTATTGTCTCTGATCTGGCTGAGATCTGTATCGTATCAGAAGTCGAGATGAGTGATGCGGAACTGACCGGAGAGAATATTTTTACTTCGGAAGAGATACCCGGCTTCAAGGTTGCCGTAGCTCAGTCACCGTATGAAAAATGTGAACGCTGCTGGAATTACCGCGAAAGCGTTGTTCATTCTCCGGAGCATATCTGTGATCGTTGTGCTTCAATTTTGAAGCAGATGTAACTTATTCAGGTCGGAAACGATCGATAAATCAAATAAAAACCGCCGTACTGTGTTCCGGTAAGGCGGTTTTTTCTGTAACAGCATCAGAACAAAAATAGTGTTTGCAAAAATAATGTATTGTTTTCAGACCCGATATATTATATAATATATAGAATAACCAACAAATTATGCCTAGCAGGGGAAAGGAAACAAATAATGGATAGTGAGTCTGCTGTTCAATCGACTCCTGGCAGACAGAAATCAATCGATGAAAAAAAGGAACGATCTGCTTCTCCTTATGTGGAAAAAATATGGACGATAAAAGCGTCTAATCCCATAATGCGGCAGGTACTGGCGGATAAGCTGAAAATTTCGCTGATTACTGCACAGCTTCTTTTGAATCGCGGCATCGTTACGGAGACAGAAGCAGAGGGATTTCTGCACGGTACGATAAGTGCTCTGTCAAGACCGGAAAGCATGAAGAATGTTATTCCGGCTGTGCAGATCATTCTGCAGGCGATCACTGATAAAAAAAGGATCACAATTTACGGAGACTATGATGTTGACGGGATCACCGGCACGGTGATTTTAGTTAAGATGCTGCAAAAGCTTGGTGCAGAAGTAAACTGGTATATACCAAGTCGTCTGCAGGAGGGTTACGGACTGAATCAAAAAGCGGTCGATGATCTGGCGGCAGCTGGAACTGAATTGCTGATAACGGTGGATTGCGGTATCAGCAATTACCGGGAAGTTGAATACGCGAATCAACTGGGACTGCAGGTGATAATTACCGATCACCATGAAGTGCCGGAAAAATTGCCTCCGGCTTTGGCGGTCATCGATCCCAAAAGAACAGACGATGCTTACCCGTTCAAACAATTGGCCGGTGCAGGCGTTGGATGGAAATTAGGTCAGGCTTTATTCAGAGAACAGTTCCGCAGAGCCGGATATATCAATAAAGCATTTGATGATCTGGCGGCTTTGGATTATCTGGATCTTGTAGCTATGGGCACAGTAGCAGATATCGTGCCGATGGAAAATGAGAATCGTATTCTGGTCAAATATGGTCTGGAACAGCTGGGACGTACCAAACATATTGGGCTTGCTGTTTTTTGCAGCAATGTTCTGCCCGGGGACAGGATCATTTCAGAAGAAGATATTACTTTTATTATAGCACCGCGGATGAATGCAGCCGGCCGGATGGGTCAGGCAGCGATAGCGGTCGAACTGCTTCTGACTGAAGACGAGCAGACTGCACTTAGTTTAACCGAAAAGCTCAACAACATAAATACGATGAGACAGAATATCGAGGCCAGGATCAACCGTGATGCGTTGACTATGATCGGGGGCTATGATCTGCTGCAGAGCAACAGCATAATCCTGGATTCGACCGAATGGCATTCCGGAGTGATCGGTATCGTTTCAGCCAGACTGATGGATAGATTCAAAAAAACAGTGATTCTTATCGCGGTGGAGGATGGGATCGGCAAAGCTTCCTGCCGAAGTACGGCCGGTATTAATATTTATCAGGCACTTGATCATTGCCGGCAATATTTGCTGCAATACGGCGGACACAGCCGGGCGGCCGGATTTTCCATAGCGGCGGAGAATATCGGATCGTTTCGTCATGCTATCAGCCGATATATAGATGAACATATGCCGTCAAAAGAAGTCCTCAGTGATATTGTGCTTGAGTCAGAAATATCCCTGCCGGAGATAAATGAACAATTGATCCGGGAAATATCGGCTCTGCAGCCATTCGGCAGCGGCAACCCAAAGCCTTTTTTCTGCAGCAGGGGCCGGGTTATCAGTTACCGTTTGGTCGGGAAAAACTGCAATCATTTGAAAATGACGTTGGGAAGCGGAAATTCACAGCTGGATGCTATAGGTTTTAATCTGGGTGAATATGAAAAACAAACCGAAACCAATAATATAATCGATTTTATATTCTGGCCGGAGCAAAATCATTACAACGGGCAAACTTTTGTGCAGTTAAAACTGAAAGATATAAAAACAGAAAACGATACATTTGTTAAAGAGCAGGATGCAAATCACTGGATCATCAACGAGCTTAACCGTTCATTGAGGCAGGGGACTGCCGGCAGGATCGAAAACTGGGGCAGTAATAATGTGCTGACTCAGCTTGAAAGCACGACGGGACAAATGCCGGATATATATCCTGCAGATAATTGGCAGGTTGCTGACAGACGCAGATGTCAGGATCCCTATAAATATGTTCTGAATCTGCTGGAAGATGCGGATTCGAATACGTCTGATCGTAAGATGTTAGTACTGACGGCTGATGATGATCAGACTCTGGAATTTCTGTCTTACCTTTATCAGCACGGATATAGAGAAAAACAGGCGGCAGCGCTTTTATCACTGGATTATTATCAGCAGCTTCATGATCTGCAGCAGAAATTACAGCAGCAGGCTGCCGACGGCGAATTCAGATGCCTGCTGTCCACACCGGCGGCGCTGCTGAACTATCTCGACCAAAGCAAAGGAAACTTACCTGCTGTGAAAGATATCATATTTTGCAGCAGGATCATAGCTAAATCTGAAATATTATCCATTGTATCTGCTTTGGCAGGCAGTCAGCAGCAAACGATCCATTTTTTAGGCAGTGATAAGGAAATCGTGAGAGTTAAAGAACTGTTGCAGATGATTCCTGACCGCCTGTTTTTAGGCAAGCTGTTTGTTTTTTTCAAGCGCTATCTGCTTAATAACAACAGCATTAATCTGCAAAAACTAACAATGAACCAGTCAGGCATGGATAAAATCAGTTCCATGCTCGGTGAAAAAGTAACCGGCCTCAGATTTATCATAGGTGTCAAGATCTTTAAAGAACTTGGCCTGCTGCAGATCGTTGGTCAGAATGTCCGCTTGAACAGACAGGCTCCCGCGAAAACGGAGCTGACAGAGTCCAAGACGTACTGCAGGCTCAACAGTTGGGCTGAACAGACGGCTGCTTTTCAGCAGGAGCTGGATGCTTTGCCGCCTGATTGTTTACAGGAAATATTCGCAGGATAAGATCCTTAACGTGCGATTCTGAAGGAGGTGAGCTTATGTCTATAAATAATTTGCTGAAAATGGTTGCAGCATATTATCCTGATGCTGATTTTGCCACTATCGAAAAAGCATATGAACTTGCGGCAAAAGCTCACGAAGGACAATTGCGCAGATCCGGCGATCCGTATATAATTCATCCGTTGGCCGTTGCTGAGATCCTGGCTGAGCTGGAAATGGATACTGCGACAATAATAGCGGCATTGCTGCATGATGTCGTTGAAGACACTGAACTGACCATCGATGATATAGAAAACATGTTTGGAGAAGAAGTTGCCGTATTAGTCAGCGGTGTGACCAAACTGGAACAGATCGATTTCAGCACCCGGGAAGAGCGGCAGGTAGAGAATATACGCAAAATGTTTTTGGCAATGGCCAAAGATGTCCGCGTGATCTTGATCAAGCTGGCTGACCGTCTGCACAATATGCGGACGCTGAAATATCAGCCGGAGGACAGAAGGAAAGAAATAGCGCGGGAAACACTTGAGATCTTTGCTCCGCTAGCCAACCGCATAGGTCTGAATACGATAAAATGGAAACTGGAAGACTTATCCCTGCGCTATCTTAATCCCGATGCCTATTATGATATAGTCAAAAAAGTAGCCAAGACCCGCAATGATCGTGAAGAGTACATCAATTCAGTTATCAGTTTTCTGCGCGGTAAGCTTCAGGAAGCCAATATCGAAGCGGAGATCGAGGGACGCCCCAAACATTTCTACAGTATCTACAGCAAAATGCAGAAACAGATGAAAGAATTTGCGGAGATCCTGGATATCATGGCGATCAGGGTCCTGGTCAATACTGTGGACGACTGCTATGGCGTTTTGGGACAGGTCCATGCTTTATGGAAACCGGTGCCGGGAAGATTTAAAGATTATATTGCCATGCCTAAATCCAATATGTATCAGTCGCTGCATACGACAGTCATCGCTTTGCGCGGAGAGCCTTTGGAGATTCAGATACGGACATGGGAGATGCATCGCACGTCTGAATACGGCATCGCTGCTCACTGGCGGTATAAAGAGGGCGTTAAGGAAGATAAAGTTTTTGAGCAAAAGCTTTCCTGGCTGCGGCAGATACTTGATTGGCAGCAGGACATGAATACAAGCAAGGAATTTGTGGAAAGTCTAAAGACCGATCTTTTTGCAAATACTGTTTTCGTGTTTACCCCGCACGGTGACGTTTTGGAACTTCCGGCCAATTCCACGCCGGTGGATTTCGCCTACCGCATCCATACAGATATAGGCAATCGCTGTATAGGTGCAAAAGTGAATAATAAGATCGTATCACTGGATTATAAACTCAACAACGGTGATATCGTCAATATAATGACGAGCAAGCAGGCTAACGGTCCCAGCCGCGATTGGCTCAATATAGTTCAGACGTCTCAGGCCCGCAACAAGATCAAGCAATGGTTCCGCAAAGAACTGCGGGAGGAAAACATCAGCCGCGGCAGGGAAGCCTGGGAACGCGAACTGAAAAAACAAGGAATTGATAACGATGAAATAAAACATGATAAATTTCTGGAAGCGGGCAGAAAATATAATCTGGACGGAACAGATGATATTTTTGCTGCCGTGGGGGAAGGAATGCTTACGGCAGCGCAGCTGCTGTCACGCTTGGATGATCCGCTGATCAAAAACAGGAAGCAGAAACGCAGTGACGACGGCAAAAGTACTAAAACAACAGCTGCTGATCGGAAAAATAAAAAAACAAAAACGAATCAGGGCATCAAGGTCAAGGGTGTTGACGGATTGCTGGTGCGCCTTTCTCACTGCTGCAATCCGGTCCCCGGTGATAAGATCGTCGGCTATATTACCAAAGGCAGGGGCGTATCCATTCACCGCGCCGATTGTCTGAATGCATCATTGCTGCGCAAAGATGCATGCAACCGTATGGTGGAGGTAGCCTGGGCAGAGAGCTTTGATGATGCGTTTCAGGTGCGCCTGGAGATCAAAGGATTGGAGCGGGTTGGCTTACTGAATGATATTACCACTGTTCTGACAACGATGGGGATCAGTGCCAATCAGGTCAGCGGCCGCACAACCAAAGAAGGCGAAGGAATAATCAACCTTTCCATCAATATCCACAGTCTTGAAGAATTGCGCGAATTGGTTTCGAAAATCAGCCGCATAAAGGGCGTTTTTGAAGTCAAGCGTTTGACTTTCGGTTACGCAGAGGGTCAGAATACTTAGCTGTCCGTCGATCATGCCGGTCTGTTAAATAAAAATAGAGAGGTATAAAATAATGCGCATCGTTGTTCAGCGTGTCAGTCAGGCGGCTGTTGAAACTGAAGGAGAGATCATCGGCCGTATCGGGAGAGGCTTGCTGATCCTGGTGGGGATCGGACCTGAAGATAGTGAAGCTGATATAGAATATATGGCTGATAAAATTTTAAATCTGCGTGTTTTCAGTGACGAACAGGGGAAAATGAATCTGTCTGTCCGGGATATTAACGGCAGTATGCTGGCGGTATCTCAGTTTACTCTTTACGGAGACTGCCGCAAGGGACGGCGGCCCGGCTATAGCAGAGCTGCTGAACCGACTAAAGCCCTGGATTTTTATCAGAAGTTCGTCCGGCAGCTGAGTGAAAGCGGACTTAAGGTCGAACAAGGAAAATTTCAGGCGGATATGCAGGTCAGTCTTATCAATGACGGACCGGTTACATTGCTGCTGGACAGTGAAAAACTGTTTTAAAGCGGATAATGATCACAGTAATAAATTGTCAACAGAAAAAAATATAAAACAAATATAAAACAAATATGTCGGGGAGGAAGAAGAATGATTTTTGAAACTTTTGCAGCATCCGGATTGGATTCCAATGTCTATATTCTGGGATGTGAACAGACCAAACAGGCTATGATAGTAGATCCGGGCGGCAGCGCGGAAAAGATCATGAAAGTGCTGAAAAAATATGGTTTGCGGGGTACTTATATCGTGCTTACCCATGGTCATATCGATCATATTGCGGCAATTCCCGAACTTCAGGCAGATATGCCTGACATCAAGGTCATGATCCACGAAGCAGATGCGGACTATCTTACTGACGGGAACAAAAATTTATCCAAAATGCTTTTTGGTCAGGCGATAGAGATCGATCCGGCAGACGTGCTGCTTAAAGATAAAGACGTTATAACCATGGGCTCGATCGTAGCCCGTGTGCTGCATACTCCGGGGCATACACCGGGCAGTATCTCTCTGAAGATCGATGACCGTCTGTTATGCGGTGATACTATATTTGTCGGTTCGATCGGAAGATCTGATCTGCCGGGAGGAGATTATATTCAGCTTATCGATTCCATCAAAGAAGTGATCTTTGCGTTATCACCTAAAACCAGACTGTTTCCCGGGCATGGAGCAAGCAGTTATATAGGTCAGGAAAAGAGAGCTAATCCATTCCTTAAGGAACAGAATATCCGTCAGGAATATAAAGATGCCAAAAAAGGAAAAAATGCCGCGGAAACAAAAATCACCAATATGGACGGCATGTTTAACATTTAATCTTCGTCTGAAGTTTGATGAACGATGAGAGTAAAAATATTTGCCGATAATGAAGGCTATATAAATAACAGTAAGAATATTGTCCGGCTTTTCTATCCGCATGCCGAGTTTATTTCCGCGCCTGCTGTATTGACTGACGGATCTGTGGCGGAAGAAGTTCAAAACACCTCGGATCCGGACGATATAAAATGGCCTGTTTTGAATTCAGAAGGTACGGAATATGATCTGGGACTTTTGATCCGATACGGATGGGATGATAACGGCCTGCTGTATGCGGATGGTGCTGCAATTTGCGACGGTAAGCCGATCGTCAAAAAAAATAGTCAAAGCAAAGCTGTTTCTGCGGGGGATTCAGCCAATCAGGCTAAACGGCTGGCGAATCTTGTCTTATTTCAGATACTGTGTAAGATGCAGACAGATGCTTCTTTTTTGCCGCGGGAACTTAAGCCGATAAGGCAGTCTGTTTTACCGTGGGGCATTCTGACAGGTGTACGTCCGACTAAAATAGTCCATCGGCTATTGGATGAAGGCTGGGATAAAAAACAGATTATCGATTATTTGCAGCAGGAGTATGCAGTATTATCTGCAAAAGCAGAAATGCTGACTGAGATCGCTGTGCTGCAGCGGGCTTTTCTTCCGCGTTCCGGGCAAAAAAGCAAGGTCAGTATTTATATAGGTATTCCGTTTTGTCCGACCAGATGTGCATACTGCTCATTTGCTGCCTATCCGCTGGCTCAATGGCAGAACTATGTCGAAGATTATCTGGCAGCGCTGGATTTGGAATTGGATACGGTTTTTGCCTTTCTTCGGCAGCAGCATATCAGTGTTGAAAATGTTTATCTGGGAGGCGGGACACCTACCAGCCTTGATTGTGAACAGATGCAGCATCTTCTCCGGAGAATAAGTGAAAATATTTCAGTTGACGAGCTGTACGAATATACCGTGGAAGCCGGACGCCCCGATACCGTAACCGCATCCAAGCTTAAAATAATGCGCCGTCATGGTGTTAATCGAATATCCATCAATCCCCAGACGATGAATGATCGTACCTTGCGGCTGATAGGCCGGGAGCATTCAGCGGAAGATGTCCTGCGGGCATTTGCTTTGGCAAGGGAAGAGGGTTTTGAGTGGATCAATATGGATATGATTCTGGGCTTGCCAGAAGAAACGACAGCCGACGTGAAGCATACGCTTGATTGTTTACTATCTCTTAAGCCTGAAAATCTTACTGTCCATACATTGGCGGTAAAGCGTGCTTCCCGTCTCAATCAACAGGCTATGGATTTTAATCTGCCGGAGGATAATGAAGCAGCCGCTCAGGCAGAGATATCTGAGCAGATGATCAGAAGCGCGGGGTATTTACCTTATTATCTGTACCGTCAGAAACAAATGCTGGGCAGTCTGGAAAACGTTGGATACAGTTTGTCCGGCAAAGAAGCATTATATAATATTCAAATGATGGAAGAAAGACAGGTAGTAATCGGACTTGGGGCAGGAGCAGGCAGCAAATATATCGATCAGAACGACGGCAGCCTGATCAATCAATATAATCCCAAGGATCCGTTGGAATACAGTAAACGGGCGGCGATCCTGGCTGAAATTAAGGTCCGGGAGCTGCAGAAACTAACAGATGATCTGATCTAGGTAGAGAATCTGGATCGGCAAAACGAATAAAGAGCGATACAGAGCAGGAGGTTGGCGATGTTAACGACCAGACCAAGAGGAACCAATGATATTATCGCAGCAGAAGCGACCAAATGGCAATACGTAGAAAATATATTCCGTGAAGTCTGTCATTTGTACGGATATCAGGAAATAAGAACGCCGGTTTTTGAGCATACAGATCTGTTTCTGCGCGGCGTCGGAGAGACGACCGATATCGTTTCCAAAGAAATGTACACTTTTACAGACCGCGGTGACCGCAGTCTGACGTTAAGGCCGGAAAACACGGCTTCAGCTGTTCGGGCATTTCTGGAAAACAAGCTTTATGCAAATCAGCAGCCCACCAAACTTTATTATATCGGGCCGATGTTTCGTTATGATCGCCCGCAGGCCGGCCGTTTTCGTCAATTTCATCAGGCAGGCATCGAAGTTTTCGGCAGCAGTGATCCGCAAATAGATGTTGAAGTATTGGCCATGGCTATGGATTTTTATAATAGGCTCGGGCTGAACGATTTGGAATTGCACATTAACAGCATCGGCTGCCCGGAATGCCGTCCGGCATACAGAGAAAAACTGAAGGAATATTTCCTGCCGCATTTGGCTGATTTGTGTCCTGATTGCCGGCAGCGTTATGAAAAGAACCCGCTGCGCATTCTGGACTGCAAAGTAAAGGAATGCAAAGCGATCTCAGCCGGAGCACCTACTCCGCTTACTTGTCTTTGTGATGACTGCCGGAATGCTTTTGACAGTGTACAGCAGGGGCTGTCCGTGCTGGGGGTCGATTTTATTGTTGATGAGACTTTGGTACGCGGCCTGGATTATTATACCAATACAGCCTTTGAAATAGTTGCAAAAGGTATTGGCGCACAAAGCAGTATCGGCGGCGGAGGCAGGTATGACGGTCTGGTGGAAGAAATCGGAGGAGCATCGACTCCGGGGATAGGTTATGCGCTGGGTCTGGAGAGAATAATCCTGACAATGGAGCAGCAGGGAATAGAATTCCGTACCGAGCCTGCTTTTGATGTTTTTGTGGCAGTTCAGGATAACAGTCTTTCAGAGACTGCCATGAAATTATTGGCTGATCTTCGCCGGCAAGGTATTTCCGCTGAAAAAGATTATATGTCCCGCAGCCTCAAGGCTCAGATGCGTTATGCTGATAAGAAAGGGGCCGGGATCATTGTGGTTATTGCTCCTCAGGAATTATCTGAAGGCTGCTGCGTGCTCAAGGATATGAAGGACGGAAGCCAGGAAGTAGTTTCTTTGGATGATGTCGGGCAGACTATCGCTTCTAAATTTCAGGCCGGATAAGGCAAAAAAATTTCTGCAACCACTTGCGCGATTGCTGCCCGATGTGGTAAGATATAAATGAAGGCAGATAAATCAAAAACAACCCTGCATTGTTAGTAGAATACCTGTTATTTAAACCAACATTTTTACTTTGGGAGCTCATTTTTAATCGTGGCTTGTATGCCTGACATCAACAACAGGAAACATAAAGCGGTTTTGGGAGCATTACCCTTCCTTGTGGCGCAAGGGTTTAAAAAGTTTTGGTATCTACGGCAACGGCGGGGTATTTTTTTATTTATGCAGACGAGGAACGATCGATATGATAAGGCCGGATAAAATCACTGATACTGAGAAAGATGTCAGCAATAATGCTGATCCTTTTGTACAGGAATCAAAAGAAAGATGGAACAGCCGGACGGAGTTGCTGATAGGGCGCGAAGGAGTTGAACTTCTGGCAGATCGGCACGTTGCTGTTTTCGGATTGGGCGGTGTGGGCTCATATGCAGCGGAAGCTCTGGCCCGGGCAGGCGTCGGACGTATGACGCTGGTTGATTTTGATCGGGTGACTGTCAGCAATATCAACAGACAGATCGAGGCAACGTGGGATAATGTAGGCCGGCTTAAAACCGAAACCATGGCGGAACGGATATATCAGATAAATCCGGAGATACTATTGCAGCTTAGGACGGAGTTTTTTACTCCGTCTAATACATGGTCATTCAGTAATGCAGGCTATGATTATATCGCGGATGCCATAGATCATGTGCCCGGTAAAGTTGCTTTGCTAAGACAGTCGGCAGAGGAGGGCATCCCTGCCGTGTCCTGTATGGGAACAGGCAACAAGCTGGATCCGTCTGCTCTGCGTGTGGCTGATATATCACATACATCTGTCTGTCCTTTGGCTCGTATCGTACGGAGAGAACTGCGTAAGGCGGGAATTATTTCGGGAATCAAAGCGATTTATTCAGAAGAGCAGCCTGTCAGTATCAGATCTGGCGAGGCAGAAACTGATGTAAATGATCAGAAGGGAAGAATAATAGGCAGCATATCATTTGTACCATCAGTGGCCGGACTTCTTATGGCAGGTACGATTATCAATGATCTTTTAAACAGTTGACAGGAGAAGCACTATGGACAATCTCTTTTCGGTAAATCAGGAGGAATTCCGTGCAAAAAAAGCCCCGCTGGCGCTGCGTATGCGTCCCGAAACACTTGATGAGTTTTTCGGTCAGCAGGAGCTGATTGGCAAAGGACGCATCCTTCGTACAATGATCGAAAACGATCAATTGAATTCTCTGATCTTTTACGGACCGCCGGGAACAGGCAAAACTACGCTGGCCAGAATAATAGCCAATGTTACGCAGGCAGATTTTCAGCAGGTAAATGCAGTGACCAGCGGTGTTTCGGATTTACGGCAGGTCATCAAAAATGCCCGTGATAATCAGATATATTACGGCCGCCGAACCATAGTTTTTATCGATGAGATCCATCGTTTTAATAAAGCTCAGCAGGATGCGTTGCTGCCCGATGTTGAAGAAGGCACGATCATTCTGATCGGTTCCACTACGGAAAATCCTATGTTTTCTGTGAATAAAGCCCTTCTTTCCCGTTCAAGGCTTTTCGCTTTTCAGCCTCTTACTTCTGATGCAATAAGGAATATCCTTCAGAGGGCGCTGCATGATACAGAACGGGGTCTTGGCTCGTTCAACGTTGATCTTCCGGAGGAAGTTATGGAGCTGTTGATCCAATATGCAGGCGGAGATGCCAGAGTAGCTCTTAACAGTCTGGAAATGGCTGTGCTCGCCTGCCCGCCTGATCAGCAGGGAATTCGCTGCATAACAAAAGATATAGCTCAGGATGTTCTGCAGCAGAAAGTTGTCAACTACGAAAAAGACGGCGATGAACACTATTCAGTGATTTCGGCTTTTATAAAGTCTATGCGGGGATCTGATCCTCAGGCAGCTGTCTATTGGCTGGCCAGAATGATATATGCGGGAGAAGACTTATCTTTTATCAGTCGGCGTATGATTATTTTTGCTGCTGAGGATATTGGCCTGGCTGATCCTCAGGCTCTGCAGATCGCTCTTACTGCTGCTCAGGCCGCGGATAGGATCGGTATGCCTGAAGCGAGGATCATTCTGGCTGACGCAGTCACATATCTGGCTTTGGCTGAAAAAAGCAATTCGGCTTATCTGGCAGTAGATAAAGCTTTGCGTACGATCCGTTCGGGAGGCGATTATTCCGTTCCCATTCATTTGAGAGACGGCGGCAGCGGTTTGCGTGATCGTCTCGGATACGGCAGGGATTATATTTATCCTCATAATTATCCTGACCATTGGGTCAGACAGCAGTATTTACCGGATGAACTGCAGAAGCAGGTGTTTTATGAGCCGCAGGATCAGGGGCAGGAGAAAGACCTTGTGAAGCAGTGGAAAAAACGCACGAAACAAAAAAGCTGAAATAAATCCGGTGGACCATTTAGTAAGTATTGCGGGATAAATTTGTTTTTTGGAGTTCAGCTGATATAGCAAACATGATATTGACAACATAATTGTTTTTGGTATAATTTTATTTAAATCCAAATGCTGATTCGCATTACGGCGAAAGGAAGAGTACATTGACTGAAAGCAAAAATACGAACTATGAAAAATTTTTAATACCTGAAGATGAAACAATTGCTGCCATGGAGAATGAATTGCTCAATAGTATCGTAAAGCTGCGGGAAGAAAAAGGCTTGTCTCAGGTTCAGCTGGCCAGACTGTGTAATATGAAGCAGCCGGTCATCTCCCGCATGGAAAACTCGATTCATTCACCGCAAATAACCAGTCTGCTCAGAGTGCTCATTCCTCTGGGCTATAAATTGCAGATAGTTTCTTTGGATGAATTTGAAGAACAATAGATCCGGCCCCGTAAGCATTTATGATTATTCCTGATACAAGGACATGTATTTTCCTGTTTGATTCGATCATATGAGGTGTATAGCTATATCGGAATATAATATGGGATTTCAAATAATTTTATTGCTGCTGATTTGCCTGACAGGACTTATTATTGGCAGTTTTCTGAACTGTCTGGCGATAAGACTGCTGAACGGAGAGCCGCTTGTGCGGGGACGATCGCATTGTATGAGCTGTAATAATGTGCTTGGCGCAAGAGATCTGGTCCCGCTTTTCAGCTGGCTGGTTCAGAAAGGCCGCTGCCGATATTGCGGCGCTAAGATTTCGGTGCGCTATCCGATCTCGGAGGCAGCAACTGCGATGGTTTTCGCTTCACTGATGATAAAATACGGATCGAGCTGGCGTTTGCTGGAATTGCTGCTGTTATCATCAGTGTTATTGTGTATTTCGTTCTGTGATCTGCAGGAGTATATAATCCCCGATAAGCTGATAATATGCGGCATTATATGCCGGATGGTATTTATTTTGGGATCGGGAGACGTTTGGCAGCAAATGCTTCAGAGTTTACTGGGAGGTCTGACGGCTGCACTGCCTCTGCTGCTGATCGCACTGGCGGCGGAAAAGATCATGAAACGGGAAGCCATGGGCGGCGGTGATATAAAATTGATGTTCATGATAGGACTTTTTTTCCCGTGGCAGATAGATATGCTTGTTTTACTGTTAGGGTGTCTGATAGGAACTGTTTTCGGCCTGTTCTGGAGCAAAGGGTTCGGCAAAGAATTTCCTTTCGGTCCTTCTTTGGCGGCCGGTGCGTGGATCGCGATGCTTTTCGGTGAGAATCTGCTTAATTCATATCTGGGCCTGTTTTAATCAGCAGGATCGTTACTGATATCATCATTTGCTATATTATCTGCGCAATGATTATGTTCCGGGTTTTGCAGCAGGTATCGAGCTATATCCTGCAGGCTGCGGCTGCGTCCCGTTTTGGGGATGCTGCCCAGAAAAGCCTGTTTATATTTTCTTCGGGTCAATCGGTCATCAAGTACTACGACAACACCGCGGTCACTGGAACTGCGGATAAGACGGCCGAAACCCTGCTTGAATTTTATGACTGCTTTAGGCAGAGATAATTCGAGAAATGGATTGCGGCCCTGTTGATCGAGCAATTCGCTGCGCGCTTCCAAAACAGGTGCACCGGGAGCGGGGAAGGGCAGTTTAGTCATGATTATGCAGGTCAGACTATTGCCCGGGATATCTATCCCTTCCCAAAAGGTATCCAGACCGAACAAAACGCTGCTCGGAGTATCGGCAAACTGCTGCAGAAGGATTTCTCTGGAAAGAGTTCCCTGCAATAGCAGGTTAAGACCAAGCTGTTTGGTAATGACAGCGGATGTCAGTTCGGCAACGGTATCCAACTGGCGGATGCTGGTAAATAAAACAAGTGTTTGTCCCATAGTGATAGAGAGGATCTCGGTTATTTTATCCGCCACATATTGATTATACTGAGTCTCCTGGCGCGGTTCGATAACGGATGGAGGAACCAGCAGCAAGGCGTTGCGGCGATAATTGAACGGGGAATCAAGCAATAAATGCCGGCAATCCGATAAGCCAAGACTTTCGATGAAAGTATCAAAAGAATTATTGATGCTCAAAGTTGCAGAGGTGAAAATACACAATTTTTCCTGCCACAGAGCCTGAAGCATCGGGGTGAGCTGCAGTGGAACGGAATTCAGAACGATGCTGTCATTGATCTTTTCTGCCCAGTAAACAGTATTATGATTATTGGTCAGGTGTTGAAAATCGGACAATGTGCAGATGATGTCCTGCAGCTGACGCTGATATACGGCAAGCTCGGCCTCATCTTCTTCAGTAAGATTCATTCCGGCAGACGCATTTTGGAGATAATCGTGATAATCAGTCAGATTTTCTGCCAGATCACCGGAAAGCACCGGCTGCATAAAACGATAGCTGCGATTGTGCTGAAGCAATGCTTCTGCATCAGCAAAGAGATCCTGCATCTGAGGCCGCAGAATTTGATGAAATCTATTCACCTCGTTTTTAGTTTCCTGCTGTGAGTTTATTTTTGCCCAAAAGCCTTCTTTTCTCTGGGAAGGTCTGATCAAAAGGCGCTGCAGATCATAAACAGTTAATCTTTGCCCCAGATTGCTTTGAGCGATTTCTTCCAAATGATGAGCTTCATCCATAACTATCAGTGAGCAATCCGGCAGGATACCGCCGGCTCCGTTTTGCCGCAGAGCGAAATCGCTGAACAGCAGGGCGTGATTGATAACGAGCAGATCTGCCTGATTCAGCCGAATGCGTTGCTTTTGGACAAAACAGCGGTTATAGTCCGGACAATGCCGTTCAAGACAATCAATGTGATCGGCACACATCTCCGGCCAAATCTTATCGACAGGGAAACCGATCTCGCTGCGATCTCCTGTTTCGGTGCTGAGCAGCCACTGTGAAAAGGCAGCATATTGCTGTGAAGCTGCAGTTTCTTTAAATAAGGCCTGCT
Organism: Thermoanaerobacteraceae bacterium; assembly: GCA_045544075.1. GTDB lineage: Bacteria > Bacillota > JAZPYJ01 > JAZPYJ01 > JAZPYJ01 > JAZPYJ01. The sequence continues at coordinate 22,102 of JAZPYJ010000154.1, forward strand.
GCAAAGTCTGCCTATATTTATTGATGCAGGCATAATTACGCCGTCCCTTGCCCAGGGCTGCCTGAAAACCATAACCGATCTTGGCGAAAGCCTGCTGTATAATCGGAATATCTTTGGTCAGCAGCTGATTCTGCAGAGCGATCGTTTTAGTTGAAACGATGATTTTGCAATCATTGTCGAGCGCATATTTCAGGGACGGGATAAGATAGGCAAAACTTTTGCCGATACCGGTACCTGCTTCGGCGATACAGTTTATTCCTTTGTCAAGATTTTCTTCGAGGAAATCACAAAGCTTTGATTGTTGCGGGCGGACTTCGAAATAAGGCAGTATTTGTGATAAAATACCGTCTGCCTCAAGAAAAATCGAAGATAATGACTGCAGCTTTTCATTATTCATATCGGAGATCACCTTGTGTTTTGATTGTGCCACAAACTATTGTATAACAATTTCAGCTAAAAAGGAATTATTTTTTGCGTTCTTCTCTGATTGTATGATATAATAATTTTAATTATTTCATATCAGTAAAATTTCAGCAAAAATATAAATATTTCTGGCTCAACGCAAAAAAGGACGGGATAACGATGAAAAAATTATGGGGCGGCAGATTCCAGAAGGCAACGGATGAGATGGTAGATGATTTTCAATCATCCATTAGTTTCGATCAGCGAATGTACCGACAGGATATTGAAGGCAGCATAGCTCATGCGAAAATGCTTGCTCATGTAGGTGTGATCAGTGAAGAAGAAGGAGAACAGATCGTACGGGCTCTGAATGAGATCCTGTCAGATATCGAAGCAGGCAAGGTGGAATTCAGAATCGACGCCGAGGATATCCATATGAATGTGGAAATGCTGCTGACTGAACGCATCGGAACTGTGGGCCGCAAGCTGCATACTGCCCGCAGCCGGAATGATCAGGTGGCGCTGGATAT
>JAZPYJ010000155.1:0-5325 GCA_045544075.1 Thermoanaerobacteraceae bacterium
GATACATTTCCGCGACTGGACAATATAGACCGGAAGTATTGATCTCCAGACAGATGTCAGCCTGTTTTACATCCCGGACAGTCTGACGGTAAAGATCTGTCAGCCATGCGGCTGTCTGATCGCCTTTCCGGATCTGTGACGAATACAGCCCGAACTTTTTTATCAGATCAGGATGGGCTAAAATATCAAATAAACCGCTTTGAATTGCCTGCTGCAGAACAGAAAAATATTTGGCAAAAAGAGATTCGGCATCCCATTTATCATATTCTGTTCTGAACTGAAGATTATCGAATGCCCAGCCGTCCAGAAAATGGACCGAACCCAGTATATAATCAAAAGGATAGGCGCTGAGTATTGCCTGAAGCGGTTCTTCATATCCGGGAATGTAATCAGCCTCGAGGCCCAGTTTTATATTCAGTCCGGGAAATTCGTCGCGCAGGGCCAGGACTTCATCCACATAAAAGGGCAGTTCATCGGGAAACATAGCATTATCCCCGCTGTCTGCACCGGCGGGCAGGGGAAAATAGATCGGTATATGATCGGCAAAGCCGATTTCTTTCAGCTGCGATCGTTCAGCCTGCAGGACATATTCGCGCATCTCACCAACGGCATGGCGGCACAGCTTGGTATGCAGATGATAGTCAAATAATTCCGGTAAATTCATAGTCGTTCCTATCGGCTTCCTTGGCCTGTTCAGTGTATGTTGATATAGCTGAGCTGATTGCTACAGGATTATTATATCCGGCCGGCAGAAAAAATTCAATCAATATTTAGAGGAAAATTATATGACAGAAGAGCTTTATGAAGAAAAATTATATCCTCCTGCAGATCCTCCCTGGAAAGTTAAAGACGTGGTGATAGTGTTTCTGCTGTATATACTTCTGGTGATCGGCTTTGGACTGTTGCTGGGACTGGCAGCAGGGGATTATATTACCGAACATTTGTTTGCGGAATTTATTATTTCATCGGCTTTGGAGTATGGAGGACTTATCATACTGATCTGTTTGGTCAGTGCAAGACGCGGAGCAGCGTGGCGGGAATTCGGCTTTTCTCTGAACAATATCAGCAGCAATATTTTATTCGGCCTGGTAAGCGGCATAGTCCTTCTTTTTGCGGTGACTATAGTCGGAGACATAATCGCTCAGTTCTGGTCTGAGCCGGTCGAGGATCAATATGTCGTACTGCTTCTCAAAGAAGCTGATTCTGTGGGAGCGTATCTTCTGATAGCTCTGGTCAGCTGCCTGCTGGCTCCGTTTGCAGAAGAACTGTTTTTCCGGGGCTTTATTTATCCGGCGTTCAGGGCAAAGATAGGCATTTGGCCGGCTATGACATTAACGGCAGTCCTGTTCGGTGCGATGCATCTTGATCTGTTCAGATTGCTGCCGCTGGCTTTAGGAGGTTTTGGACTGACATGGCTGTATGAAAAGAGCGGTTCGATTTTCACTCCTATGATAGCGCATGCTGCCTGGAATACCATTTCTTTTATTTTAGTCGTAACTGTTTTAGGATAAAAAAAGGGACTCAGTTTTTAAACTGTGTCCCTTTTAATGCCGTTTATTATTTTTTATTACATATCCAATGCACCCGGCATGCCTCCCGGCGGCAGGTTGCCTTCACCGAATTCCGGAACTAAATTAGGATCGTCGGCGATAAGAGTCTCAGTGGTCAGAACCATGGAAGCGATACTTCCCGCATTCTGCAGAGCGCTTCTGGTAACTTTGGCAGGATCTACGATTCCTGACTCGATCATGTTGACATAAGTGCCGTTGGCAGCATTGTAGCCTATGCCTGATTCACTGTTCTTTACTCTTTCTACGACTATCGAACCATCAGTTCCGGCGTTGAAAGCGATCTGACGAAGAGGTTCTTCCAAAGCGCGAAGAACGATGTTGATGCCTGTCTTTTCATCATTGGTTGCAGCATCCAGCTGTTCCAGAGCTGAAATAACTTTGATATATGTCGATCCGCCGCCTGCTACGATACCTTCCTCAACAGCAGCTTTAGTAGCATTCAGAGCGTCTTCGATTCTCAATTTTTTATCTTTCATTTCAGTCTCGGTTGCTGCGCCTACTCCCAGAACGGCAACGCCGCCTGATAATTTAGCCAGACGTTCCTGAAGTTTTTCTTTGGTATAGTCAGAAGGATTGTCGGCAAGACCCAGACGGATCTCGTGGATCCTTTCTTCAATGGCTTCAGGGGAGCCGTAGCCGTCAACGATGATAGTTTCATCTTTTTTAACTTTGACCTGACGGGCGCGACCCAGCATATCGACAGTAGCATTTTCCAGTTTGGTGCCTAATTCTTCTGAGATGAGCTGTCCGCCGGTCACAGCGGCGATATCCTGCAGCATGGCTTTACGGCGGTCACCGTAAGCAGGAGCTTTAACTGCAACACAGTTCAATGTGCCGCGCATTTTGTTGACAATCAGAGTAGCCAGTGCTTCACCGGTAATATCCTCAGCGATGAGCAGAACAGGCTTATGATCGTTCAGGATCTGTTCCAGTATAGGAAGCAGTTCCTGAATGCTGGCGATAGTTTTGTCGGTGATCAGTATGAACGGATCACTGAGTTCAGCTACCATTTTTTCTCTGCTGGTCACCATGTTGGGGGAAAGATATCCTTTATCGAAGCTCAATCCTTCTACGATAGATAATTCAGTGTTTAAGCTTTGGCCGTCTTCAACAGTAATGACACCGTCTTTGCCGACTTTTTCCATGGCTTCGGCGATAAGATCACCTATTTCGGCATCCCCTGAGGAAATCGTACCTACCTGGGCGATGGCTTCCTTGCCTTCGACCGGCTGGGCAAGATCTTTGATCTCCTTAACGGCAGCCTCTATAGCAGTCTGGATTCCTTTTTTGATGAACATAGGGTTGGCGCCGGCAGCTACATTCTTTAATCCTTCTCTGATGATAGCCTGCGCTAGAACGGTAGCTGTAGTGGTTCCGTCGCCTGCGATATCATTCGTTTTAATGGCGACTTCTTTGACCAGCTGCGCACCCATATCCTCAAACGGATCGGATAACTCTATTTCTTTGGCAATGGTAACGCCATCGTTGGTGATCAACGGGCTGCCATAATTTTTTTGCAGTACAACGTTGCGGCCTTTAGGCCCTAAAGTGATTTTGACAGCATCAGCTAATTTGTTAACTCCGCTTTCGATGGACCGTCTGGCTTTTTCATCAAAAACGATAATTTTGCCTGTTGGCATTGCAGTTACCTCCTCATTTATTATAGGCCTATTCGATTACGCACAGGATCTCGTCTTCATCCAAAACGATATAATCCTGTTCATCAACAGTGATATGATGGCCGGCAAATCCTGGATAATATATGATATCTCCGACCTGAGCCTCTAAAGTAACCATAGTGCCGTCGTAAAGATAACGACCTTTGCCGACAGCGACTACTTCGCCTTTATTAGGCTGTTTTTGAGCAGTATCAGGAATGAAGATACCGCTTTTGGTTTTTGCTTCGCTGGCTAATGGTTTTACTACCAAACGATCACCTAATGGTCTGATCAACTCTATGACCTCCTTTATGATGGTTTCTCTGTGAAATCATGATAATTGTTGTAAAAACAAAGGGAAAGCAATTTTTGTTAGCACTCTTCCTTGTTGAGTGCTAAAGCTATTTTAAACTCTATAAAAACATTAAGGCAAACATAAATTTACGCTGTTTAATTTCGAATTTAGCTGAAAAATACTATAATAATAATATTATTCTATTCAGTCTTTTATTTATACGTCAGGACTTATTGAAATTACGATTTTCGAATATATTAGCTGGTATATAGATTTTTTATCATTTGAATGGTATAATTGAAGTGCTGAAATGCGTTCAGAAAGCTGTGTTAACGCTTAATAAAACAGTGAGAAAGGAATATAAAAATGCAGATCATTATGATTATCTGTCTGACAGTTGCAGCTGTTCTTTTGCTGATAAATATTATTATAACGATCCGCGGACAGAAAGCGTCTGTCCGGGCTCGGGAAGCACAGGACGAACAACTAGAGCGGTCATTGTTCTTTAATCGTGAAGAGCTTAATCATTCGCTGGACCGGACAACTGACTCTTTGCTTAAAAGGATCAATGAAACGTCACTTCTGCAGAATCAGCAGGCCAATACTTCGTTTGAGCAATTATTTAATTCTCTGGATGCCCTGACCCGCAGCAACGAGGACAGACTGGAGAAAATGCGTGATACCGTGGAACGGCAGATAAGCAATCTGCAAGCGGAAAATATGCGTAAACTTGAGCAGATGAGACTTACGGTGGACGAGCAATTGAATACAACGCTGGAAAAGAGATTGGGAGATTCATTTCAACAGGTCAGTGAACGCCTGGAGCAGGTCCATAAAGGCCTTGGTGAGATGCAGGTGCTGGCAGTGAACGTCGGTGATCTGAAAAAAGTCCTGAGCAATGTCAAGACCAGAGGCATTCTTGGAGAAATGCAGTTGAGTGCTTTGCTTGAACAAATTCTCACAGCTGATCAATATGCGGAAAATGTTGCAACGAAGGCGGGAAGCAATGCACGGGTGGAATTTGCGGTAAAGATGCCGGGAAGAGATGATCAGGAGGTGTGGCTGCCAATAGACGCAAAATTTCCGCTGGATAGCTACAACAAAATGCTGGACGCTTACGAAACGGGCAATAATGCTTTGCTTAATGAGGCCGGAAACGAATTGGAGCGCCGGATCAAATCTTTTGCCAAAGACATCCATGATAAATATCTCGACCCGCCGCAGACTACGGATTTCGGACTGATGTTTCTGCCGGTGGAAGGCTTGTATGCTGAAGTTCTTCGCCGCAATCTGTTCGAATTGATTCAAAGAGAATATAATGTAATTATTACCGGACCGACTACGATCGCAGCTCTCCTTAACAGTCTGCAGATGGGGTTCAGGACTCTGGCACTGGAGAAGAGATCAAGCGAAGTGTGGGTGCTGCTGGAGAGCGTTAAAACTGAGTTTTCCCGTTTTGGCGAACTATTATCAAAAACTCAGAAAAAATTGCAGGAGGCCAGTACGAGTATCGAAGCAGCCGAAAGAAAGAGCCGAACTATACAGCGCCGTCTGCGGAATGTTCAGGACAGCACCTCAGCGGCAGAAAATTATGAGTCAAAAGAAGATTCGGAGGAAGAATTTATTTAATCGGTAATGTGGATGTGTTGTTCGAATAAAAAAGTTCAAAAAAGAAAAAAAGTTATTGACAACAGGGAAAAGTATATGGTAATATAAAGAAGTTGCGCGGGGGACCGCGGAGATCTTTGAAAACTGAGCAGAGAAGTCGAAAGAAAAGCAAACGGATCGGAAACGATACGTG
>JAZPYJ010000156.1:0-5500 GCA_045544075.1 Thermoanaerobacteraceae bacterium
AACGGTAGGACTGGCTGATATTTCACGGCCAAGCAGAACTTTTTGCACGTTGCCTCCGGATAGCTGAGCCACAGGAGTCTCCAGATTAGGAGTTACTATCTCCAGCTCTTTGATTATTTCATTTGCTAATTGCTGAGAAGGTTTAGGATTAGTAAAAACTGTATTGCCGTTTTTATAACTCTTCAGCATCATGTTTCCGGTAAGATCCATGTTGCTGACCAGACCCATACCCAGACGGTCTTCGGGTACAAAGGACAGAGTTATTCCCATGCGTGCGATTTCAGCAGGTGTTTTTCCTATGATCTTTTGCTTGTCTTGGTTTTCCGGATAATATGTAATATCACTGTTTTTTGCAGCCAGCTGCAGGCCGGCGATGGATTCAAGAAGTTCTTTCTGTCCGCTGCCCGCAATGCCTGCGATTCCTAAAATCTCTCCTCCATAGGCAGAGAAAGATACTTTGTCCAGGGTCTTAACTCCTTCGGAATTGATGCAGGTAAGATCTTTAACTTCCAATCTCAGAACTCTGTCAGTGATCTCGGGATGCTCGATATTGAGTGAAACAGATTTGCCGACCATCATGCTGGTTAGTTCGTTGACATTGGTCTCGGCTGTATTTAGCGTGCCGATATATTCGCCTTTGCGAAGAACTGCAACACGGTCAGATATTGCCATGACCTCATTAAGTTTATGTGTAATTATTATAATGGACTTGCCCTGATTTTTCATATTGCGCAATACGGAAAACAGCTTTTCTGTTTCCTGCGGCGTCAGAACTGCTGTAGGTTCGTCAAGGATCAGGATATCCGCGCCGCGATATAAAACTTTGATTATTTCTACAGTTTGTTTTTCTGAGACAGACATATTATAGATCTTGCAGTTGGGATCGATATCAAAGCCATAAAGATCCGCGATTTTTTTTACTTTGCCTGCTGTCTCCCTGAGATTTAATCTGCCTTTTTCCTGAAGGCCGAGAATAATATTTTCAGCTGCAGTAAGAACGTCAATTAATTTAAAATGCTGATGGATCATTCCGATTCCCAGATCGAATGAATCTTTGGGTGAACGGATATCAACTTCCGTACCATTTACCAGGATCTGGCCGTCATCTGGATAATATATACCGGAGAGCATATTCATCAGGGTCGTCTTTCCGCTGCCGTTTTCGCCCAGCAGAGAAAGGATCTCGCCTTTTTTTAAATAGAGAGAAATATTGTTGTTGGCAATAATCTTTCCGAAATGTTTGCTGATGCCTTTCAATTGGATGGCATAAGGCGATTCCAATGTCTACATCTCCTTTCTATATGAAAGATATTAACCAAAATATTATATCACGGGATATAGGTAAAGTAAATCAGCATTCCGCTGAAAAATAAAAAAGCTGCTCTCCTGATGAAAGGAGAGCAGCTGTATATCATTATCTATTTTATAGTGATGCCATCGATCACATAATCGAATGACGGGCAGCTGCTTTTTTCATTTTCAGGATAGAATTCTCCTTCAGCCAGATCGATGGTTTCTCCTTCGCCGTTAACACCTTTCATAGGACCGGCGAAAACATTTATAGAACCATCTGCGAGACCGGCTTCAGCTGCTTCCAGAGCTTCGGCAGCGCCTTCAGGGGCGATTGCTTCGTTGAGCTCGGTAAGTTTGACTGCTCCGCCTGCAAAATCACCGCACCAGTCTTTATCGATAGTTTCACCGTTCATGACACATTGTACTGCGTAGATCACATAAGCGCTCCAATCTACCTTGGAAGAAATAATGGATGCTTCTGGAGCGGCTTCGATCATGCTGTTGTTGTAACCGATATGGAAAACATTTTCGGCTTCAGCACAGGCTGTAGCAGGACCGGTGGAGTCGGAATGCTGACTGATAATTCCGCAGCCATCGTCGATCAAAGTTTTGGCAGCCTGGTATTCCTGTTCCTGATCATACCAGCTGTTTACATAAATCACTTCCATTGTAGCATCAGGGCACACAGATTTTACACCTTCATAGAAAGAAGTATAGCCGCTGATAACTTCGGCATAGGGGAATGCACCTACATAACCGATCTTATTGTTATCGATTTCATTTGCTTTCATTCCGGCGACTATACCGGCAAGATAACGGCCTTCAAAAATTTTAGCGAAGTAATTGTGAACATTAGGCAGATCGGAAGCGGAGCACTGATATCCCGTAGCATGGCAAAATTCAATATCAGGATAATCAGGCGCTACCTGCATGACATAATCTTCAAATCCGAAAGAAGTAGCGAAAATAATTGAGCATCCTTCTTCAGCCAGTTCGCGCAGAGCATCAGCACATTCCGCGCCTTCGGGCACATTCCATTTGGTAATGGTCTGAACTGCCGACTCACCGCCTAAAGCTTCGACCATGGCAAGAGTAGCCTGATTATGGTTATATGTATAACCAAGGTCATTTTCGTCCCCGATGTGAACAAAGCCTACTTTGATCGGTTCAGTGCCGGCCTGATCCGAGGTGCCGGAGCTGCTGCCGCAAGCGCAGAGAGCGGTGATCATAACCAACATCAACATTACTGCTAAAAACTTTTTCTTCATTTCAGTACCTCATCCTCCTTAAATATATTGAATTATTTTCAGACAGCACTGAATTGATCGTTTCCGGAATAATCTATGTATGATCAGACCGAAATGCAAAGGATAGTGATGCCTGAAAAATTATTATAATACTATTTTAGTAGTATTTGCAGTAAAATTCAAGAATTATTTATACAAAAGACAAACAAATTTCCGTGTAATAAATATTATTTTTAAATGAATAATACATGTATCATTAAATTAAAGGCAAAATATCTTAAAATATCTTTTTATATTTTCGGGAGACGATCATAAAAAACGTTTTTCAATATAATTATTCTTGCGGTTTTTAACTCGAGAAGTTATAATACTTACAAGAATGGGTATCGATTATGCCAAGCAAAAGTCCGCTTGTTCAAAGGAGTATGATAATGACATCTTTTTCTGCTTCAACTAAAGATGAAATAGCCAGAATAGAAAGCGGCAAACGTTGCTGTCAGTTGTCGGAGCTGGCAGCTCTGATCAAGATGGACGGAACATTGGAATATGGCGGTCCGCATAAAATGACGCTCCGTGTAGTGACCGAGAACGCTGCAGCTGCGCGCAAAATATTCAGCCTGATAAAAAAACTCTTCAATGTTCATACGCAGATCCTGGTGCGTAAAAAAAACCGATTAAAGAAGAATAATGTTTATTATGTCCGGATAAACGATAGTCGCAATCTTATGAATATACTTCAGGCAACGGGCTTGTTTGATGCTGAGCGCAATGTTTACATAGAGGGGATCGATAAGGAACTTGTGAGAAAGCTTTGCTGCCGCAAAGCTTATCTGCGCGGTGCTTTTCTGGGAGGGGGATCGGTCAGTAATCCATCGGCAGACTATCATCTGGAGATTATTACTACCAGACGCCGGTTTGCAGAGGATCTGGCTGAACTTATATCGACATTTGGCTTGAAAGCTAAAATAGGATCGCGCAAAAACTGGTACGTGGTTTATCTTAAGGAAAGTGAACAAATAAGTGATTTTCTCAGAGTGATCGGTGCAAGCAAAGCGCTTTTGAATTTTGAAAATGTTAGAGTTCTTAAAGATATGCGCAATCAGGTGAATCGTCTGGTAAATTGCGAGACTGCTAATGTAAATAAAACTGTTGCTGCTTCGGCGCGTCAGCGAGAGAATATAAAATATATAGAAAAGTGCGGCGGCATGGAGAGCCTGACGCCTGCCTTGCGGGAAATGGCTGAGCTGAGGCTTCAGTATCCTGAACTGAGTTTAAAAGAACTGGGCACATTGGCAGATCCGCCGGTAGGACGCAGCGGAGTAAGTCACCGACTGCAGAAGTTGGATGAGATAGCTGAGGAGTATCGGGCTATTAATAATGAATAAAATGGTTTTATTAAACACCTAATAATCATTATAGCAGTGTACCATTGCATTAACCAAACAACAAAAGGAGGATTGTCTGCATGAAAGCAACAGTCAAAGACATTGATGTCAAGGGGAAACGGATTATTGTCCGTGTGGATCTTAATGTTCCATTGGATGAGAATTGTTGTATAACCAATGACAAGCGGATCAAAGCTGTTCTGCCAACTGTCAGATATTTGCTTGAACAGGGATGCAGTCTTATTCTGATGTCTCATTTGGGAAGGCCTAAAGGGAAAGTTGTGCCGGAAATGTCGTTGGCTCCTGTGGCGGTTCGACTGGCTGAAATGCTGGATCAGCCTGTGCTGATGGCAAAAGATTGTGTCGGAGATGAAGTAAAAGCACAGGCTGCAGCGCTTAAACCGGGTGAGATCCTTCTTTTGGAAAATCTTCGTTTTCATCCTGAAGAGGAAGCCGGTGATGAAGTGTTCGCCAAAGAACTTGCAGATCTGGCAGAAATTTATGTGGATGATGCGTTCGGAACTGCTCATCGCAAACATGCCTCCACCGCTGTAATAGCAAAATATCTGCCCTCTGTGGCTGGACTGTTGATGGGTGTCGAAATTGATAATCTGACAGCTCTTATGGACGATCCCCGGAAACCGTTCATGGCAATTATAGGCGGCGCTAAGATCAAAGATAAAATGAGTGTTATCAAAAATCTTCTCAATACAGTAGATCAGATTATTATTGGCGGCGGTATGGCTAATACGTTCCTGCTGGCCAAGGGGAAAGTGCTGGGAAAATCACTTGTGGAAGAAGATAAGAAATCAGAAGCTCTGGATATTTTACGAATAGCTGAAGACAAAGGTGTCAAGGTATATCTTCCTGTTGACGTTGTAATCGCCAGATCGCTGGATGAGGATGAGGAGAATAAAACTGTGAATGTAGACAGTATTCCGCCTGATTGGATGGCTCTGGACATCGGTTCTGATACCTGTGATCTTTTCCATGATGCGATTATAAAGTGCAAGACTATCGTTTGGAACGGACCGATGGGAGTTTTTGAAAATCCGGCATATGCTAACGGAACTTTTAAAGTCGCTGCAGCCATGGCAGAAGCTGATGCATTTACCGTTGTCGGAGGCGGTGATTCGGTATCTGCCGTAACAAAGGGAGGATATGCTTCGAAGATCAGCCATGTTTCCACGGGCGGCGGGGCAACTCTGAAATTCCTGGAAGGCAAAGAAATGCCTGCTATGGAAGTATTGCTGGACAGATAGACGGAGGATCGATTATGCGTAAGCTTATTATTGCAGGCAATTGGAAAATGAATAAAACAGTTTCTGAAACAAAAGTGTTTTTGAAGGAGCTTTCTGCACAGAAACTTGATTTTAATAAAGCGGATATAGTTGTTTGCCCGCCGTTCATAGATTTGACATCGGCAGTGGAAATATTAAGAAACAGTTCCATTGGAGTGGGAGCTCAGAATATGCATTGCGCAGACAGCGGAGCTTTTACCGGAGAAGTATCTCCCAAGATGCTGAGAGATGCAGAGGTTGAATATGTAATAATAAGTCGGAGGCCAAGCGGTCT